>CAYNDV010000219.1:0-5616 GCA_964396055.1 uncultured Vicinamibacterales bacterium | reverse complement strand
TCCAACCCCGCCTTGATCGCCGGGTCCTTCAGCGGCACGGCGTTGTGGCGGCCCAGGAACCAGCCGAAGACGAGCGTGAACAGGCCCACGAACCCGATCGTGACCCCAAGCTCCACGAGCGGCAGATGCCCATGCGCCGCCTCGGCGCCGTGCCCCATCGCCGGCCCCACCATGACGTACAGCTCCCAGAACTGCGCGAAGAGGATCAGCACCGACGCCGGCACCAGCACCCGCGGGTTCCGCTTGGCCTCGCGGGGCAGCAGGATCAGGAATGGCACCACGAACTTCAGCGCCGGCAGCGCCAGCAGGTACGGCAGCCACCCGTTCTCGGTCCGCTTGATGAAATAGATCGTCTCCTCCGGGATGTTCGCGTACCAGATCAGCATGTGCTGGCAGAAGTAGATGTACGCCCAGAAGCCGGTCGAGGCAAACACCATCTTCGCCAGGCTGTGCAGGTGGTTCTCGTTCAGGAATCCCTTCAGGGTCCCCGACGCCACGAAGAGCGCCGCCACCACCGCCACGAACGCGGTGCCGGTCTGGACGATGTCCGTGAACACGAGCACGGCGAACATCGTCGAGAACCAGTGCGCCTCGAGCGACATCAGGTAGTAGAAGCTGACGATGCTGAGGGTCAACGAGAAGATGACAAGGAAGATCGCCGAGAGCGTCCGGTTCGTGCGCGTGGGCGCCATGCCCCCGTCGCGATCCTGGCGGTGCGACGTCCGGACGAGGAGCCACGCGAACACGACCCACAGCGCCAGGCTCACGCCCACCAGCGCGACGAACATCGTCATGTTGAGGAACGGCGCCTTGTGGGCCAGCAGCGCGTCGGCCGCGACGGCATCGGCGTGCGACCAGTGGTACAGGGTGTGGGCGCCGAGACCGACGAGCAGGGCCAGGACGCCGCCGGGCAGGAGCCAGGCGGTCATCGCCTCGGGAATCCGGCGCATGGTGACGGCCCAGTCGGCGCGCGACAGGTACAGGATCGCGAGCCAGGCGGCACCGAAGACACCGAGGCCCAGGGCGTAGAACACGCCGATGAGATACGCGCTCCACGCGATCGTGGCGTCGCCGCGCGAGAACGCCAGGCCGAGGGCGCCAGCGCCGGCCAGAACCGCCACGGCCGAGAGCCCGGTGACCAGACCAGGCAGCGAGATCCGGCCGGGTGCGGCAGGAAGGGCGTGCGTGTGGTGATGGCTCATGACGTCACTTCCCTCCCTTGACGGGCCCCGCTGGAGTTGCGGGTGCACCTGCCGGGCCGGCAGGCCTCGCCGAAGCGGCGCCGGAGCCTGGTGCGGGCGCAGGCGCCGCGGAGGCGGGTGCTGGCGCAGGCGCCGCGGAGGCGGGTGCGGGCGCAGGCGCCGCGGAGGCGGGTGCAGGTGGAGCCGCGGCGGAGGTGGACGGTGGAGCCACGGGCTCCGTCTTCTGCATCTCGCGGATGTAGTGGATCACCGCCCACGCGTCGCGGGCGTCCACCTGCCGCGCGTGGCTCGGCATCGAGTTCTGGCCGCGCATGGGGCGGTGGAACAGCTGCCCGTCGGGCCAGTCGCGCACCTTCTGCGTCATCAGGCTGGGCGGCTTGGGAAAGAGCGCGGTGACGTGGCCGTCGCCCGCGCCCGCCGCTCCGTGACACGTCACGCAGACGTTGTCGTACACGAATTTCCCGTGGGCGATCACGTCGGGCGTCGCCGGGAGCGGGTTCGCCAGTTCGGCGCCGGCGCGATCCGCCTGGTCCTGCGCGTACGGGTACGGGCTCTCGCCGACAGCCACCGTGCCGGGCTGGGGCTCCATCAGGCCCGTGGGCCGCGCGCCGAAGATGTCTTTCCGCTGCGGCTTGAGCTTGGGCTGATCGCCCATGTCGAGGCGGTTCCCCTCGCGGTGCGGCGTGCGTCCCGCCGGCAGGCCGACGTCGCAGCCGGCCAGCAGCGCGGCGAGCGCCACCGCGCCCATCGTCCGGATGGCGTTAGACACGGGCCCCTCCTTCCACGTCCACGAGCCGCACGCCGTCGGCCCCGAGCGATCGCACGAAGGCCTCGGCCCGGGCCGCGTCCCACTTCGGGTCGGTGGCGGAGATCCAGAGCACGAACCGGTCCACCGTCGCGCCGGTCTGCACCAGCATCGGCGGCGGCTGCGGCACGGTGTCCAGCTTGCCAGCGATGATCGCCACGATCGCGCTGCCCAGCGCGGCCCAGAACACCATGGCCTCGAAGGTGATGGGAATGAACGCCGGCCAGGCCGCGAACGGCTTGCCGCCGAAGTTCATGGGCCAGTCCCAGATCATCACGTAGTTCTGCAGGCCCTGGGCGAAGAGGATGCCGCCCAGGGCGAGCACGGCCGTGACGTACGGGATCCACGACTTCTTCTGGCCCATGGCGTCCTCCATCCCGTGGATGGGGAACGGGGTGAGGAAGTCGAAGTGCGTCCAGCCGGCGTCGCGGACCTTCGCGGCGGCGGCCAGGGCGTCAGCCGGTTCGTAGAAGTGGCCGAGGATGCCTGTGGTCGATGTCGGCGTCATGGTTCACGCCCCCTGAACAGCCGCGCCGCGCGCGGGATGGCTCCGGGCGACCTTCGGGTCCATCACGCCCTTGACCTCGGAAATCGCCACGACCGGGAGGACGCGGACGAAGAGGAGGAACAGCGTGAAGAACAGGCCGAAGGAGCCGAGCAGGATCGCGTAGTCCCAGCGTGTCAGGGCATACATGCCCCACGACGAGGGGAGGAAGTCGCGGTGCAGCGAGGTCACGACGATGACGTACCGCTCGAACCACATGCCGACGTTCACCAGGATCGACACGGTGAAGAGCACCCACGTGTGGCGCCGCATCGACTTCCACCAGAAGATCTGCGGGATGATGGCGTTGCAGGTGAACATGATGGCGTAGGCCCAGCCGTAGGGCCCGAACGCGCGGTTCTTGAAGACGAAGCCCTCCCACTCGCTCCCGGAGTACCACGCCATGAAGAACTCCGTGGAGTAGGCGAAGCCGACCATCATGCCGGTGAACATGAGGATCTTCGCCATCGCCTCCATGTGGTTCAGCGTGATGTAGTGCTTCATGCCGAAGTAGCCGCGCATGAAGGTCATCAGCGTGATGACCATGGCGAAGCCCGAAAAGATGGCGCCGATGACGAAGTAGGGCGGGAAGATGGTCGTGTGCCAGCCCGGCATCACCGACGTGGCGAAGTCGAACGACACGATCGTGTGCACCGAGAACACCAGCGGCGTCGCGAGCGCGGCAAGGATCATGTACGCCGACTCGTAGTGGCGCCAGGCGCGGTGCGACCCGGTCCAGCCGAAGCTCAGGGCGTTGTAGAGCTTCCGGCGCACCGGGTGCGTCGCGCGATCCCGCACGGTGGCCAGATCCGGCAGCAGCCCGATGTACCAGAACGTCAGGGACACCAGGCCGTAGGTGGAGATGGCGAAGATGTCCCAGGCCAGCGCGGAATTGAAGTTCACCCAGAGCGGGCCCCGCGCGTTCGGGTACGGCACCAGCCAGTAGGCGAACCACGGCCGCCCGAGGTGGATGATCGGGAAGATACCGGCGCACGCCACGGCGAACAGCGTCATCGCCTCGGCCGCGCGGTTGATGCCCGTCCGCCACTGCTGGCGGAAGAGGTAGAGCACCGCCGAGATGAGCGTGCCGGCATGGCCGATGCCGATCCAGAACACGAAGTTGATGATGAACGAGCCCCAGCCTACGGGCTGGTTCACGCCGAGAATCCCCATCCCGGCGTAGAAGAGGGTGATCAGCGAGAAGACCAGCACGCCGAGGCACGCCAGCGCGACGCTGAAGGCGATCCACCAGCGTCGCGTCGGGAACTGCTCGGCGTGCATGCAGATGTCGCGGTCGACATCCGCCCACGTCTTCCCGCCCGTCACCAGCGGCTCGGGCACCTCGAGATCGCCGCCATACGGCCCGGCGGCCGGGACGACGATGGGCCGGCCGGTCAACTGGCTGTCGTCCATCACCGTGGCGTAGGGACTCGCCTCAGGCCTTGTCATGGCGCACCTTCGTCAGATAGGAGATGGACGGCTTCACACCGACGGCCTCCAGCAGCCGCATGGCTCGCGGGTGGTGCGCCAGGGCCGCCACCCGCGACTCGGGGTTGTTCGCGTCGCCGAACGTGATGGCCCCCGTCGGGCACGCTTCCATGCACGCCGGCACCACCGCGCCGTCGGGGAACCGGTCCTTCGATTTCCCGTCGCGCACCGCCTCGGCGCCGGCCGCCCGGATGCGCTGGATGCAGAAGGAGCACTTCTCCATCACGCCGCGGCTCCGCACAGTCACTTCGGGGTTGTTCTTCATCTGCATCGGGGCGCGCGCGTTCAGGTCCGCGTTGCGCCCGATGGTGGGCAGCAGCCACCGGAAGAAGGCGCTCTCCTGCGCCTTGCTGTACTCCCAGTAATTGAAGCGCCGCACCTTGAACGGGCAGTTGTTCGCGCAGTACCGGGTGCCCACGCAGCGGTTGTAGATCTGCTGGTTCAGCCCGTCGCCGCTGTGCATCGTCGCCACAAACGGGCAGACGGTCTCGCAGGGCGCGTTCTCGCAGTGCTGGCACAGCATCGGCTCGAAGAGCGTCTGCGGATCCTCCACCACCGCGAGCGGGCCGTCCCACACCTCGGCGTCCCACTGCCCGTCCTTCTTCGGGGCATCGTAGTAGCGGTCGATGCGCATCCACGACATCTCGCGGCCGTCGATGATGCCCTGCCGGCCCACCACCGGAATGTTGTTCTCGGCCTGGCAGCCGATCACGCACTTGCCGCAGCCGTTGCACTTGCTGAGGTCGATGGCCATCGCCCACCGGACCTTCGGGTACGGGTGCGCGGGCCAGATCGACGGGCCGCCCGCCTGCTGCTCGGTGCCCGCCTTCGGGTTCTGCTGGTAGGCGGAGAGCGTCGTCACCGGCACCAGGGGCCGCCGGTCGCGGTCGATGACATCCGAGCCCTGCCCGAAGGCCAGCGTCTCGGTGCCGCCGGCCTTGCGGATCGTCACGGCCAGGCCCGCCGCAATCAGCCGGCCGTTCGTGAGCTGACGAAGCGGGAAGGCGTTGTGGCCGATCCCGTTGCCGATGATGCCACAGGCCGCGCGGCCCAGGCCGAGCGGCAGAGCCACCTGGTCGTGGTGCATGCCCGCGTGGCGGTACGCCGGCACGACCACCTTGCCGTGTCCCGCGTCCACCTCGACCAGATCGCCGTTGGCCAGCTGCATCTCGTCGAACCGCCGGGGCGCGATCGACAGCGCGCCGCCCCATGTGATGCGCGTGATCGGGTCCGGCAGCTCGTTGAGCCAGCCGTTGTTGGCCGACCGCCCGTCCGCCAGCGCGAAGTGCGGGTAGAGCTGCAGTTCGATCCCCGTCGAGACCCCGGCCGCCTGCGCGAGCGGGCCGAGCAGCGCAAAGGCCGCCGGTGAAAGCGGCGGCGGCGCCGCCCCCGCTGGCGCCGCAGGGGCAGCTGACGCGGGCGCAGCGGCAGGGGCCGACCACTGCCCCGCCCGCAGCACCTCGTTCCAGGCGGTTTCGAAGGCGGGCGTTGCCGGATCGAGGGCGAGGCGCGCCGCCCAGGCCGCCCGCAGGTAGTGCCAGCCCGGGCTGGGGCTCGTCGCCGGAGCCGCCGTGGCC
>CAYNDV010000218.1:2778-5724 GCA_964396055.1 uncultured Vicinamibacterales bacterium | reverse complement strand
CTAGAGGCTAGAGGCTAGAGGCTAGAGGCTAGGGAAAGACGGAGGGCGCGGCGAAGGGCAGGGCTGAAGCCCTGCACTACACGCCGCGCCCGCTTCGTTGAGGCGTGTTTCCTCTGTCTTCTGTCTTCTGTCTTCTGCCTTCTGTCTACTGTCCTGTCCCCCGTCCGTAACGCCTCGCCCACTCCCGCAGCGTGGCGGCCCGTGCCGCCGCCTCCGGCTGCGCGACGAGTTCGTCGACCCGCCAGGGCAGCTTCCACGTCCAGTTCCGGTCGTCGACCACGGCGGGCACGTTGACGCGGTCCAGCCAGCCAAAGAGGTCCTGGACCGGAATCGTGAGCAGGTCGGATCCCGAAGCGTAGAGCGCCTCGAGCAGGGCATCGCGCACGTGCGGCACGAACGGACTGTCCTCCGTCAGGGCGTGGGCCGCCACGGCGGCGGCCAGCGACGGCAGGGCCAGCGCCATGCGCCGGTCGTCCGGGGTTGCCGATTGCCACCACTCCGCGAGCGTCTCGGTGTCGTGCGTGCCTGACGTCGCCAGGGATCGCGCCTTGAACGCCTGCGGATCGATGAACGGCCGGCCAGGCTCGTCCCAGCGGCGTTCCCACCTGAGCACCTTGTAGCCGGGAATCCCCAGTTCGTCGATGCCGGCGCGCACGAACGGCGGGATGGTGCCCAGATCCTCGGCGATGACCTCCGCGCCGGTGCTGACGATGGTCTCGAGTACCGCCCGCCCCTGTGTGATCTGTGTCTCCTCGTCAGGCGGGGTGAAGTGGGGGCGGCTGCCGTCGAGGGGGAAGACCCACGTCCGGAAGAGCCCGACGACGTGATCGACACGGAAGCCGTCGAACAGGTCGGCCATCCGCCGCGCCCGCTGGAGGAACCAGTCGTACTGGCGGCGTGCGAGCACGTCCCATCGGTACACCGGCAGCTTCCAGTTCTGGCCCTCCTCGCTGAACGCGTCGGGCGGGGCGCCCACGGTGCCGTCGAAGGAGAAGAGGTGCTGGTGCGACCACGCGTCGGCGCTGTCGGACGCCACCATGAAGGGGAAGTCGCCGAAGACGCGGATCCCGGCCGCCTGCCTGCGCGCCGCCTGCCATTGCTCCTGGGCCAGCCACTGCAGGTACTTGCGGTAGAGCACCTCGAGGTGGTGTTCACGCGCGGCCCGGGCCAGCGTCAGCGCGTGGCGGTCGCGGGCTTCGGCGGGCCACTGGCGCCACTCCTGACCATCCGAGACGTGGACGAGGGCGCGGAACACCGCGTAGTCGTCGAGCCACCAGGCCTCGAGGCGCTCGAAGACGCGCAGGGCATCCGCCCGGGGCGTGTGACAGACCCACTCGTGATCGACGAAGTGCCGGAACGCGCGGCGCAGGGCGCGGTCCTTGAGCGTCCGCACGGCCCAGTAATCAACGCCGGGGCGCGCGCGCACGTGGGCCAGCAGGCCCCGCTGTGCCGTGTCGAGGGCCTCCTCGCCTCCCGCGGCGGCGAAGTCCGGCACGTCGTCCAGCGCAATGAAGATGGGATCCAGGGCCATCGCGCTCAGGGCCGAGTACGGCGAGGTCTGGCCGGGCGCCAGTTCGTTGAGCGGCAGCAGCTGCAGCAGGCGCAGCCCCGCGTCGCGCATCCAGCCCGCGAGCGCGGGCAGGTCGGCGAACTCGCCGATGCCCCAGCTGCGCGACGAGTGGGCGGCAGACAGCGGCAGCAGGATGCCCGCGGCGCGCGACCCGGGCGTCTCCGCCGTCATCGCGCGATCTCCACGCGGGCGAGCACGCGCGCCATGGCCCGGTCGAACACGTCGGGGTCGGGCAGCAGGCTCACCACGAGGAACGCCTCGCGCGGGAAGTCGAAGAAGTAGCCCGGGTGCACCAGCACGCGGTCGTGCTCGAGCAACTGGAGCACCAGGGACTCTTCCGACTGCATGGCCGCCACCTGCAGCACCACGCTCCAGCCGCCTTCCGAGGGCAGCAGCGTGACCGACGGGAACCGGGCCACCAGCTCGCGCAGCGCCCGGTAATTGCGCGCAGTCCGCTCGCGGATGAGCGTGCGCACCACGGCCCCGTAATTGAGCAGGGACGGCAGCGCCGTCTGGACCGGCGTGCCGACTGACAGGTACGTGTCGCAGATCAGCTCGAGCCGTTCGAGCGCCTGGCGCACGAGGGCGTCCGGGCCGCTCACCGCCATCCAGCCGAGCTTCACCTGCGGCAGCCCGAGCGACTTCGAGAGCCCGCCGAGCGAGAAGGTCAGCGCCTGGCGCTGGGCGAGCACCGAGCAGGTGCGTGGCACATCCACGTCGAGCACGTACTCGGCGAAGACCTCGTCGCCGATGAGGGCGATCTGCCGCGCGCTGCAGTGAGCCGCGAGGGCGTCGAGTTCGAATCGTTTCAGGTACGAGCCCGTCGGGTTGTTCGGGCTGACGACGATGACGGCCCGCGTGCGCGGACCGGTCTCCCGTTTCACGCTCTCGAGATCCACCGCCCATTCGCCGTGGTACTCGAGGCGGAAGGGGCGGATGGTCACCGACTCGAGATTCGCGAGGAACTCGAAGAGCGGGTAACTCGGCGCCGGCACCAGCACCTCGTCGCCGGGGTCGCAGAGCAGCTTGAACAGCAGCGCGTAGGCCTCGCTCGTGCTGGCCGTCAGCACGACGCGGTCCGGCGGCGTCGGCAGGCCGCGGCGCCGCAGGTCGGCCGAGACCGCCTGGCGCGCGGACGGCATGCCCAGCGCCTGCGGCTCGTAGCGCAGCGACGCCGGCGACGACAGCGCGTCGAGCAGGCGCGCCGGATAGGCCAACCCCGCCCGGGTCGGGTTCGACTCCGTGAGGTCGTCGTACGCCACGCCGCGCTCGTGCAGATGCGCAAGCGCCGCCGACAGGCGGTTGGACGGCTGGTCGAAGGCGAGGCGGGAGGAAAACACGGGCGTCAGCAGGAAACAGAAGTCAGAAGTCAGAAG
>CAYNDV010000218.1:0-2678 GCA_964396055.1 uncultured Vicinamibacterales bacterium | reverse complement strand
CAGAAGACAGAAGACAGAAGACGAAAAACAGTAGTCAGTAGACAGTAGGCAGTAGGCGCAAGAAAGGCAAGTACAGAATACCCGGTTCCGTCGGTCCCACGCGGGGGTGCCGCGTCGTGGCAGCCGGGATACAATGGGCGCCTTCGCGTCGGAGTCGTGTCCCGGCAACCCGGCGCGCACACCATCCTGGAGGTTACCCATGGTCTCCTTCGTGTCACGCCCGCGCCACGCCCGGTGCGTGGCCGGCGCGCTCGTGTTCACGCTCGCCGTCGCCCTGCCTGCGGCGGCCCAGCAACTCGAAGCCGGTTACCAGCTGCCGCCGAAGGTGATCGTCGACATCCTCGACGCCCCGCCGCCACCCACGGCGATGATGAGCCCCACGCGTACCGTGATGGCCCTGCTCGAACGGACCAGCCTGCCGCGTATCGCCGACATCGCCGAGCCGATGCTGCGCCTGGCCGGCAGCCGGATCAACCCCAGGACCAACGGCCCCCACGGCGCACAGACCACCTTTGGAATTACCCTGAAGAAGGTGCCGGAGGGCACCGAGACGAAGGTGGCCCTGCCGGCCGGCTCGAAGATCTCCGGCGCGGCCTTTTCGCCGGACGGGAAGTGGCTGTCGTTCTACATGACCCGCGCCAACGGCATCGAGCTGTGGCTCGTCAACACTGCCACGGCCGCCGCAAAGGCCGTCACGGCCGCCACACTCAACGGCCTCGAGGGATGCGACTGGCTCGACGACAGCTCGGCGCTGCTGTGCGGCTTCGTCCCCGACGGCCGGGGCCCCGCCCCGGCGCCGCCGGCCGTGCCCGCCGGGCCGCGCATCCAGGAGAACCAGGGCAAGGCCGCGCCATCCGCCACGTTCCAGGACCTGCTGACCAGCGCGCACGACGAAGCGTTGTACGAGCACTACGCCACGTCCCAGCTCGCGCTCGTATCCGTGACGGGCACGCGCACGCCCATCGGGAAGCCGGCCATCTTCTCGACGATGTCCATGTCGCCGGACGGCCAGTTCGTCCTGGTGGCGAAGGTGAAGCGGCCGTTCTCGCGCCTCGTGACCGCCGCCGGCTTCCCGAAGGACCTCGAGATCTGGAACCGCAAGGGCGAGGTCGTCCGCCGACTGGGCGAGCAGCCGTCGTCAGAGGGCACGCCGATTGGCGGCACCACCACCGGGCCGCGGGCCTTCCGCTGGGTGCCCGCCGAGCCAGCCACGGTGGTGTGGGCCGAGGCCCTGGACGAGGGTAACCCGCGCAACCAGGTGCCCTTCCGCGACCGGGTGCTGACGCTGAAGGCGCCCTTCACGGGCGACCCGGCCGAGTACATCAAGACGCAGTGGCGC
Organism: uncultured Vicinamibacterales bacterium; assembly: GCA_964396055.1. GTDB lineage: Bacteria > Acidobacteriota > Vicinamibacteria > Vicinamibacterales > JAKQTR01 > CAYJPV01. The sequence continues at coordinate 1,339 of CAYNDV010000218.1, read as the reverse complement.
TACGCCGGATTGTCGTGGACGGAAAAGGGCGTGGCGTTCCTCGGCGAGTCGGACCGCGCCACGCGCATGACGCGCACGTGGATCATCGACGCCCCGGGCGCCGCGCCCCGCAAATGGCAGGAGCGCCGATCGGCCGACCGGTACCGCGATCCGGGGTCGCCCGTCAGCCGCACGGGCGGCGGAGGCGGCGGATTCGGCGGGCGCGGGATGGGCATGGGCGGCGGCCTGATCATGCAGGTCGGCGACACGGTCTTCCTGAGCGGGTCAGGCGCCTCGCCGCAGGGCGACCGCCCGTTCCTCGACCGGCTCAACCTGAAGACGCTCGCCACGGAGCGGATCTTCCAGTCCGATGACCGGAGCTACGAAACGGTCACCGCCGTGCTCAGCGAGGACGGCAAGAAGCTCGTCACCCGCTGGGAGACGAAGACCGACTTCCCGAACTACTTCCTGCGGGACCTGTCGACCGGCGCGAAGACGGCGTTGACGGCATTCACGGACCCCGCGCCGCAGCTGACGGGCATCCAGAAGCAGTTTGTCACCTACGAACGCAAGGACGGCGTGAAGCTGTCGGCGACCGTCTACCTGCCGCCCGACTACAAGCCGGGCACCCGCCTGCCGTTCGTCCTGTGGGCGTATCCGGCCGAGTTCACCGACGCCGACACGGCCAGCCAGGTGAGCGGGTCGCCGAACCGGTTCACGACGATCGGCGGCGCGTCGCACCTGCTGTTCCTGACGCAGGGCTACGGCGTCATGGACAATCCCACGATGCCGATCGTGGGCGCAGGCGAGACGGCCAACGACACCTACGTCGAGCAGCTCGTGGCGAGCGCCGAGGCGGCCGTCAACAAGATCGTGGAGATGGGGGTGGCGGATCGCGACCGCATCGGGGCCTCGGGTCACAGCTACGGCGCGTTCATGACGGCCAACCTGCTGGCTCACTCGGACCTGTTCCGGGCCGGCGTCGCGCGCAGCGGCGCCTACAACCGTACGCTGACGCCGTTCGGCTTCCAGAACGAACAGCGGACCTTCTGGGACGTGCCGCAGGTGTACGGGCGGATGTCGCCGTTCTTCTACGCCAACAAGGTGAACGAGCCCATCCTGCTGATCCACGGCGAAGCCGACAACAACTCGGGCACGTTCCCGATCCAGTCCGAGCGGTTCTACATGGCGCTCAAGGGCCATGGCGCCAACGTGCGGTACGTCACCCTGCCGCTCGAGTCGCACGGCTACGCGTCCCGCGAGTCCATCCTGCACGTCATGCACGAGTGGATCGCGTGGTTCGACAAGTACGTCAAGGGGGCGAAGCCTAGAGGCTAGAGGCTAGAGGCTAGAGGCTAGA
>CAYNDV010000217.1:0-5806 GCA_964396055.1 uncultured Vicinamibacterales bacterium | reverse complement strand
GGAACTTCAACGCCGGGCTCATCACGTTGTACAGCACGCCGTCGATGCGGTACCGGATCCGGTACTCCTTCTCGTACGGCTCGATGTGAATGTCGCTCGCGCCCTTCTGGATCGCCGACATCAGCAGCACGTTCACCAGGCGGATGACCGGCGCCTCCTCGCCCTGCTTCAGCAGGGCTTCGACGTTGATCTCCTCCAGGTCCTCCAGCACCTCCACGTCGCCGTCGGTCACCGCCGGCATCTCGTCGAGCACCCGCGACGCCATCTCCAGGGCGCTCGGCTCGCTCACCTTCGCCGCCGCGTAATACCGCCCCAGGGCCTCCTGCACCGCCGACTCGGACGCCACCACGGGCTCCACGTTGTAGCCCGTCATGAACTTGATGTCGTCCATGGCGAACACGTTGGTCGGATCGGTCATCGCGATGGTCAGCGTCGCCCCCGCCCGCGCCAGGGGCACCACCTGGTACTTCTGGGCCGTCTCCGCCGGAATCAGCTTGACGATCGACGCGTCGATTTCGAACTGCGTCAGATTGATCGACGGGACCCCGTACTGCCGGCTCAACAGCGCCGTGATGTCGTCGTCCCGGACGTAGCCCAGCTTGACCAGGGCGGACCCCACCTTGCCCCCGTGGCTCTTCTGGTAGGTCAGGGCCTCCTGCAGCTGTTCCGGCGTGATCCGGCGCTCCTTGAGGAGCAACTCACCGATGCGTACCGCCATGGGATGGCCTTGGTTCCCTGGTGACGGATTTCGTCACCGCATTCCAATTTCCGTCAGTCGCGCCTGCCAATCGTGTGATCCTAACAGGCGGCCGGGTCCGCCGCGCCGCCTCAATCTTAGGTCGCCTGACCAAACCACGATCCGCCGATCTGGCGCGGGCAGACGGACCGGAGGCGGAGCCTGCGGACTCTGATCCTCTCTTTTCGGCAGGAAACCGCCGCCGCATCAGCGCGGACGGCCGGCCGTGTCCCACCCCGGGCGCTGCCAGAGTCGTTCCAGGCGGGACCGGGCGGTCAGACCGGAACACGCCCGGCCCCGTAATCGTCTAAACTGGGAGAATTGCGGCGCCGGAAAGGCGGCGCCCGAGCGAGCGTCCCCCCGGCTCCGCAATCCCTCTAGACGAAAGGCCGACGAACATGAGCGATGTGGCTGCAGCAGGCGCGCCCCCGGCAGGGGGCCAGTCCCTGTTTGCCCGCTTCTGGGGCGTGCTGACGTCCCCCCGGGAAACGTTTGCGGGCGTGGTGGCGAACCCGAAGTGGTTCGGCATGATGGCGCTGGTCATCCTGGTGACCGTCGCCTGCACGGGTGGGTTCCTGGCCACTTCCGTGGGCCAGCAGGCATGGCTCGATCAGGCGGTCCGATCCACCGAGTCGTTCGGCGGGACGGTCAGCGACGAGCAGTACGCCGGCATGGAGCGGATGGCGAAGTACGCGGCCCCGCTGGCGGCCGTGCAGGTGGCCATCTTCAGCCCGCTCATCACCCTCGTGTTCGCGGGCATCCTGTTTGCGGTGTTCAGCGCCGCCCTGGGCGGCGTCGGCACCTTCAAGCAGCTCTTCGCCGTCGTCGTGCACGCCAGCGCGGTGACCGTCGTCCAGCAGCTGTTCGTGACGCCGCTGAACTTCGTCCGCGAGTCGATGTCGAGCGCAACGAACCTGTCGGTGTTCCTGCCGATGCTCGACGAGTCGAGCTTCATCGCGAAGTTCCTCGGCACGGTCGACCTGTTCCTGATCTGGTGGGTGGTGGTGTTGTCCATCGGCCTCGCGGTGCTCTACCGCCGCAAGACCGGCCCCATCGCCATCGGCCTGTTCGTGGTTTACGGCATCATCGCCGTCATCATCGCAGCGGTCACCTCCGGCCGCGCGGGAGCGTAGCAGCGTGAACGCGAAGAAGATTCTCATCGGCGTCGGCATCCTGGTCGTGGGCGGCGGGCTGGTCGGCGCGAACCTCTACTTCAAGCGCGAGACCGGCGTGACCGTCCAGGTGGAGAAGATCCAGAAGCGGGACCTGGAAGCCATCGTGTCCGCCTCGGGCAAGATCCAGGCGAAGACGACGGTCAACATCAGCGCCAACACGATGGGCCGCGTGATGAAGCTGGCCGTCGAGGAAGGCGACCGGGTCAAGCAGGGGCAGTTCCTCCTCGAGATCGACCCGCGGTCCCTGAAGACGCAGGTGGAGCGCGGCGAGGCGGGCCTGGCGGCCCAGCGCACGGCGGTGGACCAGGCGAAGGTGCAGCTGGAGTCCGCGAGGACGCAGCTCAAGCTCGCGCAGGACACCCTCAAGCGCCAGCAGGATCTCTGGAAGGACCAGCTCACGACCAAGCAGGACCTGGACCGCGCCGAGAACGAGGTGCGGGTCCGGGAGCGGGAAGTCGAGGCACGGCAGGCTGAAATCACGATGCAGACCACCCGCATCAGGCAGAACGCCGCGGATCTCGACAACGCGAAGTACAACCTGAGCCAGGTGAGCATCGACTCGCCCATCGACGGCATCGTCACGCGGCGCAACATCGAGCTGGGCGAGACGGTCGTCATCGGGACGATGAACAACGCCGGCACGGTGCTGCTGACCATCGCGGACATGTCGGTGATCGAGACCGAGCTCGAGGTGGACGAGACCGACATCCCGAACCTGAAAGTGGGCCAGCCGGCGAAGGTGACGATCGACGCCATCCCGGACAAGACGTTCCCGGGCAAGGTCACCGAGATCGGCAACAGCCCCATCCAGGGCGCCGCGGCAGCCTCGGCGACGACGCGGGCCACCAACTTCAAGGTGGTGGTGACGCTGGACGGCGAGATCCCGGAGGTGCGGCCGGGCTTCACCTGCACGGCCGACATCACGACGGCCACGCGCACGGCCGTGGTGGCCGCCCCGATCCAGTCCACCACGGTGCGTGAACTCGTCTTCGACGAGAAGGGCAACGTGGTGAAGGAACCCGAGGCCGACGCGAAGAAACGCCGGCCCGGCCCGGTCGTCACGGCCGAGCTGAAGCCCGGCCAGACGAAGAAGGAGACCGAGGGCGTCTTCCAGATCAAGGACGGCAAGGCGGTCTTCACGCCCATCAAGACCGGCATCGCCGGCGAGAAGTACTTCGAGGTGCTCTCGGGGCTCAAAGACGGGGACGAGGTCATCACGGGGCCGTTCAACTCGGTCCGGGACCTGAAGGACGGCGATCCGGTCAAGCTGGAAGCCGCGAAGAAGAAGTAGCGCCGTGGGACGGATCCTCGAAGGCATCGGCATCGCCCTGCGGGCCATCTGGGGCAGCAAGCTGCGCTCCTTCATGAGCGTGCTGGGCAACATCGTGGCGGTGACGTCCATCATCGCCGTGGTGTCGCTCATCCAGGGACTGAACGCCACGGTGACCAAGGCCATCGTCTCGGAGGTCGGGGCCGACTCGTTCCAGGTGGACCGTTACGGGATCACGCGGAGCGAGGAGGACTTCGAGAAGGTCCGCAGCAACCCCCGGGTGACGCTGCGCGACGCCGAGGCGATCCGCAAGTACAGCCCCTACGTCCGCTCGGTGATGGCGGAGAGCGGGCGGTCGGCCCCGGTCGCCTACCGCGAGAAGCAGCTCGACTCGGTGAACATCCGCGGCGTGTCCGAGGAGTACGTCAACTTCTCCTCGTACAACGCCGAGCGCGGGCGCCTGGTCAGCCCCAGCGAGGTCTCGCGCAACCGCAACGTGGTCCTGCTCGGCTGGGGCACGGCGGACCGGCTGTTCGGCCAGACCAACCCGATCGACCAGGTGGTCAAGATCGACGGCGTGCACTTCCGGGTGGTCGGCGTCAACGAGAAGAAGGGCGCGATCTTCGGCCAGTCGCAGGACGAGTTCGCCGTGGTGCCCCTCGGCGCCTTCCAGAAGATCTTCGGCGCCCGATCGAGCATCCAGGTGAACGTGAAGCCGGTGCACCCGTCCCTGGTCCAGGAGGCCATGAACGACGCCACGGTGGCGCTGCGCATCGAGCGCCGCCTCAAGCCGAAGCAGAAGGACAACTTCGGCCTCGTCACGTCGGACTCGATCCTCGCGATCTACCACCAGGCCACCAACGGCATCTTCGCGGTGCTCGTCGGCGTCGTGGCCCTGTCGCTCGTGGTCGGCGGCATCGTCATCATGAACATCATGCTGATGGTCGTCACCGAGCGCACCTTCGAGATCGGCCTCCGCAAGGCCCTCGGCGCGAAGCGGCGCGACATCATGCTGCAGGTGCTCGCCGAGTCGGTCACCCTGTCGGTCGCCGGCGGGATCGTGGGCACCACCCTCGGCTTCGGGCTGGCGTGGATCATCTCGAAGGTCAGCCCGCTGCCGGCCACCGTCGAGCCCTGGTCCGTGGCCCTCGGCATCGGCATCACGGCCGTGGTGGGCCTGTTCTTCGGGGTCTACCCCGCGATGCGGGCCGCCCGGCTCGACCCCATCGAAGCCCTGAGGAAGGAATAACCATGGCCTTCCGGCTCGCGCTCTTCAGCGACGTCATCGGCATGGCCGCCGCCACGCTGCGCACCAACAAGCTGCGGTCGTTCCTGACCGTGCTGGGCGTCGTCATCGGCATCACGGCCATCGTCGGCATGACGTCGCTCATCCGGGGGTTCGACGAGTCGCTGCGCGATTCGATCCGCGAACTCGGCCCCAACACGATGTTCCTGGCCAAGTTCAGCGGCCTCAGCTTCGCCGCGGGCAAGGAGTTCAAGGACCTCATCAAGCGGCCCGTCCTCACCGTCGACGACGCCAAGGCCCTCGAGCGCGAGGGCGTGGCGATCGGCAAGGTGGACGTGTGGCTCGGCGCCTGGGGCGTCCCGGCCCGCGAGCGCGCGTACTACAAGGGCGAGAAGACCAAGGAACTCTCCGTCCTCGGCGTGTCGGAGAACTACGCCGCCGTCAACTTCCTGAAGATGGAGGGCGGCCGGTTCTTCACCGAGGCCGAGGTGCACCACCGCCGGCCCCTGGCCGTGCTGGGCCAGACGCCCATCAAGGCCCTGTTCCCCAACGTCGACCCGGTGGGCAAGACGATCCGGATCGGCAGCCAGGAATACGAGGTCATCGGGTACGTGGGCCCGCGGCCCAACGCCGGCGGCCTCGGCAGCGGCCAGGACGACTTCATCGTGGTGCCGTACACCACCTACCAGAAGCAGTTCGGCTGGCGTCGCGCGGGCGGGCGCGTGCACGCGGGCGGGACGATGACCGACGCCAGCGCCTTCCAGAGCGCCATGATCGCCATCGTGCCGCGCGAGGGCGCGACCCGCGACGACGCGATGAAGGAAGTCGAGCAGATCATGCGGATCCGCCACGGCCTCAAGCTCGACGAGCCGAACGACTTCGACATCATCACGCAGGACGCGGCGCTGAAGATGTGGGACCAGCTGACCGGGGCGATCTTCATCGGCCTGGTGGTGATCTCCTCCATCGCCCTGATGGTCGGCGGCATCGGCGTCATGGCCATCATGATGATCTCGGTGACCGAGCGGACGCGGGAAATCGGCGTGCGCAAGGCCCTCGGCGCCCGCCGCCGCGAGATCCTGTGGCAGTTCCTGATCGAGGCCGTCTTCCTGACCTCGGTCGGCGGCGTCATCGGCATCGTGCTGGGCGCATCCATCGGCCTGGGCGTGCACTGGCTGACCGGGTTCCCGGTGTCGCTCCCCTGGTGGAGTTTTGCGCTCGGCTTCGGCTTCTCGGGCACGGTGGGCATCTTCTTCGGCCTCGTCCCGGCGATCCGCGCGGCGCGCCTCGATCCCATCGAGGCGCTGCGGTACGAGTGACAGGAGCTAGAGGCTAGAGGCTAGAGGCTAGAGGCTAGAGAAGGACGCGGGCGCGGCTGG
>CAYNDV010000216.1:0-5836 GCA_964396055.1 uncultured Vicinamibacterales bacterium | reverse complement strand
CTAGCCTCTAGCCTCTAGCCTCTAGCCTCTAGCCCCTAGTACGATGGTCCCGTGACCTCGCCCTTCCTGCGCCGGATCGCGGCGGCCCTCACCTACCGCGACTTCCGCGTCCTCTGGGCGGGGGCGTTCACGTCCAGCATCGGCACGTGGATGCAGAAGGTGGCCCAGGGCTGGCTGGTGCTCACGCTCACCGATTCGCCCTTCTACCTGGGCCTCGATGCGTTCCTCGGTGAAGTCCCCATCCTGCTGCTGACGCTCTTCGGCGGGGTCGTGGCCGACCGCCGCGACCGTCGCCGGGTGCTGCTCGTCTCCCAGTACGTCCAGATGGCCACGGCCTTCGCCCTGGCCGCCCTCGTCTACGCCGACGTGGTCCGCATCTGGCACATCCTCGCGCTCTCGGCCGTCACGGGAACGGCCCAGGCCTTCGGCGGGCCCGCGTACCAGTCGCTGATGCCCACGCTGGTGCGCAAGGACGAGATGCCCAACGCGATCGCGCTGAACTCGATCCAGTTCAACCTGGCGCGCATCATCGGCCCGCTGGCCGCCGGCGTGGCCCTGGCCGCATTCGGGTCGGCGGCCTGCTTCGCGCTCAACGGCCTGTCGTTCCTCGTCGTCATCGCGTCGCTGCTCTCGCTGCGTATCACGCACGTGCCCTCCGCGCGGACGCAGTCGGTCGTCGACGAACTGCGTTCCGGGCTCCGGTACGTGCACGGGCACGTGCCGATCCGGTCGTACATGTTCCTGGCGTTCTGCACGGCGCTGCTCGGCTCGCCGGTCCTGACGCTGCTGCCCGTCATGGTGCAGAAGGTCTTCCACCAGGACGCGGCGGGCTACAGCTGGATGATGGCCTTCTCGGGCGCGGGATCGGTGGTGGGCGCCCTGATGGTGGCGTGGCTGGGCCGCTTCCCACGCATGGCGCGCACGGCGCTCACGCTGCAGGCCGTGCTGGGCCTGGTGCTGGTGGCCTTCGCCTCGTCTCGCGTGCTGCCCGTGAGTTACGCCCTGCTGTTCTGCGGCAGCATCGCCATGATGATGGTGTTCGCGCTGCTGACGTCGCTGGTCCAGCTCGAGGCCCCCAACGACATGCGCGGCCGCGTGGTCAGCATCTACATGATGGCGTTCCGCGGCGGCATGCCGCTGGGAGCGATCATGGCCGGCAGCTTCGCGGCCCGCACGTCAGCGCCGCTGGCGCTGATGGTGACAGGCGGATTGCTGACCGTGATCGTCGCCGTCTTCGCCGCGATGACGAAGGACGCCTGGCGGCCGGCGGCCGCCCACGCCCCGGGCCGGGATCACTCCGGCGGGTCGCAGACCCAGTAGACCTTCGGCACCGCCTCGCGGCCCGGACCGGCACACGGCCGGCGGCTCACCTCGTAGACCGATCGCGGACGCTCCACCGCCCACGTGTGGTACTGCAGCACGCGCCAGACGCCGTCGGTGTCGGCAACGACCCGTTCCCGCGACAGGAACGCCACGTGGTAGCCCGTCCAGTAGTCCGTGCGGATGAGGCGGATCCGGTTGGCCACCAGGTAGTCGGCCAGTTCGCGGCGGTACGCCGGCGGCGTGCGCCGCACGTACTCGTCGATCAGGCGCACGTGGCCCAGGGCGCTGGCCACCACCCACGCCACGATGCCCGCGCACACCGCCTGCCGCACCCGCGGCGCCGGCTCCAGCCGCAGCCACGCGGCCGCCAGCCCGACGGGCGCCAGGATGGACAGCAGCACGTATCGCACCGTGAGCACGTGGAGATCACCGCAGCGGCCCACGGTGTAGGCCACACTCGCGATGACGCCAACCAGCACGAGGTACACGGCGCCGCCGGCGAGCGTGACCGATGCGGTCAGGCCGCGTCGGGCCATCAGGTACGCCACGCGCGCGAACCCGGCAAGGCAGGCGGCGGCAAAGGCGGGCCAGGCCCACCAGGCGCCCTGCGTCAGCGTCGAGTTCACGAAGAAGTCGGGCAGGCCGGCCGGCGTCAGGCCCAGCGGCAGGCCCAGGTAGCCCCCGACGAGCGTGCCGAACCCGCCGGCGATGAGCCCCGGTTCCCCGCAGACACGATCCAGGAGGCTCTGCACGTTGTTGGTGGCGCCGTACACGTCGAGGGGCGTGGTGCCGGGCCCCGCGCCGCTCGTGTACGGCCGGATCGCCCAGACGAGCAGCCACACCCCGACGGCCGCGGCCAGAGCCGTGCCGGCCCCCAGCAGGCGCCGCCGCGTGAACAACGAGCGGTCGAGCGCCGCCACCACCAGGAACGCGGCGAAGCCGTAGGCGGTGAACTCGCGGTGCAGGAATCCGAACCCGACGACCGCGCCCTGCCACAGGGGCCGGTCGCGAAGCACCCAGATCAGCAGCACGTAGAGGAAGGGCTCCACCGACACGCCCAGCGTGCTCATCAACTGGCCGGCGGTCCCGGGCGAGGCCAGGACGAAGAACGACGCCGACAGCGCCGCCGCCGACGGCGCCAGGCCTACGTCACGGTGCAGCATTCGCACCAGCAGCAGCGCCGTCAGGAGGTTGACGGCCACCAACGGCAGCTTGAGCGCGAACACGGTCGGCCCCAGCGCCAGGAACACCGGCGCCGCCATCCACGCCTGCACGGCCAGCAGGTAGTTCTGGCCGTAGAAGAAGAGCGGGAAGGCGCTCCCCTCGCTCAAATGCTTGGCCATGAGGCCGATGACGGCCTGGTCCGAGTCGAAGGAGGCCTGTTCCCACCAGAGGAAGACGGCCGTGCGCAGGAGCACGGCGACCGTCACGACGATCGCCGCCGCGGCGCGGGCACGGGCCGAGGCGGCGCCGGGACGGGACGAGGAATCGGCTGGCATCACGCAGGACCGGGTTGCGATTATACCGGCACCGCCGGGAGCGTGCGATAATGCGCGCCGTCCGCAGGCTGGTGCCACAGCGGCCTGCCGTCCCATCGGGAGGAGCCATGCGCGCGTCTCGAGTGTCTGCCGCCGTGCTGGTTGTCGCGTCGTTCGCCGCTGCGCCTGCCCGGGCGCAGGCCCCGGCGCCGTTCGTGCTGGGCGGGGTCACGGCCGCGCCTGGCACCGTGGTGTCCGGCACCCTGCCGGTCGCCGCCGCGCCCGGCGGCCAGCCCACGACGATCCCGTTCTCGATCGTGCACGGGATGCAGGCTGGACCCGTGCTCGCGCTGATCGCCGGCACCCACGGCGCCGAGTATCCGCCCATCCTGGCCCTGCAGCGCGTGCGCGCCACCCTGGCGCCCGCGACCCTGCGCGGCACGGTCATCCTGGTCCACGTGGCCAACATGCCGTCGTTCCTGAAGCGCACGATCTACTACGGCCCCGAGGACGGGAAGAACCTGAACCGCGTCTTCCCCGGCAACCCCGACGGCACGATCTCGGACCGCATCGCGGCGGTGCTGACGCGCGAGGTGATCGACCGCTCCACGCACGTCATCGACATCCACTGCGGCGACGGCAACGAGTGGCTGCGGCCCTACAGCTACTGGGTCACCACCAGCGCCCCGGCCGTCGTCGAGGCCAGCAAGGCGCTGGTGCTCGCCTTCGGCCTGGATCACATCGTCATCGACACGGAGCGGCCCACCGACCCGTCGGCGTCGGTGTATCTCGCCAACACCGCCAACACCCGGGGCAAGCCGGGCATCACGGTGGAGTCGGGCGCCTGGGCGCGCACCGACGAGGAGTCGATCGCGCGCATCGAGCGCGGGGTGGCGGGCGTGCTGAAGCACCTGGCCATGACCACGACGGGGCCCGATCCCGTGGCGCACCCGGTGTGGCTGGGACGGAACGAGGTGCTGCGCAGTCAGCACACGGGGCTGCTCTACCCGATGGTGGAGCCGGGGCAGACCGTGGCCGAGGGCACGCTCATCGCGCGCATCACCGATTTCCACGGCCGGGTGCTGGAGGAGGTCCGGTCGCCGTTTGCCGGCGAGGTGCTGTACGTGGTGGCGACGCCGCCGATCTCCGCAGGCGAGCCGGTGGGCTACGTGGCCGAGCGGGCCACGGGGAAGCAATAGCGACCCGGCAGCCTACTGGATCCCGAACAGCCCGAGCAGGCCTTCCATCCCCATGCCCAGGAGGCCGGCGGCGGGGATGGTGAGCACCCAGGCCCACACGATCTGGCCGGCCACGCCCCAGCGGACCGCCGACAGGCGGCGGGTGGACCCCACGCCGACGATCGCGCCGGTGATGGCGTGCGTCGTGCTGACGGGAATGCCCAGCACGGTGGCCGTGAACACCGCGCCGGCGGCGCCGGTTTCGGCCGCGAAGCCGTGGACGGGCTGCAACTTGGTGATCTTCGAGCCCATCGTGTGGATGATGCGCCAGCCCCCCGACAGGGTGCCAAGGCCGATGGCGGCGTGGGCCGCCAGCACGATCCAGAACGGAATGAACATCTCGCCGTCGGGCCCGACCACCATGGCCCGGTAGGCCGGCACGGCGAAGAGCACCCCGGCGATGATGCCCATCGTCTTCTGGGCGTCGTTCGCGCCGTGGTTCAGGCTGAACAACGCCGCCGATAGCAGCTGCAGGCGCCGGAACCAGCTGTCAATCCGGCCCGGCGAAAACCCCTGGAACACCCAGTAGATCGCCACCATCAGGATCAGCCCGGCCGTCAGGCCGATGACCGGCGAGACCACGATGAAGATGAGCGTCTTGGTCCAGCCCGCCGGGATGATGGCGGCCCAGCCCGCGCGGGCAATCGCGGCGCCGGCATAGCCGCCGATGAGGGCGTGCGACGAACTGGTGGGCAGCCCGAAGTACCACGTGATCAGGTCCCACGCGATGGCCCCGAACAGCCCCGAGAAGATCACCGCGTGGGTGACGACGGAGAGGTCGATCATGCCGGACCCGATGGTCTTGGCCACCGCGGTGCCGAAGCCGAACGCCGCCACGAAGTTGAAGAAGGCCGCCCACACGACGGCCTTGCCGGGCGACAGGACCCGCGTGGAAACGACCGTCGCAATCGAGTTCGCGGCGTCGTGAAAGCCGTTGATGTAGTCGAAGATCAGCGCGACCGCGATGAGCGTGATGACAACCGCGAGTTCCATGCCGGCCTCAGGAGTGCTTCAGCATCACGCCCTGGATGACGTCCGAGACGTCCTCGATCCGGTCGATCGTGCTCTCCAGGTAGTCGTAGATCTCTTTCCACTTGATGAGGGTGATCGGATCCTTCTCTTCGTCGAAGAGGGCCGTCACCACGTCCTGGTGGAGCCGGTCGGCCTCGTTCTCGAGGCGGTTGATCTCGACGACGCTCGGCGTCACGGCCACGTGCTCCTGCATGTGCCGCAACGCGAGGCCCATCTGCTCGGCGGCCAGCACCGTGATGTGCGCGAACTTGCGCGCGCCATCGCGCACCTGCCGGATCCGGTACTGCCCGAACAGGTGCGCCGACGCGTCAATGGCGTCCATCACGTCGTCCAGGGCCTTGGCCAGGCCGTGGATGTCCTCACGGTCCATCGGGGTCACGAACGTCCGGTGGAGGCGCTGGATGATCTCGTGGGTCAGGAAGTCGCAGCGGTGCTCGAGTTCCTTGATTTCTTCGGTCTTGACCGTGTCGGGGGGCTCCACCTCGACCATCTGCTCCAGCAGGCGGGCGGCCGCCGAGATGTTGTCGGCCATCGCCACGAAATCGTCGTAGAACTTCTCCTCCCGCGGTATCAGTCGGAATCGAGCCACAAGCCTCCCCTTTCGGACAACGGGGAGGGATTGTACCAGAGTTGACAGAACCGTGACAGGAACGACACGGTTCCGTTACACCTCCGTTACACCCTGCCCGGGCCCTGAGGCGAGACAGCGTGATCCCTTCTTGCTTCTTGCTTCTGTCTTCTGTCTTCTGTCTTCTGTCTTCTGTC
>CAYNDV010000215.1:0-6061 GCA_964396055.1 uncultured Vicinamibacterales bacterium | reverse complement strand
TACCGGCACCGCCACGGTGAACCGCACCGTCGTCCCCGGCGCCACCGCCGCCGTCCTTTCGTCGCAGCAGTACGTGTCCCCACCACGCTACTGATCGGATCCGTCGTACACCTCTGCTGAGCCGAACCAACGACTCGGACTGGCAGATACTGCCTCCCATGTCCTCTCGACCATGGCCGCGAGTGTCGTCGCCATCGCTTCGCAGTGGCCCGCGTTTCCCTTCAATTGACGCAGTAGGTCGTCCTCCTGGGCAGTGTCGATTCCGAGTTCGCGCAAGGCCTCTTGCAGGTAGAGCGTCTGTCGCCGGCCACGATCATCACGGTAGCCAACGGGCGGGGCGTCACCCTGGGGACGAAAGAGGAGTACAAACATGAAGAAGGAGAACATGTCGATCTCGATTTCGAGTCCGATTCCTTCTGTCTGGTAAGACAATGAGACCACTGAGTGTGAGTAGGACGTGCGATGCGGACCTCGAAGGCGCAGCCGCTGCGCAAGAGGATCGAACACCGAACCTGCAATCTGAACCGCTTGTTCAACGTCCATCAGCGTACCCATTCCCACTGCCGTTCCGCTCCAACACCTAGTAGAGGACGGGACTTGTGCCAGCCCGACTGAATGCTTTCTGATACAGCAGATAGCCTTTCGTCAACTGGCGCTCCATTTCGTACGCGGCAGAAGGCGTCCCTGTTATCGCCCGGCGCGCGAAGTCAGGACCGATGTCGATGATCCTGTAACCCTGTGCCATCTTCTCCAGGATGAACGCCCTGTTGTGAGCGAGCCCTTGCGCCTCCATCCCCGCCTTGAATCCCGGCATTCCGCCATAGACCTCGGCACCGATCCGCTTGGCGTACGGGCCGACCCGTCGCATGTTCTCTCCAATCACGATGGCCGGACGAGAGCTTCTGACAACCTCGCCAGCTGCCACCGCCGCGCCGGCACCAAGCTGAAGCGGGGGTGACACCAGGGCCGGTCCAGCGGCGCCCAATGTCGCCCCGACAAGGAGTCCCTTCGATGCCTCGACGCCTGCGTTCTTGTGCCAGGGGTCGCCCCGCTCTACGTTCAAGTACGCATTCCACGCAGCGTACACGATTGCCCCGACCGCCGCGGTTATCAGGGGTAACGCCATCCGCCCGTCCGGGTCCACCCACCGCAGGGGATTGTTCCGGACGTAGCTGTAGCGGTTCCACCGCTGCGGGTCGACGAGGTTCTCCTCCCAGGTGTAGACCGGATCGATCGTCGTGAAGCGGCCCCACAGCGCCTGGTAATGCCGCGCCCCGAAGTAGTCCAGCCCCGTCTCGAAGTCCCGTTCCCCTGGCTCGCCGTAGCTCGCCGACCGCACCCACGCGAGCGAAGGCGGCTGGCCCGTAAACAGCCGCCGCTCCGCCGGCGGGCTCGGGCCGTCCCACTCCCTTGGCCCGCCGTAGCTCGCGCCGAGCCACCCTCACCCGATGGCGTGAGCGAAGGCGGCTCCCCGAACGGCAGGAACTCGTGCCGCCCCACCTCCACGCCGGTGTCGCAGGCCCGCGCCACCTGCCCGTCCGCATCGGTGACCACCCGCACCGACCCGAGGCCGTCCAGGGTCGCGTCTGACCCGGCTCTCGGTTGAGGCGCGACGGCGCGAGTTATTCAGCGGCTCTCCTGCCGCGCCGGCTGCGCTAGTTAACTGGATTCCTGGCAGCCAATCCTCTCGAGCACTTGAGCTACTCGCGCTCGCCAAGCATCAGACGTTCTGCCCGCCAGGTCCCGCAGCATCGCACAGGCAGCCTCATGTTCGCCACGTTGAGATTGCAGAATGGCGAGCGAGATGATCGGCGGAGGATAACGCCGACGAACGACGTCCTGCTTCAGTAGCCACTCCTCCATGTTGGCGCGGGAACGCATAAGCTGCAGGAATGGCAGCACATGCGTGCTGACGGCGTCGCTGATCGATCGGCAAACGTCCTCGTCTGCGGCGTTCCACCAGACATCCCGATTGTCCATCAACTCACCGACGCGCACCGCCACTGTGGAGGATGCCGAGTCGGCAACGGCTGGAGGTTCGTCACCCCAGCAAGCGACGTACACTTGAGTGTCAATTACGCCAGCGTTGATCGTCACGCAGTCTCGGGCCTTGCTAGCCTGCAACTCGACGATCTCGACTTGAGACGCACGCCTGTTGTTCCAAGTGTATTTGTGTAGAACAAAGCCAAGTGGATCAAGGATATCGTTCAAGGTTGACGTTATAGCTTTGTTCATTTGTCGTAGTAGATGACCCGTGCTGGCATTCCAAGCTGTTCCTCGTACTTCTTGATCTGCCTGGCGCCAGCGGATCGGCCTGAAGGTGTATTCGGTTTCAGTTCCAGGATTCGCCCGGATGGTGTCACGACATCCGGCCTGTAGATCTTGCCATCTGCCCCTTTCAGAGTCGGTTCAGAGAGCCAGCCAGGCCCCTTCTCGGCAACACGCTCGCGCGGTTCTTTGTGTGCTCGGCGGCCTGCTGCAGCCGCCGCGGTCTCCCCGCCCCGCAATCCCACCTTTGCCGCGTCAACGACATCATCGATCCTGTCTGCAGCCCGTGCCGCCTTGATCGCGGTACCGGCGCCGCCAGGAAGCCCGGGCACGGCACCCGCACCGGCGTCGAGCACGACCCCGACCGCATCCACCGCAGCCGCCGCGTATCGGCCCGCCCTGAAGTTGTCGTAGGCGCTCTTCGCGCCCATCACCACGTTGGCGATGTCCCAGAGCGTCTCGATCGCTTCGCCGTCCGGGTCAACCCACCGCAGCGGGTTGTTCCGGACGTAGCTGTAGCGGTTCCACCGTTGCGGGTCGACGAGGCTCTCCTCCCAGGTGTAGACCGGATCGATGGTCGTGAAGCGGCCGACGTCGGCCCGGTAGTAGCGGGCGCCGAAGTAGGAGCTTGCGTACACGGGGTCGGCGCCGCGATCAGGTACGGGCGAGGCGGCGGTTTCCTGCGAGGCCGGGAGGCGGACGACGGCCGCGGCGGCGGACGGAAGGGCCGCGCCGAGGAGCAGACCGAGAGCGACGACGAGCCGGGTGAAACGGGCGGCCATGTGCCGCCTGATTCTACCGCCGCCGACGGCGGGGACGGGCGAGGTTCTGATCGCGGGGATGGGCGTGGGCGATGGCCGCCTGCAGGTCGAGGGGCGTGACGCGGGTGTAGAGGGTGGTGGTCTCGAGACTGTCGTGGCCGAGGAGCTGCTGGATGTGCCGGATGTCGGCGCCGCCCTGCAGCAAGTGTGTGACACCCGCATGGCGGAGATCGTGCGGCGAGAGCGTGTGCGGGATGTCGGCGCGCTGGGCGTGCAGGTGCACCAGGCACCGAATCGCCTTCACGCGCAGCCGCGTGCCGTGGCGCGTCAGGAAGAGCGCCGGCTCGTGCGGATCGGGTAGCAGGCGCGGGCGGGCCTCGCCGCGGTAGCGAACTACGGCGTCGGCGGCCCGCCCGACGAGCGGGACGACGCGGTCCTTGTAGCCCTTGCCTTCGCCGACGATGACGAGTCTCTGGGCAAGCTGGGCTTCCGCAACGCCGAGCCGCGCCAACGTCACAAGGTGAGCCTCTCCAGGAACTCCAGGAAGTGGCGGCCGAGGATTGTCGTCTCGTCCAGACTCATCCCGACGAAGGGGACGGCGGCAATAGCGGCCGGGATCATGCGAGTGTCAAACGCGTATGCCGTATCGCCCCCGTCACTGCCGAACAGCAGCAAACCCGGAGCGTAGATCCCGACTCCGTAGGCCTCGTTGAGAGCAGGAATCTCGTGCGCCGGCCAGAGGCTCAAGTACGAAGCCCCGACCATGCCGTCGCCACCGTTCTTGTGGCGCATGTAGCGAAGGTAGTCCTTCGGCAATACGGCGAGGCGTTCCAATCTGGCAATCGCCTCCTCGTCGACGGCGTTGGATGCGTTCAAGTTCGCGGTGAGAGCGGAGACTTCATCGTCCACGCAGTCCTCCTACTTCGACACCTGGCGCAACAGCGCATTCCACCAACTGGTAACCCGAGCGTGTTCCTGGCGGTCGATTACCACCTTGTTCGCGATGCTGGTCGGGTCTCCCCCGAACTTGACTGGCATCACCTCATGGATCTGTCTCCCCGCAAGTGACGTATCAGCCGCGTGCATGGCGCGGTTCGCGTTGTTGGCGGCTGCACGCGCGGCGTCGTACTCGGCCCCCGACAAGACGCGCGCCGGACCGGTGGGCTTGGGCACCGTTGAGGGGTAGCCGGTCCAGTCACGAATCGAGAACGCGCCCTTCGCCAAGCCGCCGACGACGTTCAATTCGCTGACGATTCCGAACGCCGCAGCGTTTCCGGCCTCGACCGTTTCGGACACCGACCGCGGGAGGAATGTCGCCAGCACCTTGTCGGCAACCCGCGCCACGGCAGTTCCCGATCCGGGTATCCCGCCGATGTCTGTGCCTCGGAGGGCGAGCCCCACGGTCCCGCGGATGTCCGCGTTCAGGGCGAGAAGCGCCGGATTCACCCACATGGGCATCCGCCCATCCGGGTCCACGTATCTCAGCGGGTTGTTCCGGACGTAGCTGTAGCGGTTCCACCGCTGCGGGTCGACGAGGTTCTCCTCCCAGGTGTAGACCGGATCGATCGTCGTGAAGCGGCCCCACAGCGCCTGGTAATGCCGCGCCCCGAAGTAGTCCAGCCCCGTCTCGAAGTCCCGTTCCCCTGGCTCGCCGTAGCTCGCCGACCGCACCCACGCGAGCGAAGGCGGCTGGCCCGTAAACAGCCGCCGCTCCGCCGGCGGGCTCGGGCCGTCCCACTCCCTTGGCCCGCCGTAGCTCGCGCCGAGCCACCCTCACCCGATGGCGTGAGCGAAGGCGGCTCCCCGAACGGCAGGAACTCGTGCCGCCCCACCTCCACGCCGGTGTCGCAGGCCCGCGCCACCTGCCCGTCCGCATCGGTGACCACCCGCACCGACCCGAGCCCGTCCAGATGGTAATACGACAGCACCCGGTCGGGCTCCGAATCCACGCCCAGGTCCACCGTCGCCGCCGCGTGGTCGCCAAACGGCGTCCACGTTCCCTCCGCCGCGTGCGCCAGCCCGTACGCCAGCCGATAGACGCACGCCTCGCCCGGCCCGCGGTCCGCACACGCCTCCAGCGGTACCGGCACCGCCACGGTGAACCGCACCGTCGTCCCCGGCGCCACCGCCGCCGTCGGCAACGCCAGCGTCGCCGGCCCCCACGCCGCCGTCCCCTCGTCCCGCTGCAGCCGCACCACCCCCGCCCGCCACGTCTCAGTCCCGGCGTTCTCGAACGTCGCCCGCGCCAGCACCACGTCCCCCGGGCTCACGTCCGGCACCTCCAGCGGCCACGCGTGCGCCCGGAAACGCGGGTCCTCGGCCGTCGCCGACAGCCGAATCTGGCGCACCGGCGTCGGCTCGCCCACCGCCGCCGGCGCCTCCCCCTCCACGGTGCGCATCAGTTGCCACCGGAAGGGATACGTCGCCTCCGTCACCCCCGGCTCCGGCACCGGCGTCCAGAACGCCAGCGGCACCCGCACCGCCGCGCCCGGCGCCACGCCGTCGGGTACCGGGACCTCCGTCACCCGCCACCGCCCGCCCGTCCCCGACACCCGCTCGACCAGGTGATACGCCACCGGGTTGCCGGTTCGCGGATCCTGCGCCAGCCACGCCTTGGTCCCCGTGTTACGCAGGTGCACGGCTGCCTCGAGCGGAATGTCCCACGGCGCCGCCGTCGGCACGTTCTCGTAGCTCTCGAAGGCCGCATCGTACTGGCCGGTGGCGCCGGCGCCCCAGGTCGCCAGGGCATCCGGCGCGATGTTCGTCACCCCATCGGCCGACTCCGGAATCAACCGCCACTGGGTATCCCGCGTGCCCGCGCCGCCCGCCGCGAGGGTGAACGTGAAGAGGCGGCTGGCACCGGGACCCACCCGGTCCTTGACCGCCAGCATCTGGCTCGGTGGGCTTCAGCACCACGATCCGCACCAGCGGCGTCGGCGTCCCGAATTCGAAGGCGCCTGTCGTGCGCCCCTCGTGAGTCCGTGCCCTCGTCCAGAGTCCACGCCGCCGTCCCGGTGTTTTCCACCCGTACC
>CAYNDV010000214.1:0-6069 GCA_964396055.1 uncultured Vicinamibacterales bacterium | reverse complement strand
AGCACGGGCGGCAGGTCGCCACCGCGAAGACCGTCCAGGTCATGTACGATTACGCCCAGAAGAAGCCCGTGCCGGTGGTGGACGAGTTCAGGCGGCTCATTTCGGCGTACGAGGGGATCGGGTTGAATACTCAACCCTGAACCCTGAACCCTGAACCCTGAACTGTGAACCTGAGACCTGGAGGCACCAGATGAAGCAGGTCACGATCTTCGGCAAGGACACCTGACCCTACACGAGCGACGCCCGGGCGGCGTACGCGAAGCAGGGGTACGCGGTCGAGTACGTGAACGTGAAGAAGAGCGCCGGTGAACTGGCGCGGATGCTTCAGGCCAGCGGCGGCCGCCGCGACGTGCCGGTGATCGTCGACGACGGGAAGGTGACGATCGGCTACGGCGGCAGTTGAGGCGTGTGATGCAGGGCCGCCGTGGGCGGCCCCTCCTTCCGTCGACTGGCCCCGTCTGCTATTCGTAGTGCCGGGCGCGCGGCCAGACCGAGTCCACCGGGGCGATCGAGCCGCGCGCCAGGAAGATCGGGTTGTCGTTGCGCCAGCTCATGCAGTAGTCGCAGTAGCTGCGGCCCGCCTCGCGCACGTCCGCAAAGAGACGGCGCAGGGTGTCCTCGCCGGCGTCCACCGCAATCAGTACGTCGGTGTTCACGCGCCCCACGCTCCAGTGCCAGTACGTGTTCTGCGATCCAATGACCCGCCCCTCGGGCAGCCCCCGTGCAGGTCCGAGGAGTTCGATCGCGCCGGCCTGGCCGTAGGAAGGCGCGTAGAACAGGACCCGTTCACGTTCGGATGCCGTGAGCGTCCAGTACACCCGCGCGACATCGTCGACGAACGACTCCCAGCCGGTGCGGTCGGCGAGCAACTGCGGGATCGGTGACGACTTGCCCCGTTCGGCCTGCGCGTTCAGGCCGAGGGTCTCGACGTAACGGGCCAGTGCCGGCGGAGACAGGACCGGCAGCGCGATCGGCACCAGGGCCGCCGCGCTGACGACCAGCAGCGCCACACAGACCGCCGGCACGGCCCGGGCCAGGCCGGGTCCCGGACCGGCCAGGCGCCGCAGGCCGGATTCCAGCCAGACGGCGCCGGCGGCGAACAGCACGGGATACGCGGCCGCCGTCCGGTCGGGCCTGCTGGTGCCCGATGCCACGTGCATCGCCAGCAACACCAGGTACCCGACGGCGATGAATCGAAACTTCGGCGACGACGGGCCCGCGAGCAGGAAGAACAGCCCGGCCAGCCAGAGCGGCAGTGCCACCGGGTTGTTGACCAGGATCTGCGCCGCGATCGACTCCAGCGGCGATGCCGGGACGTTCTTCAGCAGGTGCGCGTTGCGGTAGAACTCGATGGACGGCCAGCCGTTGAGGGCCTGCCACACGATGTTCGGCGCCACGAGCAGGGCCGCGATGGCCGCGCCCGCCCACAGCCACCGGTCGGCCAGGACACGCCGGGTCCGCGTCGCCAGGACTCCGACGCCGAGCGCCAGCAGGTACGCCGCGGCGGTGTGCTTGTTCTGGAGCGACAGCCCGACAAGCAGCCCCACCGCCAGCCACCCGCGGGATTCACCGGTCTCCATGATCCGCATGACGGCGAGGACGATGAGCAGCCACAGGACCGGCTCGAAGGCATTCATCGAGTAGAAGCCGCTCAGCGCCAGGAGGACCGGCGACAGCCCGACGGCCAGGCCCGCCAGCACGGTGGCGGTGCGTCCGCCGCCGAACCGCGCCACCAGCACGCCGGTGAGCCAGACGGTCGCGCTGTGCGCCACGAACGAGGCGAGGCGGATGGCGATGACCGATTCGCCCAGGACCGCGCGCACCAGCGCGAGCAGCCACACGGACAGCGGCGGATGATCGACGTACCCGAGCGCCAGCCGCTTCGCGCACGCCAGGTAGTAGAACTCGTCGATGAAGTAGCCGTAGGAAGGCGACGCGGCGGCGGCCAGGTGCAGCCCCAGCGGCAGCGCGGCAACGAATGCGAGCGTGCGGTAGTCCGGGCGGGCGCCCGGGAAACGCGCCGGAGCGGGGAACGGCATACGAAGACCCTCCGCAAGAGAATATGACGGCGGCACGCCCTGGGAGTTCCGGCCGACTCCGGCGTTGGCCGCGGCCCGCCGGTCGAGTACCCTGAGGTACCGACATGATCACCCTTTCCGGCGTCAGCAAGATCTTTGACGGAAGACGGACGGTCACGGCCCTCGACGCGGTCGACCTGACGGTCGAGCGCGGCGAGATGGTGTCCATCATCGGGCCTTCCGGTTCGGGCAAGTCGACACTGCTCAACCTCATCGGCGCCCTCGACCGACCGACCGCCGGCTGGATCGCCATCGACGGCCAGCGCCTCGACGGTCTCGACGACGACGGGCTGACGCGGGTGCGGCGCGACAAGATCGGGTTCATCTTCCAGTTCTTCAACCTCCTGCCCACGTTGTCGTGCGTCGAGAACGTGGCCCTGCCGCTGCACCTCCGGGGGTGGGCCCGGAAGAAGGCCGCGGCGCGGGCGCAGGAACTGCTCGAGCTGGTGCAGTTGGGCAAGCGGCTCGAGCACGTGCCGGACGAACTGTCGGGCGGCGAGCGCCAGCGCGTCGCCATCGCCCGCGCGCTGGCCGTCTATCCGCCCGTCCTGCTCGCCGACGAGCCGACGGGCAACCTCGATTCCGCCACGGGCGCCGACATCCTCGCCCTGATCCAGCGCCTGCACCGCGAGCTGGGCGCGACGGTGCTGGTGGTGACCCACGACCAGACGGTGGCCCGCAGCTGCGCGCGCACAATCGCCCTGCGCGACGGCCGCGTGGTCTCGGACGAACGGCGATGACGCTGCTGCGGCTCATCACATGGCCCTACGTGCGCCGGCACAAGGTGCGCACCGTCCTCACGGCCGTGGGCATCATGCTGGGAGTGGCGGTGTTCGTCGGCATGCACACCGCCAACCAGTCCGTGCTGTACGGCTTCTACCGCACGGTTGACCGGATCGCAGGCAAGGCGCAGCTGCAGGTGACGTCGGGCGAGTCGGGGTTCCCCGAGGAGGTGCTCGAACAGGTCCAGGCGCTGCCAGAGGTACGGGTGGCCGTGCCCGTCATCGAGGCGCCGGTGGATACGACCCTCGCGAGCGAGGGCAACCTGCTGATCCTGGCTGTCGACCTGACCGGCGACCGAAGCCTGCGCGACTACGACCTCGAGACCGGCGACGAGGCGATCATCGACGACCCGCTCGTCTTCCTCGCCCAGCCCGATTCGCTGATGGTCACGCAGGAGTTCGCCGGCCGCAACGGCCTGCGGATCGGCAGCCGCGTGCCCATGCGCACCATGAACGGCGAGAAGTTGTTCACCGTGCGCGGCATCATGAAGTCCAGCGGCCTCAGCCAGGCCTTCGGCGGGAACCTCGCGGTGATGGACGTCTACGCCGCCCAGATGGTGTTCGGGCGCGGGCGGCGCTTCGACCGGATCGACCTGGCCCTGGCCGAGGGCGTTGACCTGGCCACCGGCCGGGCCGCCCTCGAACGGGCCCTGGGCGCCGGCTACCAGGTGGAGACCCCGTCGGCGCGCGGCCAGCAGATCGACTCGGTGCTCCGGGTCTACTCGTTCACGGCGAACATCAACAGCGCCTTCGCGCTGTTCATCGGGATGTTCATCATCTACAACGCCTTCTCGATTGCCGTCGCCCAGCGCCGGCACGAGATCGGCGTGCTGCGGGCCCTCGGGGCGTCCCGCGGGCAGGTGCGCGGCCTGTTCCTGCTCGAAAGCGGCCTGGCGGGCGTCGTGGGTTCGCTGGCGGGCCTGGGCCTGGGCGTGGTGCTGGCCCGGGGCCTGTCGGTCTACGTGTCGTCGATGATCAAGGGCATCTACGGCGTGGCGGACCGCACCGTCGAGATCGCGTCCGAGCCCGGCCTCATGGCCGCCGGCTTCGCCATGGGCGTGGCGACCAGCCTGGCGGCGGGGTTCTTCCCGGCGCGCAGCGCGTCGCGGGTGGACCCGGTGCTCGCGCTCCAGAAGGGCCGCGACCAGGCGTTGTCCGCCGGCGAGAGCCGCGCGCGCCGCCTCGCGGCCATGGCCCTCGCGGTCCTCTCGGTCGTGCTGCTGGCGCTGGGCGGATCCAGCGTGGTGTTCTACGCGGGGTTCGCCACCACCGTGCTCGCCATGCTGCTGGTGAGCCCGACGGCGGTGCTGTGGCTCACGCGGGCTCTCAGGCCGTTGCTGCGCTGGCTGCGCCCGGTCGAGGGCGCGCTCGCGGCCGACAGCCTCATTCAGTCCCCCCGCCGCACGTCCGCGACGATCACGGCGCTGATGCTCTCGTTGTCCCTCGTCGTCACGCTCGGCGGCATCGCCGTCGCCAGTTTCGGCTCCATCATGGACTGGACGACACACGCGCTGAACCCGGACCTGTTCGTGGCGCCGTCCCCGAGCCTGACGGAACGGCACTTCCGGTTTCCGTCAGCCTTCGGCGACACCCTGGCCGGCATCGAGGGCGTGAGCCTGGTGCAGCGCGTCCGCAGCCATCGTGTGCTGTACCGCGGCGCGCCGGTGATGCTGATCGGCGTCGAAACCGACTCGCTCGGCGCGCGGGCCCGGCGGCCGGCCGTCGAGGGCCCGCAGGACATGTACGAACGGGCCGCCAGGGGCGAAGGCGTCATCCTGTCCGACAACTTCGCGCAGTTGCAGGGCCTGCACGCGGGCGACACCATCGCCCTCGACACGCCCACCGGGACGCACCGGATTCCCATCATCGCCCTGGTGGTGGACTGGTCGGATCAGACCGGGACCATCCTCATGGACCGCGCGCAGTACATCCGCCTGTTCCGGGACGACACGGTGAACATCTTCCGCGTGTACGTGGCCGCGGGCGCGCGGGCGGCCGACGTGCGGCAGCGCATCATCGAGCGGTTTGCGGGCACCACGCGCCTGTTCGTGCTCACGAACCAGGAAGTGAAGTCGTGGATCAGCGGGCTGACCGAGCAGTGGCTCGGCCTCGCCTACGCGCAGATCGCCATCGCCGTCCTCGTGGCCATTCTCGGCATCGTCAACACCCTCACGGTGTCGATCATCGACCGGCGCCGCGAACTGGGCGTCCTGCAGGCCGTCGGCGGCCTCCGGAACCAGATTCGCCACACCATCTGGATGGAGGCCCTGTCGATTGGCGCCGTCGGCCTCGTCCTGGGTTTCGCCATCGGGTCCGTGATGCTCTTCTACATGCTGGAGGCCACGCGCCGCGACATCACCGGAGCGGCCCTGCCGTACCAGTTCCCGTTCGAGATCGCAGCCCTGCTGGTCCCCCTGATCCTGGGCGCCGCCTTCCTCGCCGCCCTCTGGCCCGCCGAGGCGGCCGTGCGCGGATCGCTCGTGGAGGCGTTGGAGTATGAGTAGGGACGTGGGGCCGGGACTCGGGACTCGGGGCTCGGGGCTCGGAAATGGGACAGGGGGCGTGGGGCTCGGGGGAATCGAGAATCGACTGACTTGGAGGGACACCTATGGCGGGCATCGTGTCTTACCGGGATCTCGACGGGTGGCGAAAAGCGATGGACCTCGCCGTGAGGTGCTGCCAACTGACAGAACGGTTTCCCAGGCACGAGCAGTTCGGGCTGACGGCAAAGATCAGACGCTCAGCCGTTTCGATCGCCTCCAACATCGCCGAGGGTCACAATCGACGTTCACGACAGGCCTACGCCAGTTTCGTGAGCATTGCGTTGGGTTCGCAGGCTGAGTTGGAGACGCAGTTGGAACTCGGCGTCAGGCTGGGTTACGTTGAGCGGAACGGGATTCAGGAGACCTTCACGCTTGCCGGCGATGTGGGCAGAATCCTCCACGGTCTCTGTCGAGCGTTGGAATCGCAGGGCGGTGTCCGGAAGGGACGGCTGTGATGCTGTCCGCGTTGCGTACCCGATGGTGTGGCGAAGCGGACCTGCGACCGAGCCCCGAGCCCCGAGTCCCGAGTCCCGGGTTTCGCCCCCACGCCCCATGCCCCATGCCCCTGATCGCCGCGCTCGCGCTCGGGGCGCTGCTGACGGTCACGCCGCCGGCGCTCGCCCAGGACGCCCGCCAGATCATGCAGGAAGCCCAGACGCGCGCCGA
>CAYNDV010000213.1:0-6116 GCA_964396055.1 uncultured Vicinamibacterales bacterium | reverse complement strand
AGCCGAAAGCCGAGAGTGAGGTACGCATGACTGAAGCCCTTGGGATGATTGAGTGCCGGTCGTTTCCGGCGGTGGTCGAAGCGGCCGACGCGGCGGTGAAGGCCGCCAAGGTCGAGCTGGTGACCTACGAGAAGACCGGCGGCGGCTACGTGTCGATCGTCGTGCGCGGCGACGTCGCGGCGGTGAAGGCCGCCATCGACGCCGGGCAGACGGCAGCGGCGCGGGTGGGTGAAGTCGTCACCACCCATGTCATCGCGCGCCCGCACGCGAATGTCGACGTGGTCATGCCGCTCGGCCGCGCCGACGCGGCCAGGGCCGAGTCGCGTTAAGCGGCGGTCCGAGGCCATCATGCAGTTGTGCAAGGTGGTAGGCACCGTCGTCGCCACCCGCAAGGAGCCGACGCTGGACGGGCTGAAGCTCATGCTGGTGCGCCCGGTCGACGCCGACGGCCGCGAAACCGGCGGCTGGGTCGTGGCCGCGGACGCCGTGGGCGCGGGCCCCGGCGAGTACGTCCTGACGGCAGCCGGCAGCTCGGCCCGCCAGACGCAGGCCACCAGCAACCGCCCGGTCGACACGGTCATCATGGCCATCGTCGACACGTGGGAGCTTGGCGGAGAGGTCCGGTACAAGAAGTAGGGCGGGCGGCGCGATGGACCACCGCGACCAGGACTACGTCCACATCAGCGAGACGGTCATCGTGCTGATCATGCTGGTGGCGCTGGGCGTGTTCCTGTTGTGGTCGTTTTTCGACGCCTGGGGTCCGGCGTTGAGGAAGCTGACGTAGGTGCCGAACGGCCGAGAGCCGAACGGCCGAACGGCCCGAGTACTTGTCATGCCCCGACTGACCGATCAGGACATCGACGCCATCGCGCGCCGGATTGCCGCCGATATCGGCGGCGACGCCGGGGCCGCCGCCCCGCCGGCGCCAGGGGCCGGCCCCGACGCGACGGGCGGTCTCTATGCGACCGTCGACGAGGCGGTGCAGGCCGCACGGGCGGCGCAGCCGCTGTTCGCGCGGCTGCCGCTCGCGCACCGGGGCCGCATCCTGGCGGCCATCCGGGCGGCGATGCTGGCCAGCGCCGAGGCGCTGGCGAAGGCCGCCCACGACGAGACCGGGCTGGGCCGGTACGAAGACAAGGTGGTGAAGAACCGCCTGGTTGCCGAGCGGACGCCGGGCCTCGAAGAACTGGCCCCCCAGGCGGTGACCGGCGACCACGGCCTGACGCTGATGGAGCCCGCTCCCTTCGGCGTCATCGGCGCGATTACCCCGTCCACCAACCCCACCTCCACGATCATCTGCAACACGATCGGCATGCTCGCGGCGGGCAACAGCGTGGTGTTCTGCGTCCACCCGCTGGCGCGCCAGTGCTCGATGCAGACGATCGCGCTCATCAACAAGACGATTGCCGCCCAGGGCGGTCCGCCGAACGTGGTCACGGGGCTGACCAACCCGACCATAGAGGTGGCGGGCGAGGTGATGCGCCACCCCGGGGTGCGTCTGCTGGTGGTGACCGGCGGCGGTGCCGTGGTGAAGGCGGCGATGGCCAGCGGCAAGCGGGCCATCTGCGCCGGGCCGGGCAATCCCCCCGTCGTGGTGGACGAGACGGCCCACCTCGACACGGCGGCCCGCGACATCCTCCTCGGCGCGTCCACCGACAACAACATCATCTGCGTGGACGAGAAGGAGGTCTTCGTCGTCTCGAGCGTGGCCGACCGGCTCATCCAGGCGATGGTGGGGCAGGGGGCCGTGCTGCTCGACAGCCTGCGCCTGCGCCAGGTCGAGAACCTCGTGTTCGCCCGCCACCCCGGGCCCCGGGGCCGCGGGGCGATGAACCACGACTGCATCGGGAAGGACATCGCGGTCATCCTGTCCCGCATCGGCATGCACGTGCCGCCGGCGGCGCGCCTGGCCATCGCGGAGGTGGACGAATCGCACCCGCTCCTGTGGAGCGAGCAGATGATGCCGATCCTGCCCATCTGCCGCGTGCCGCACGCCGATCGCGCGATCGATCTGGCCATCGAGGTGGAGGGCGGGAACCGGCACACGGCCGTCATGCACTCGACCCACCTGGATCGCCTCAGCCGGATGGCCCGGGCGTGCGACTGCTCGATCTTCGTGAAGAACGGCCGGTCGCAGGCGGGCCTCGGCCTCGACGGCGAAGGGTACTGCTCGTTCACGATTGCCAGCCCGACGGGTGAGGGACTCACCGGGCCGCGGCAGTTCTCGCGCTGGCGGCGCTGCGTCCTGGTGGACCACTTCCGGATCACGTGATGAAGAAACACCCGGCTCTCGCCATCGTGGAGTTCAGCGACATTCCCACGGGGATCTACGCGGCCGACGCCATGCTGAAGAAGGCGCCGATCGCGTTCATCAAGTGCGGCACCATCACCCGGGGGCGGTACCTGGTGATGATTGGCGGGTCCACAGCCGCCGTGGAGGAGGCCCGCGACGAAGGCCTGGCCCGGGGCGGCGATCAGGTGCTCGACCACCTGCTGCTGGCCGACGTGCACCCCCGGGTGTACGACGCCATCGTCGGCACGCGGCGGGCCGGCGGGCAGGGTGCCGTGGCGATCGTGGAGACCGACACCGTGGCGTCGAACGTGCGGGCCGCCGAGGCCGCGCTGAAGGCGACCGACGTGGAGTTGATCGAGATCCGCCTGGCGGACACGGGGCTGTCGGGCAAGGGCGTCAGCCTGTATCAGGGCGACCTCCACCAGATCGAGGAGGCCGTGCGGGTGGCCCGCGCGTTCCTGGAGGGCGCCGGCGCCGGGATGCGCCACCGGGTGATCCCGTCGCCGCACGAGGGCCTGCTGGCGCAGATTCGCACGAGCACGTGGTTCGGATCGCAGGCGATCCTGGATCTGGACGGGGAAACATCCTGAGAGGCATCATGCTGCTGGGTCGTGTCGTGGGCACCGTGGTGCCGTGCGTCGTCGACGAGGGGCTGGCGGGCGTGCCCATGCTGCTGGTGCAGCCGCTCGACAAACAGGGGCAGCCGCGCGGCGGGCCGCTGGTGGCGGCCGACGCGACGCGCATGGCGGGGCCCGGCGAGCTGATCTACTACGAGAGCGGCCGGGAGGCGGCCCTGGCGCTGGACCCGTGGTTCGTGCCCGTCGACCACGCGGTCATCGGCATCGTGGACGCGGCTCAGGGATTGGGAACGGGAGAGTAGCCATGTTCCTGGGGCGGGTCATCGGTTCCATCACGTCGACCATCAACCATCCCTTCTACGATGCGAAGAAGCTGATGGTGGTCGAGCGCAGCACGCCGGCGGGCGCGCCGCTCGACGACTACGTCATCGCGGTGGACACGGTGGGCGCGGGACCCGGCGAGCGCGTGCTGGTGCTCGAAGAGGGCAACGGCGGGCGGCAGGTGTTCGCCAGCGCGGACGCCCCGGTCCGGTCCGTCATCGTGGGCATCGTGGACCACGCGGACGCCAGCTGACCCCCCCCTGCGGCCGGCCTGGCGGGCACCCGTCAGGCCCGTCCGAGCCGGGCGACCACTCCGGCGCATCGAATCACCGCGCAATCAGTATGTTACGGGACGATGGGGCTGCCGGTTCCCCCGTGAGCGGGGACTGGTCAGCCGGGCCGTTCCCGTGTATTCTAGGCCCGTCTCGGCAGACAAGTGACGCTACCGAGCCTGCCCCGCTTCGGCGCATCCCCACATGTGCGCCACTTCACGGAGGAGTGAAGATGGGTTTGTCAAATCGTAAGTCAGTCAGGACGGTGCTGGCGGCCGTCGCGGTCATGGTGGCCGTGGCGTTCCTGGCCCCGTCGCCTGCGTCCGCGCAGGCGCTCTACGGTTCCATTGTCGGGACCGTGACGGACGCGCAGAAGGCTGCGCTGCCGGGCGTGGCGGTGACCGCCACGAACACCGGCACGTCCATCAAGACGGAGACGGTGACGGACGGTGAAGGCAACTACGCCTTCCGCAACCTGCTGCCCGGCACCTACGACGTCACCTCGGCGCTCGAAGGCTTCAAGACGCTGAACAAAGCCGGCTACCAGGTGACGGCCGGCACAGTCATCCGCGTCGACGTCTCGCTCGAGCTCGGCACCCTGGCCGAGACGGTGAACGTCGTGGCCGAGACCACGCTGCTGCAGACCGAGAAGGCGGATCTCAACACCGAGATCTCGTCGAAGGCGGTCACCAACCTGCCGCTGAACCAGTACCGCAACTACCAGTCGCTGCTGAACCTGGTGCCGGGCGCGACGCCCACCCAGTTCCAGAACGCGGAGATCGACACGCCGGCGCGGTCGCTGCGGACGTGGGTCAACGGCACGCAGCCCAACGCCAACACGACCCGCGTCGACGGCGCCGTGTCGGTGAACGTCTGGCTGCCGCACCACGCGATGTACATCCAGTCGGCCGAGTCGATCGACACCGTGAATGTGTCGACCAACAACTTCGACGCCGACACGGGCATGGCGGCTGGCGCGGCGCAGTCGGTCATCACGAAGTCGGGCACGAACCAGCTGAGGGGCTCGGCGTTCTACTTCCTGAACGACGACAGTTTCAACGCCAACACGTATTTCAACGAGCAGTTCTCGCTCCCGAAGCCGCAGGTGAGCACCAAGACGCTGGGCGGCACCCTCGGCGGGCCGATCCTGAAGAACAAGCTGTTCTACTTCGGGTCGTGGGAACGGTACGACACGAAGCGGCCCACCACCTACACCTACAGCGTGCCGACGGCCAAGATGCGCGCCGGCGACTTCAGCGAGGTGGCGGCGGCTTACTCGGCCTTCAAGCTGTTCAACCCCTACTCGGGCACGGCCGGCGTGGGGCGCGAGCAGTTCGCCAGCAACGTCATCCCGACGAACCTGCTGAGCCCGATCGCGCTGAACGCCATGAAGTACTTCCCGGCGGTCAACAGCACGCGGGACCTGAACTCGAACCTGCTGCTCGATGACTACACGCAGCTGCGCGAAGAGTTCCAGCTGCGCGACAACTTCGACCTCAAGATCAACTACCAGCTGAACCCGAACGCCATGGTGTGGGGCAAGGTTGGCGTGATGGACAACGAGGGCTCGGGCAACAACTTCGTCCTCGGCTTCGACAACCCGTCCCTCGGCAACACGCGAGTCATCCTCACAACCTTCGGCACCACGTGGACGCTCGGCCCGTCCACCGTGCTCGACGCCAACTTCGGCATGAGCCGGCAGGACCAGGACGTGCTGCCCGCTGACTATGGCACGAACTACGGGCTCCAGCTGGGCATTCCCGGCGTGAACGACCCGAACGACATCCGTAACAGCGGTCTGCCGACCTTCGCGTCGAGCTACACGCTGGGCTCCGCGCCGAACTGGATGCCGCTGTGGCGCAAGGAGATCAGCTACTCGGGCACCGTCGCCATGACGAAGGTGTTCACGAAGCACGAGATGCGCGCGGGCATGGACTTCGTGCGCCTCGAGCTCAACCACCGCCAGGCTGAGTGGGGCAACTACGGCCTCAAGGGCGGCTTCTCGTTCAGCAACAACACCACCGGCGCCGTGGGCTACACCTCGCCCGGCTGGAACAGTTTCGCCGCGTTCCTCATGGGTCTCCCGAACTACTACGCGAAGGACACCCAGACCGAGGAGATGACGGGCCGCGAGAACCAGTTCGCGTTCTACATCCGCGACCGCTGGAACGTGAACCAGAAGCTGACGATCAGCGGCGGTCTCCGCATGGAGTACTACCCGCTGATGACGCGCGTGGGCCGGGGCATCGAGATCCTGGACTACAACACCTACACCGTGTCGCTGGGCGGCATCGGCAGCGTGCCGAAGGACGTGGGCATCAACCTGAAGGAATGGTACTTCGTGCCCCGCGTGGGCGCCGCCTACCGCATCAACGACAACAACGTCCTCCGCGCCGGTTACGGCGTGACCAAGAACCCGCTGCCGTGGTCGCGTCCAATGCGCGGGTCGTTCCCGTACGACATCAACAACAACGCCTCCGCGCCGGGCACCTACGAGTGGGTGACCACCCTGGCCCAGGGCATCCCGGGCGTGGTCCTGCCCGACATGTCGTCCGGCAAGGTGACGCTGCCTCGTGGTGTCTACATCCGTTCGCCCAATCCGAACCAGGTCGACCGCGGCACCGTGCAGCAGTGGAACGTCTCGTTCGAGCG
>CAYNDV010000212.1:0-6135 GCA_964396055.1 uncultured Vicinamibacterales bacterium | reverse complement strand
CAGAAGACAGAAGACAGAAGACAGAAGACAGAAGACAGAAGACAGAAGGCAGAAGACAGAAGCAAGAAGACGCACGCCTCGACGAAATGGGCGCGGCGGGTCAAGGACCTGCCGCGCCCGTCGTCTAGGCACTTCACAGGGAGGCACGCGTGCGCAGACTGACGTTCAGCATCGGTATCCTGGTTCTGGGTCTGTCGTTGAGCGCCGGCGCGCAGAAGCCTGCGGCGCCAGTTGCCGCACAGGCCGGCCCGGCCGCCGAGGCGTCGAAGAGCCTGGTCACCGAGGCGGTGCTGTCCGGGTTGTCGTTCCGCAATATCGGACCCGCCGTCATGGCGGGGCGCATCAGCGACATCGTCATTCACCCGACGCGGCGCCATGTGTGGTACGTCACGGTGGGCTCCGGTGGCGTCTGGAAGACGGACAACGCCGGCACGACGTGGACGCCGATCTTCGATGGCCAGACGTCCTACTCCATTGGGTGCGTCACGCTGGATCCCTCGAACCCGGACACGGTGTGGATCGGCACCGGGGAGAACGTGAGCGGCCGTCACGTCGGCATCGGCGACGGTGTCTACAAGAGCCTCAACGGCGGCAGGACCTGGACCAACATGGGGCTGCGCCAGTCGGACCACATCGCGCGCATCCTGGTGGACCCCCGCAACTCGCAGGTGGTCTACGTGGCCGCCGAAGGCCCGCTCTGGTCGTCCGGCGGTGAACGGGGGCTGTACAAGTCCACCGACGGGGGCGCCACGTGGACCCCGTCGCTCACGATCAACGCCGATACTGGCGTCACGAGTGCGGAGTTCGACCCCGCCAACCCCGACATCCTCTACGCGGCGGCCTACCAGCGCCGGCGCACCGTGGCCGCCTTCATGGGCGGCGGGCCGGATTCGGGCCTCTACAAGTCCACCGATGCCGGCAAGACGTGGCGCAAGCTCACGGTCGGGCTGCCGTCCGGCGACATGGGCAAGATCGGCCTGGCCGTCTCGCCGATCCATCCGAACGTGGTGTACGCGACGGTCGAAGCCTCGCTGGACGAGCGCGGGTTCTACCGCTCTGCCGACCGCGGCGAGAGTTGGGAGAAGCGTAACAGCTACATCAGCGGCGGCACGGGCCCGCACTACTACCAGGAAATCTTCGCCGACCCCAACACATTCGATCGCGTCTACCAGATGGACCCGGGCCTGCGCGTGACGCACGACGGGGGGAAGACGTGGCAGCGGGTGCCCGAGCGCAACAAGCACGGCGACAACCACGCGATGGCCTTCATCCCGGGCGAGCCCGACTACATCCTGAACGGGAGTGACGGCGGCGTCTACGAGAGCCGCGACGCCGGCACGACGTGGCGCTTCTTCGAGAACCTGCCAATCACGCAGTTCTACAAGCTCGCGCTCGACAACGCCCGGCCGTTCTACCACGTCCACGGCGGCACGCAGGACAACGGCACGCAGGCCGGCCCGTCGCGGACCGTCAACGCCCACGGCATCTCGAACGCCGACTGGATCATCACCTACGGTGCCGACGGCTACGCCTGCGCCATCGACCCCACCGACCCCAACATCGTCTACCTGGAGTGGCAGGAGGGGAACCTGCTGCGCTACGACCGCCGCAGCCAGGAGACGGTGTACATCAGCCCGAAACCGGGCCCCGACGAGCCGCCCCTGCGCTTCAACTGGGATTCGCCCGTCCTCGTCAGCCCGCACGCGCACACGCGGATCTACTACGCGTCGCAGTACCTGTGGCGCAGCGATGACCGGGGCGACTCCTGGACGAAGGTGAGCCCCGACCTCACCCGCAACATTTTCCGGCTCGAGCAGCCCATCATGGGCCGCACGTGGAGCGCAAACGCCCTGTGGGACCACGGGGCGATGTCCATGTTCTCGACGATCACCACCATCAGCGAGTCGCCGCTGGTCGAAGGCCTGATCTACGCCGGCACCGACGATGGCCTGGTGCAGGTGACGGAGGACGGCGGGAAGACGTGGCGGAAGATCGAGGCGTTACCGGGCGTGAACGGCCAGTTTTTCGTCAACGAGATCAAGGCGTCGCGCCTGGAGCGGGACGCGGTGTTCGTGGCGGTGGACCTGCACAAGACTGGCGACTACAAGCCGTACCTGCTGCGCAGCGACGACCGCGGCCGCACGTGGCGGTCCATCGCGGGCGATCTGCCCCAGCGGGGCTGGGTCTGGTCCATCGTGCAGGACCACGTGAAGAAGGACCTGCTCTTCGCCGGCACCGAGTACGGCATCTACGCGACGCTCAACGGGGGCGCCAGGTGGGTAAAACTCGGCGGCGGCGTGCCGACCATCGCCTTCAGGGACCTCGAAATCCAGGAGCGTGAGAACGACCTGGTCGGCGCGTCGTTCGGCCGGAGCTTCTTCGTGCTCGACGACTACTCGCCCCTGCGGGGGGTGAGCGAGGCCACGCTCGCGCAGGGCGCCATCCTGTTCGCGGCGAAGACGGCCCTGGCCTACATCCCGCAGACGCCGATTGGCG
The DNA here is from genome assembly GCA_964396055.1 of uncultured Vicinamibacterales bacterium. Classification (GTDB taxonomy): domain Bacteria; phylum Acidobacteriota; class Vicinamibacteria; order Vicinamibacterales; family JAKQTR01; genus CAYJPV01. Next base: position 3,639 of record CAYNDV010000212.1, on the reverse strand, counting down.
ATGCGGCCAAGGGCATGTACGGCGAGTCGTACTTCACCGCGCCGAACCCGCCGTTCGGCGCGGTCTTCACCTACTACCTGAAGGACACGCTGCGCAGCCGGGCGGAGGCGCGCCGGGAGCAGGAGAAGGCGGCGGTGAAGGCCGGCAAGCCCGTCACCTTCCCTGGCTGGGACGCGCTGCGGCAGGAGGACGGCGAGGACAAGCCGGCGATCGTGCTCACCGTCACCGACGAGGCGGGCCAGGTCGTGCGCCGGCTGACCGGCCCCGTCACGCAGGGCCTGCACCGGGTGGCCTGGGACCTGCGTTACCCGGCGGTCGAGCCCACGGTCCTCGAGGAGCCCGTCCGTGAGTCGTGGGAGCAGGCCCCGCAGGGACCGCTCGTTGTGCCCGGGACGTTCACGGTGTCGATCGCCTCGCGTGTGGACGGCGTGTTGACGCCGCTCGCCGAGCCGCAGCGCGTGGTCGTGGAGCCGCTCGCGCTCGCCACGCTGCCCGAGAAGGACCGGCCCGCGCTGCTGGCGTTCCAGAAGAAAGCGGGCGAGCTGCAGCGGGCGGTCATGGGAACGGTGTCGGTGCTCCAGGACGCGTCCCGCAGCCTCCAGTTCATGAAGAAGGCCCTGCTCGACGCGCCGAAGGCCGACGCGGCACTGGCGGCGGACCTGGTCGCCTTCGAGCGGAAGCTGCGGGCGGCCATGACGGTGCTGGTCGGCGATCGTGTGGTGCAGCGCCGATCCGAGGCGTCGTTGCCGTCGCTGGCGGACCGCATCAGCGCGCAGCTCGGATCCACCAGCCCGATCACCGCGACGGCCAAGCGGGACTACGAGCTGGCTGCGGCGGGGTTCGAGAAGGCCCTGCCGGAGGTGCGGACCCTGATCGACGGCGAATTCCGGAAACTCGGCGAGCGCCTGGAAGCGGCCGGCGCCCCGTGGACGCCGGGCCGCGGCCTGCCGGTGTGGAAGCGCTGACGTCGGACCCGGGCTGGCGCCGCGAGACGTGCACGCGGATGCCAGCCCGGCGGGTTCCTACCGCAGGTTCGCGTTGAAGAACTCGATGGTCCGCTGCCACGCGAGCTTCGCCGCGGCCTCGTCGTAGCGCGGCGTCGTGTCGTTGTTGAACCCGTGCTGCGTGCCCGGGTACATGTGCATGGTGTAGCGCACGCCGGCCGCCTTGAGGGCGGCTTCGTACGCCGGCCAGCCGGCGTTGATCCGCTCGTCGTTCTCGGCATAGTGGACAAGGAGCGGCGCCTTGATCTTCGCCGCGTCCGCGGCCGCGGCCTGCCCGCCGTAGAACGGCACCGCCGCCGCCAGATCCGGCACGCGCGTCGCCAGCATGTTCGCCACGCTGCCGCCGTAGCAGAACCCCACGACGCCCACCTTGCCGGTGCAGGCCGGGTGCGCCTTCAGGAACGCCGCCGCAGCGACGAAGTCCTCCCGGGTCTTCGCCTGATCGAGCTTGGGGAACAGCTGGCGCGCAGCGTCCTCGTCGCCAGGATACCCGCCGAGGGGCGCCAGGGCGTCCGGCGCGAACGCCACGAAGTTCTCCAGCGCGACGCGCCGGGCGATGTCCTCGATGTGGGGGTTCAGCCCCCGGTTCTCGTGCACCACCAGCACGCCGGGCAGCCTGCCCGTGGTCGCCGCGGGCTTCACCAGGTAGCCCTTCATGCCGGTGTTGCCCTGCGGCGAGGGGAAGGCCACCACCTCGGCGACGAGCCGCTTGTCGTCCTTCGCGACGACCTGGGCCTCCGCGAAACGCGGGTTGAGCTGATCGAGCAGCATCGCCGCCGTCACCCCGCTGGCCGTGTACTTCCCGGCCTTCTGCAGGAAGCCGCGGCGATCGATGTGGCCGTGCACGTACGCGTCGAACAGAATCAGCACTTCGGGCGCGAAGTCGCTCGCCGTCTTGCGTTCCATGGACCTCTCCTGTCTGGGTGTGCTCCCATGTTACCATCACGCGGATTCCGGGGAGGAGACCATGGGCAGACGGCGGTGGCTGGGCGGCCTCGCGCTGGCGGCAGCGGTCCTGACGGTGTCGGGCGAGGCGCGGGCCCGCCAGCACTACGTCTTTGCCTACTTCGTCGAGAACGGCCAGGACGGCCTGCACCTGGCCTACAGCCGTGACGGCCTGGACTGGCTCCCGCTCAACGGCGGCGAGAGCGTGCTCGCGCCAACCGCCGGCGGCAAGCTCATGCGGGATCCGCACATCCTGCTCGGACCGGACGGGCAGTACCACATGGTCTGGACCACGGGCTGGGCGGAGCAGGGCATCGGGATCGCACACTCGAAGGACCTCCGCACCTGGTCCGAACAGCAGTTCCTGCCCGTCATGGTGCACGAGCGCAAGGCGGTCAACTGCTGGGCGCCCGAGATCTTCTACGACGACGTCCTGCAGCACTACCTGATCTTCTGGGCGACCACGATCCCCGGCCGGTTCCCGGCCACCGACCAGAGCGGCACCATCCGCGAGGACGGCACGCCGCTGAACCACCGCTTCTACCGGACGACCACGAAGGACTTCGAGACCTATACGCCCGCCGAGTTGTTCTTCGATCCCGGATTTAACGCGATTGACGCCACCCTGGTCCGCGACGGGCGGCAGATCCTCATGTTCCTGAAGGACGAGACCGGCCGCCCCGAGGTCAAGAAACACATCCGCGTGGCCTCAGCCGATCACGCCATCGGGCCGTACATGCTCTGGCCCGACCCGATTTCGCCGGACTGGGTCGAAGGGCCGACAGCGCTCCGCATCGACAAGGACCTCTACGTCTACTTCGACGCCTACCGGCGCCAGCGCTTCGAGGGCGTGAAGTCACGCGACCTTAAGACCTGGGTGTCGATCACCGACGCCCTGAAGATGCCGGCCGGCGCCCGGCACGGCTCCATCCTGTCCGTTCCCGAGAAGATCGCCGAAGGCCTGCTCTCGAAGCCGAAATCGTAACCCGGTTCGTGTGGAACCTCCGCGCCGACAACCCGGCCGAGCAGGCCGGCCCGCCGGCGGCGGCCGCGCCGCCGCCCCGGATCCCCTACCGGTCCGCGACGACCTCGACTATAATTTCCGGCTGGGTTTCCACTGGCTGAACGGTGTGTGTCGCGGCCGCCGACGTGCGCCGCGGGAGGGTAACGATGAAGAAGCTGGCTGTGGCATTGGTGATGGCGTTGTGCGTGGCGGGTTCGGTCTCGCTCCTGGCGGGCGAGCAGGACTTCGTCCTGGTCAACAAGACCGGCCTGACGATTGACGAACTCTACGTGTCCCCCACCGCGGTGAACGACTGGGAGGAGGACGTGCTCGGCGTGGACGTGCTCGAGGACGGCGAGAAGGTGGAGGTCACCTTCGACCGCGAAGAGACGGCCTGCGACTGGGACCTGAAGATCGTGGACGAGGACGGCGACGAGGTGGTCTGGAAGAAGATCAACCTCTGCAAGGCGTCCGAGATCACGCTGCACTACCAGGGCGGCAAGCCGACGGCCACCATCAAGTAACATTGGGGCTCGGGACTCGGGACTCGGGACTCGGGGTCCGGGACCCGAACCCCGCGAACGGCAACGGGCGCGCCGGAGGATCCCCTCCAGCGCGCCCGTCGTCTTTCCCTAGCCTCTAGCCTCTAGCCTCTAGCCTCTAGCCTCTAGCCCTTGAACCCCTCCG
>CAYNDV010000211.1:0-6239 GCA_964396055.1 uncultured Vicinamibacterales bacterium | reverse complement strand
GCCCGCTGGCCAGCCTGGCGCACCGGCAGCGCTGCCGGTCGCCGGGGGGCCGACGCCGCCCGCCGCGGAGGCGCTGGCCATCGCACTCGAGGTCCTGCCGCCGGCCACCCGTAACCTGCCCTACCTCCAGGTCATCCCGGTCAAGGGCGGCAAGCCGCCGTACGCGCTTCGCGTGACCGATGGCATCCTCCCGATGGGCATCATCCTGGCCAACGGGGCCCTCAGCGGGCGGACACGGGTCACCGGCACATATCCTGTCACGATTGCCGTGCGCGACTCGTCGACACCCCCGCAGACGGCCACCAAACGCCTCACGCTGCGGGTCATCATCGCGTACCAGGACACGGCCCTCGCCGTGACGCATGCGAACGTGGCGATCGCGGCACGGGCCGGTCAACTGACGCGCGGCGCGCGGGTCGGGATCGCCAGCGGCGCCCAGGCCCTGGCCTGGACGGCAACGGCCGACCAGCCCTGGCTGCGCGTGTCGCCCGCTCAGGGGATGGCGCCGGGCTTCGTGCAGCTCGACGTGGATGGCCAGGGACTCGAACCGGGCGCCTACGTGGCCTCGGTGACGATCACCATGGAAGGCGTCCCGAACAGTCCCATGCGGATCCCCGTCCAGATCACGGTCCGGAAGTAGGCGGCGCCATGGCGAGCCACGGCCGGGAATGCCCGATGTGCGGGGAAACGATGCGCCGGAAGGAACGGGAGACGACCGACCGGATCCCCGGTCACGTGCAGGTCGTGAAGCGGATCGTGCGGGAGTGGGTCTGCCCGGGGTGCGACTACTACGAGGAAGACGAGACGAAGCCGGAACCGGATCGCTGACCGGCTGGCGCCGCGAGCCGGATGCGCCGGCCCGCGCGGGCGGCCTCAGCGGGCGCCCAGCACCAGCAGCAGGTCACGGCGGGTTTCTTCGTCGAACTGCTCGAACGGAAACGCCGATTCACACTCGTCGCAGAGCACCTCGAACACCGCCGGGCGATTCTCTTCCGCCACCTCGACGCGCGTGCCGTCCACGTGCACCACGTGCATCTGGAGCGTCTTGACGAGGAAACTGCGGGTATTCCCGCAACTCGGGCATGCTGCAGCCATGGGTCTCTCCTTCGCACCGCCGGCCTGGACGGCCATTCTCCGGTGTTCCTGCATTGTATGGGCTGGGTACCGACCGGCGCAACGCCGAACTTGTGCTAGCCCGCCGAGTCCTCGAGCGCCGCGCGTTCGGGATCCTGGCCCGCGTAGATGAGGCACCCGGACACGGGTTGTCCCCCGCTGATCAGGCGGGCCGCCTCGACGTACACCGCCATCTGGTCGCGGTCGCTCTGACGCGGTTCGCCCGTCTTGAAGTCGATGACGGTGATCGCTCCCGTTGCGCTGCGCGCCAGGCAGTCCATCACCCCTCGCACGAGGAGGCGTGAACCCGGCCGGTCCGTCACATCGAGCGTGAACGGCACCTCGTACGCGCACGTGGCGCCGTCGAGGATCTGCCGCACGTCGTCACGCGCCCGGAGTTCGGTGTACATCCGCGCCGCCGCCTGAATCACCGCATCCACGTTGGCGGCTGCGGCCCGTTCCTCATCGCGCACCAGGCCGCCGGCGCGGGCCTCGAGCGTACCGCCCACGGGCTCGGCGCCGTGCGCGTACTGGAACAGCCGGTGCACGAGGCGGCCGGCCAGCAGCCGGTCGCTCCGGGCGCCCCGGGCGCTCCCGGCGGCTTCGCCGTCGGCGACCACGGCCGTCACGGGCACCCGCGTGACCGCGCTGCCCGGCTCGACGCGCCCGAAGTCTTCGGCAACCGGGCCTGGCGGGCCCGCCACCGAGGCGGCCGCAGGCAGGTCCGCTGGCTCGGGCCCCGGCCGGGCGCAGGACCGCAGCACGTGCACGGCGCCCGACGGGCCACGCCATTCCACCTGGCCGCCGTCTTCGGCTGCCGCCGCCGCACGAAACAGGGCGCGGACGCCTGGCGGGCACACGGCCCCGAGACCCCCACGGCCAGGCGCGAAGACGCCGTCCTTCAGGGTCGCGGCCAGGTAGAGGCGGTCCCGCGCCCGCGTCAGCGCCACGTAGAGCAGGCGTTTGGTCTCTTCGGCATCGCGGTTGCCGGCGTCGTCGTCGAAGTCCGTGTGGAAGTCGCCGACGGCCACCGCCTCGTCCGACTCGGCGTCCATCGAGACGCGGATCGGATCCGGCATGCCCCCGGCCGGCTGCTCCAGGCTGACGAGGAAGACGATCGGGAACTCGAGCCCCTTGGCCGCGTGGACGGTCATCAGGTTCACGGCGTTGAGGGCATCCACCACGGCGTTCGACTCGTCGCCGGCCGACAGGCGTTCCAGGTGCTCCGACAGCCGGCCCATGGTGAGGTAGCCGCGATTCTGCAGCCGGCGCACGAGGCTGCGAATCTTCTTCACGTTCTCGCGCGCCTGTGGCGCCCGCGGTCCGCGGTACTCGAAGGCGTACGCAGTGTCGCGCAGCACCTGGTCGATCAACTCGGCGGGCGGCACGGCGTCACACAGACGCAGCCACCCGCTCACGGCCTCCCTGGTGTGCGCGAGCACGCGCCGGTCCTCGTCATCCAGCCCGTCGAGCGCGGGTGGGTCCGTGGCCGCCAGCGCGCGCGCGAGGCCTGGCGCCAGGCGCTGCAGGGCCACATCGGACAGACGGACGAACCGCGACCGGAGCAATGCCGCCGCCCGCAGATCGGACCATGGGTCTGCCAGGTACCGCACGAGGGCGGTGATGTCCTTGATCTCGTCGGCGTCGAAGAACCCGAGCCCCTTGTAGACGTACGCCGGGATGCCCCGCCGCTCGAGGACCCGCTCGTACACCCGGTGCGTCTCCCGGGTGCGGAACAGGATGGCGATATCGCCGGGCTCGGCCGGCCGCCGCACCCCGGTGGTGCGATCGCGGACGAGACTCCCCGCCAGCAGGCGCGCGATTTCGGCGCCGACCGCCTCGGCGCACCCGTCGGCCGACGTGCCGGCCACGACGCCCAGCGCCTCAGCAGCGCCGGCCGCGTCGTGGTCCGCCGGGAACCGGTCGCGCTCGTCGTACCGGAAGGCGTCGGGGCGCTCCGGCGCCTTCTCCACCTCCTCGAACACGTCGTTGACGAACGCCAGGATCGCCGGCGCCGATCGGAAGCTGTGTGTGATGGCCCGCCGCGCCTCACCGTCTTCCCGCAGCCTGGCGATGAGCCCCGCCGCCTCGTCCATCAGCGCCACGTCGGCATCGCGGAAGCCGTAGATCGACTGCTTCCGGTCGCCGACGATGAAGATCGAGGGCGGGATGGCGCCGTGAGCCGGCCCGAACCCTTCACCCCAGGCGGCGATGAGCTGCGACACCAGTTCCCACTGGGCCCGCGACGTGTCCTGGAACTCGTCGACCAGCACGTGGTGGTAGCGGGCCTCCAGCAGGTAGCGGCTTCGCGCGAACTCGTCCATGTTGCCGAGCAGCGCCCGGGCCCGCGAGAGCAGTTCGCCGAAGTCCAGCAGGTTGTGGCGTTCGAGCGTGCGGCGGTACTCGGCGGTGGCGATGCCGAACACGATCCACACGGCGCGCGAGAGCACCACGTTCAGGTCGCGCTTGAACCCGCGCAGCGCCTCGACGAGGGCGCCGCCGGTGGTCATCACCGTGTCCCAGTGGCGGCGGGCGCGCATCCGGTCGGGATGCCAGGCCTTGTACTCCCGCGGCGCCTGCTTGCGGGGCGTCTGCGCCTTCGTCAGGAAGTACGCTGCGAGGCGGTCCATCAGGCCGCGCAGCCAGGCCGGGCGCACCGGCGCCGCGCCCGGCGCCGCCGACGCCACGAGGGTCCGGATGTCAGCCGCGAGCCGATCGAAGAAGGGATGACCCACCGGGCCACCATCCAGGAACGTGTCGAGGCCGCCCGGTACGCCAGCCAGGGCGCCGGCCAGGCGGTCGGCGCCGCGGTCGCACGCCTGCGCCACGGTCAGGTCGCGCGGCCCCGACGACAGGACGCGCCGCAGCACGTCGACCGCCACGGCCCGCCGGTCCAGCAGGGCGGCCAGCCCCAGCCGCAAGCGGCGTTCGCCGAGCTGCGCGAACAGCAGCGCCACGCTTTCGTCCTCGAGGGCCTTCGCGCGGCAGATCCGCATCGCGCGATCGAGCGCTTCGTCGATGAGCCGCGGGGCGGCCGTCTCGTCGGCAAGGTCGAACCCGGGGTCGAGATCGGCTTCCAGCGGGAATTCGCGCAGCAGCGCCAGGCAGAAGGCGTCGATCGTGCTGATGGCGATCTCGTTGAGACGATCGCGCAACTCACGCCAGCGCGCGGCGGCCTCGGGCGACAGCACCGCGTCGCCGCGCAGCCGCGCGACGATCCGTTCGCGCATCTCGGCCGCGGCCTTGCGCGTGAACGTCATCGCCAGGATGTTGGCTGGCGCGACACCGGCCGCAAGCAGGTTCACGTACCGATCGACGAGCACGCGCGTCTTGCCCGTGCCGGCCGACGCCTCCAGCACGACGTTGCGGCGCGGATCCACCGCCGCACGACGGGAAGCCTCGTCTGGCGGGAGGGTCGGGCCCGACGGCGGCGTGGGTGCCGGCAGGGACTCGTCATCGAACGGCAGGCGCATGTTACGCCTCGTCATCGACGTAGTCCTTCCGGCAGACGCCGGCAAACGGGCAGTACGAGCACCGGTGACGGGTCCGGGGCCGCGGCGGGAAGTCGCCCCGCTCGATCCCGTCCACGGCTGTGACCAGGCGCGCTTCGCCGTCGGCCAGCACGGCGGCGAGCGCCTCCGGGTCTGCGGCCAGCGGCTTGTAGTACGGCGGCTTGCCGAACGCCACGTACGCCGCGTCGGACGCCTCCCACGACCGGTTGCGGTGGCCGGCGAGCCGCGCGCGGGCGGCCGCCGCATAGGCCGGCAACTGCACCGCGACACGCGTATCCGGCGTCTTCGACAGCTTGTAGTCGATGACGCGGAACGTCCCGTCGTCGAACAGGTCGAGACGGTCGGCCGTGGCGCGCAGGTTCAGCCGGCGTCTCCCGCCGTCCGCGCCGCGGACGTCGGCGTCGCCCGTGAGGGGAAATTCGAGCAGGCGCTCGACGATCGCGGCCGGACGTTCGATCTCCAGCCCGAGGACGATCTCCACCAGGCCAGGCGCCGCTGCCGAGCCGAGGAGGCGTGAGCGCTCAATGGCGGCGTCGCTCTCGGGCAGGCGGCCGAGCCGCTCCTCCACGATCGCGTCGAACAGGGCCCGGGCCTCGTCGAGGTCCGCCGCCGTGATGGCGGCGCGCCCCGCATGCTGCCAGGCCTCGAAGAACGCCTGCGCCACCTCGTGCAGCAGGCGGCCCTGCGTGCGCGGACTGAGCGACTCTTCGTCCTCGGGCTCCTCCTGCAGGCGCAGCACCTGCTCCGCGAAGAAGACGAACGGGCACTCGAGATACCGATCGAGGCTGCTGACACGGTACGACGTGAGGCCCGGCGGGCCCGTCCGGCCGTGGAAACGCGGAGCGGCGGCATCGGTGCGCGACGTGCGCACCGACAGCCACGCCCGCGCCGCCGGCGCGAGGGCCTCCGGACGCAGTCCGGGGCCCAGCAACGCCTCGTCCTCGAAGACCAGTGGACCGGTGTCGGACGGCTCCGCCGAGGTGGCCAGGCCGGACTCGGCCAGATCCTCCAGGAAGGGCGACGGGTCCACGATCGCGTCGTCCTCGAGCGTGAACGTGGAGACGAGCACCTCGCGGCTGGCGGCCCGCAGCAGGTCCGCGAACAACGCCCGGTCGGCGGCCCGCGCGTCGGCGTCCTCGGGCCAGCCGAGGTCCTTCAGCGTGGAGGGCGGGAAGAAGATGTTCCGGCTCGAGACGTCGGGCCAGTCGCGCTGCGTCAGACCCACCAGGTAGAGGTGGTCGAATGCGGCGTAGCGCGCGGCCGCCGCGTCGGTGAGCCAGACGCCGCTGCTGCCGGCGCGCGGCGCGAACGTGTGACGTTCGATCGCCCGGCGCAAGGCCGCCGCCGTGTCGTCGAAGGCCCGCGCTCCGTCATCGAACGCGCGGTGGGCGTCACGCAGGCCGGCGATCGCCGCGACGATCGCCGCCCGCGCCCGCAGGTGCCGCTGGCGGATGGCCTCGTCGACAGCGGGCAGCCGGCCGTGCGACTCGACGAAGGCGAGCAGCGTCTCGAGATGGGTCGAGGGCGGCGCAGGCGTGCGCAGCGCCTCGAGGGCGCCCGCCGCGGTGAGCGCGGCACGGGCCGCGTGCGCAAGCGCCTCGCGCGGCCGCCGGG
>CAYNDV010000210.1:0-6273 GCA_964396055.1 uncultured Vicinamibacterales bacterium | reverse complement strand
GAGTACCACATCGACGGCCTGCGCGTGGACGCCGTGGCCTCGATGCTCTACCTCGACTACTCGCGCAAGGCCGGCGAGTGGGTGCCCAACCAGTTCGGCGGGCGCGAGAACCTCGAGGCCGTGGAGTTCCTGCGCCAGCTCAACGTACTGGTGCACGAGCGGCACCCCGGCGCCGTGACGCTGGCCGAGGAATCGACCGCGTGGCCGGCCGTGAGCCGCCCGGTGCACCTCGGCGGGCTCGGGTTCACGTTCAAGTGGAACATGGGCTGGATGCACGACATGCTCCGCTACACGTCGCACGAACCCGTGCACCGCAAGTGGCACCACAACGACATCACGTTCTCGATGCTCTACGCCTACAACGAGAACTTCGTGCTGCCGTTCTCTCACGACGAGGTGGTGCACGGCAAACGGTCGATGCTGGGCAAGATGCCCGGGGACTGGTGGCAGAAACACGCGAACCTGCGGGCCCTCGTCGCGTACATGTTCGGCCACCCGGGCAAGAAGCTGCTGTTCATGGGAACCGAGTTCGGCCAGTCGAACGAGTGGAACCACGATGTCGGCCTCGACTGGCACCTGCTGGCCCACGAGCCGCACCGGGGCCTGCAGCAGCTCCTGCACGACCTCAACCGCCTGTACGCCTCCGAGCCGGCGCTCTACGAACGCGATCACGCGCCCGACGGCTTCGCCTGGATCGACTGCAACGACCACGAGCAGTCCGTGATCTCGTTCATCCGGAAGGGGACGGATCCAGCCGACTTCCTCGCGGTCGTCGTCAACTTCACGCCGGTCGTCCGGTACGGATACCGCGTCGGCATCCCGGCGGGGGGACGCTACCGCGAGGTGCTGAACACGGACGCGGCCGCGTACGGCGGGTCGAACGTCGGCAACGGCGGCGCCGTCGTCGCCAACGACGACCCGCGCCACGGGCACGCGTGGTCGGTCGGCCTCACCCTGCCGCCGCTCGCGTGCGTGATCCTGAAGCCCGCAGGGGCGGGGGACGCGGGATCGGGGATCGGGGAGACCGGCGCGTCCGGCTGAAGCCGGACGCCACGAAAGAGGAGCGCCACGCCCGGCAGGGCTGAAGCCCTGCACTACGTGCCGTCGTCCAGCCTCTAGCCTCTAGCCTCTAGCCTCTAGCCTCTGGAGCCCCGAGCCCCGAGCCCCTACTTCCGCAAGTACACCGGAATCCGCGGGAACGCGAAGGTGCCCGCCACGTCGTCCACGATGTTGAGCTGGCAGGTGTAGAAACCCGGCTCCAGCGACGCGGCCGGCACGCTGACGCGGACGATGACCGCTCGGCGATCGGGATCGCTGACCTGGTCGGCCTCCGCCGGCGGCGTCTGGTAGACGCGCGTCTTCCCCCGGAAGAACGCCAGGCTCGTCAGGACGCGCACCCGGCCCTGACCAGCGGCTGCCGGGTCGTACACCTCGAACGAGAAGTACAGCTGCTGACCGCCGGACACCACGTTGGTCACGCTCGGCACCAGCGCCAGCCCGTCGCGGGCGAGGGGACTGTTGCGGTTGGCGCGGCCGCCCTGCGCCGCCTGCAGTTGCGTGCCGAAGACCACCGAGCTGATCTTCATGCCCGCCGCCGGCAGCCGCGGCACCGTCAACACGGCCTCGTAGGATCCGAGAATCCCGTCCTGGTTCTCCCGGATGACCGTCTTCAGCAGGTACTGGCCCGGCGGCAGCTCGAAGCTGGTCTGGTACTGGACGCTCTTCTGGCGCACGTTCTTCGCCGCGTCCACGTTCAGCTTCACCGTGTCGCGGATCCAGGCCACGGGCCGGCGCTGCCGGTCGCGGACAACGCCGAGCACGTCGAGCGTGGCGCGCTCCTGCTGGCTCGAGCGCGCAAACGGGATGGCCGAGCCGGGGACGGCCAGCCACACGGGCACGAAGAACCGGTCGTCCTTCAGGCGGAAGTACGCCGCTGACCCGTGGATGGGCAGGTCGGTGACCGGCAGGTCTGACTCGAGCTGCTCCTGCAGCTGCAGGTCGCGGTCGTCGCGGCCCTGGTGCGCGAAGTCGCGGCGGGCGTAGTAGCCGGCCCGGTACTCGAGCTTGACGTCGGGCCGCTTCGCGGTGATGCGGATACGCCGGAAGCGGCCGTCCTGGGCCGTGTTGGTGCTGGTGTAACCCAGCAGGTAGTACGTCGTGGTGTCGGCCACCACGCGCTCGAACACGCTGCCGAACTCGTTGGCGTCGAAAAACGCGCGGCCCCCCGTATCCTCGGCCAGCGAGCTGAGCGTGTCCTGCGACGATGCCATGCGGTCGAACTGGCTGCGCACCGCCTGCCCGGAGAAGGCGCTCTGGCCACGGGCGCCTGCCGATCCGGCGTCGCCGCCGGGCACCTGGGCCTGGAGGCCGCGCATGTCGGCCGTGTAGATCGACAGGTTGGCCCGCACGGCCCGGTCGACCAGGCGCCGCAGCTGCACCTCGTTGTCGAGGCCCATCTGGCTCATGCCACTGCTGAAGTAGACGAGGGATTTCTTCTGGGGGATGGGCGCGAGCGTATCGGCGATGCGGCGCAGGGCTTCGAGCCGCTGGTCGGTGTTGAAGAGGTTGAACTCGGTGTCGTCCGGCGTGAAGACGTCTTCGGCGGCCGCCGCCTCAGCCGTGGCGCCTTCTTCGAATCCCGTGCTCTCGAGAGGGCTCAGGCGGCTGATGGCCGCCCGCAGGAGATCGCGGTTGGCCGTGAAGTCCTGCGTGATGCGCATCGACGTGCCGAGGGACACCACGGCCATGAGATCCGCAGGCGTGATGCGCCGCTCCACGTAGTCGCGGGCCGCGGTCACGGCGCGTTCCACCTCTTCGGGCTGCATCGAGCTGAGGTCGAAGAACAGCACGATGAGGCGCCGGTTATGGGCGTCCACCACCGTGTAGTCCTCAGCTCCGGAGGTCGGCGCCACACCCGCCTTGCCGAGCGACCCCAGCACCACGGGAAGATCCGGCGTGGCGACCACCGCTTCGTGTTCGATCTGCTCCACGCGGAAGTTGGCCAGGGCCTGCGGGCGGCCGTCTTCCTGCACGGTGAAATCGTCACGGGTGAGGTTGCGGACCGGCTGGCCGTTCCGATCGCGCGCCACGACGGTCACCGACACGAGGTCCACGCCGGTGGTGAACTCGTAGCGCGGCGGCTTCTGCGCCTCCTGGGCCGCGGGCGTCCGGGCCTGGGAGAGGAGGCCCTGGGGCACCGAGATGGCCAGACAGACCGCGGCCGTCAGTATCGAAGTCCGTCGCGCGTGGCTCATCGTCATCGGTCTTCGCCTGACTGCCGCATAAATCAATCCGGGATTGATTTACGCCGGCCGAACGGCCGAATAGCCAAACGGCCCTGTTAGAACCCGAACCGCGCCACCAGTTGCACCGTCCGCATCTGGCGCATCGAGACTACCTGGCCGAAGGTGGGCGAGTTGACTGCCGTGTCGATCGACCCGTACTGGGCGAGGTTGAACACGTTGTTCGCCTGCACCTGCGTGGAGAGCGTCCGCGTCCCGCCCAGGGAAAAGCTCTTCATCAGCGTCATGTTCACGTTCGTCGCCGCGGGTCCCTGGATCGTGTTGCGCGCGGCGTTGCCGAAGGCGCCCGGCGAGGGCACCGAAAACGCGGCCGTGTTGAAGAACTGCGCGATGGTGGGGCCGCCAATCGTGATCGGGTCGCCGTTGTAGTCGGCCCGCAGCGTGCCGTACGTGCCGCGCGCCACGTCGCCCGGGTTGCCGAGGATCCGTGCCGTGAACGGCGTGCCGGACGTGTAGCTGATCGTGCCGTTCCACAGCCAGCCGCCGAAGACGTGGGCCAGCCAGCTCTCGCGGTTGAGCCAGCGGCGGTTCGGGCCGAACGGCAGCTGAATCGAGTAGTCGGCCGTCAGGCGGTGGCGCTGGTCGAAACTCGACAGGCCCCATTCGGCCGCCAGGTCCTTGTCGTTCTGCGCCACCACCACCGCGCCTCCCCCAATCGACGAGGCATCGTCCATCGACTTGGACCAGGTGTAGCTGAGGCCGGCCGAGAACCCGCGCGACATGCGCTTGCGCAGCCGGAGGTTGAGGGCGTGCATCAGCGAACGCCCCTCCGAGGCGGCCCAGATGAACGGCTGCACGTCCGGGATCGTGGGCCCCAGCGGCCCGCGGTTGGGCGCGCGCTGCAGGTCGAGGTGCGAGCCCTTCGTGCCCGTGTAGCCCACGCCGACGAAGAGCGTCCTCGCCAGGTCGCGCTGCACGTCGAGGTTCCACATCTGCACCCAGCCGAGCTGGTACGCGGGATCGACGGCGAAGTTGTTGGTGGTCTCCACCGGATTCGGCGTGGCGAACGCCGAGGCGATCGTCAGTGGATCGCCCAGTCCCGCCAGGCGCGTGTCGGTGACGGCGAAGGGCGGCTGCCCGGCGAGGCGCTGGACGATCGAATAGTAGACGGGGGAGCTGTAGCTGATCCCGTAGCCCCCGCGGACGGTGGTGCTGGTGCGCGGCCGCCACGCGAAGCCGACGCGGGGCGCCACGTTGTTCCGATCGGCCCTTACGATGGTGTTCGTGAACGAGCCGGAGTACGGCCCGGTGGAGCCGGCCACCACGGGCACGGCGGCGGTGAACCCCGGCGCCACGTCGAGCGTGACGAGGTGGTTGTTCGTCTCCGAGTAGGGCGACAGGTACTCGTAGCGGACGCCGGCGTTGATGGTGAAGCGGTTGGTCAGGCGCCAGTCGTCCTGCAGGAACACGTTCCAGGCCGACGCGCGGAACTGCTGCAGCCCCGGGCCGTACTGCACGGTGGCCTGCTGCGTCAGGCCCAGCAGGAAGTCCGCGAAGTCGTTGCGGCCGCCGAGCGATGCGCTCCCGCCGCCCGAGTACGCGCCGGTGAAGACGAAGGTGCCGCGCGGGTTGGTGTTCACCCGGCTGTCGGTGCTCATGAACCGGGCATCGCCACCCCAGCGCAGCGTGTGGCGCCCCTTCAGCTTCGTCATCGTGTCGCCGATCGTGATCGTCTGGTCGAGGCGCGACGAGGGCGCGACGTCACGCAGGCTCGTGAGCGTCGAGAACGAGAGATTCGGCACGCCCCAGTCGAAGCCGTCTGCGGAGACGCCGGCGATCCCGGCGTTGCCGGCCACGTCCTGCACGAACGCGTACCGGTTCTGCGTTGTCGCGTCGCTGCGGTTGAACTGGAAGCGGACCTGGTTCATCAGGCCCCACTTCGTGAAACCCACGGTGACCGGCACGTTCCACCCCGTGCGGTTGGTCACGCTGCCGGTGGTGGGGAAGGCCGACGCCTGCACCGTGCGCGAGCGGCTGTAGCCGACCGCCACCGACACGTTCACGCCGCCGCCCCGCATGGCACCACCGCCCCCGCGCCCGCCGCCGCCGGCGGGAAGCGGCTGGCTCGGCCGCCGCTGGGTGTTGCCGAACGACCGCATGAAGCGGAAGTTGATGTCGTCCGTGTCGGTGGACGCCGTGGTGGAGTAGTTGAAGTTCTTGGTGTCGCCGTCGAGATTCGGGAGCGGGATGTACGCCAGCAGCGCCAGGGCCGTCGGGTCGAGGCGCGACGCCGGGATCTGGTTGCCGGCAAACGGCAGGCCGGTGAGCGGATCGCGGATCGTGCGCGACGTCGCCGAGAAGTCGCCCGCCCGCATGGCGGAGGTCGGCACCGTGGAGTAGGTGTCCACCGGGCGATCGGAGTGGTTGCCCGAGTAGTTCAGGAAGAAGTTCGAGTGCTGACTCCAGTCCACCACGCCGGGTATCTTCACGGGGCCGCCGAAGTTCGCGGCGATGCGCTGCTGGAGGAACTCGGGTTCGGTGACCGCGTTGCCCGTCAGCGAGTACGGCGCCGCGTTGAGCATCGAACCGCCGAGGGTGTAGTTGACCGTGCCGCGGGGCCGGTTGTTGCCCATGCGGCCGGCCATCGCCAGCCTCGGCATGCCCGGCCCGCCGCCGCCGGGACCGTCGCTGCCCCGTCCACCCATGCCGCCGGGACCGCCGCCCATGCCGCCGCCGGGCCCGGCCATGCCGCCCGGTCCGCCGCCGCTGAAGAACCCGCCCGCGCCGCCGAACGCCCCCGCCGGGCCGAGCGCCGAGCCGCCCATCGACGGATCCCCGCCTTCGCCGGGCATGCCTTCGCGGCCCATCGGGCCCTCGCCCATCATGCCGAACAGCAACGCGTTGTTCATCTGGCCCGAGCTGCCCGTGGCGGTGATCGACTCCACCGACGAGTCGATCGAGAAACCGGGCGGCAGCGACAACTGGGCGGCGGCGTCACGGTCGATGGTCTCGGCGCCGGGCTGGGCGGCGC
>CAYNDV010000209.1:2249-6344 GCA_964396055.1 uncultured Vicinamibacterales bacterium | reverse complement strand
TACCAGGCGGCCATCGTGCGCGCGCTCGGGAAGTTCGTCGAGCGGGGCATGGTCTACAAGGGCAAGAAGCCCGTGCACTGGTGCATCCACTGCCGGACGGCGCTGGCCGAGGCCGAAGTCGAGTACGAGACGCACACCTCGCCGTCCATCTACGTGGAATTCCCCCTCTCGCCGGCCGGGCAGGGTGAACTGGCCGCCCGCGTGCCCGCCCTGGCCGGTCGCGACGTGTCGGCGCTCATCTGGACGACGACGCCCTGGACGATCCCGTCGAACCTGGCCCTCGCGTTCCACCCCGAAGCCACCTACGGCGCCTACGCCGTGGACGGCCGCGTCGTCGTGGTGGCCGAGGCGCTGGCCGAAACGCTGAGCGCGGCCGTCGGCCGCACGCTGGCCGATCCGCTGGTCCGCGTGCCGGGCACCACGTTCGAGGGCCTGCGCTTCACGCACCCCCTCTACGCGCGCGACTCGGTCGGCGTCCTGGCCGACTATGTCACGCTCGACACCGGCACGGGCATCGTGCACACGGCGCCGGGCCACGGCGCCGACGACTTCCACACCGGCGTCCGCTACGGCCTCGAGATCTACGCGCCGGTGGGCCACGACGGGCGGTTCCTCGACGAGGTGAACCAGTTCGCGGGCCTCACCGTGTTCGACGCGAACCCGAAGGTGGAGGCCGCCCTGCACGCCGCCGGCCGCCTGTGGAAGCGCGAGGACTTCGGCCACTCGTACCCGCACTGCTGGCGCTGCCACAACCCCGTCATCTTCCTGGCCACGTCGCAGTGGTTCATCGGCATGGACGACACCGGCCTGCGCCAGGCGGCCGTGGCCGCCGCCGACGGCGTGTCGTGGGTGCCCGCCTGGGGCGGCGATCGCATGAAGGGCATGTTCCAGTCGCGACCCGACTGGTGCATCTCGCGGCAGCGATCGTGGGGCGTGCCCATCCCGGCGGTGACGTGCACCGCCTGCGGCACGGCGTCGCTGACCGCCGAACTGGTGGCGCGCACCGCGGCCGTCTTCGAGAAGGACGGCGCGGAGGCCTGGTACGAACACCCGCTCGGCGATTTCCTGCCCGAGGGATTCGCCTGCCCGTCGTGTGGCGGCACGGCATTCGAGCGAGAGCAGGACATCCTCGACGTCTGGTTCGACTCGGGATCGAGCCACGAGGCGGTGCTGGCGGTGCATCCGGAGCTGCGGTGGCCCGCCGACCTGTACCTCGAGGGCTCGGATCAGTACCGCGGGTGGTTCCAGAGCTCGATGCTGGTGGGCCTCGGCACGCGCGATCGCGCGCCGTACCGGCAGGTGGTCACGCACGGCATGGTCGTCACCGAGGAGGGACGGAAGATGTCCAAGTCCCTCGGCAACGACGTGCCGCCCGAGCGCGTGATCGAGCAGAGCGGCGCCGAGATCCTCCGGCTGTGGGTGGCCAGCGTCGACTTCCGCGAGGAACTGCGCTTCGGCCCCGAGATCCTCGCGCGCGTCGTCGAGGCCTACCGCAAGCTGCGCAACACGCTGCGGATCCTGGCCGCCAACCTGGCGGACTTCGACCCGGCATCGCAGATGGTGCCGCCGCAGTTCATGGACGAGGTGGACCGCTACGCGATGGCGCGGTACGGCGACGTGGCGCGGGCGATCCAGCAGGCCTACGCCGACTACGACTTCCCGGCGGCGTTCCAGGCGCTCAACGCGTTCGTGACGGTCGACCTCAGCGCGTTCTACGTCGACGTGTCGAAGGACCGGCTCTACACGCTGGCGCCGGCGGCGCGCCCGCGGCGCTCGGCGCAGACGGCGATGTTCGCCATCGCGGACGGCCTGGCGCGCCTGATCGCCCCGGTGCTGCCGGTGCTGGCCGACGAGTTCTGGCGCTTCCTGCCCGGCGAGCGCGAGGCCTCGGTGCACCTGGCCGAGTTCCCCCCCCAGGTGGAGCTGTTCATCGATCGCCCGCTCATGGAGCGCTGGGCGCGGCTGCTGAAGATCCGCGCCGCCGTCAACGTCGAACTGGAGGGCCTGCGGCAGGCCAAGGTGATCGGCCAGCCGCTCGAGGCGGCGGTGACACTGCACGCCTCCGGCGCGGCCGCGGACCTGCTGGCCCGGTACGCCGCGGAACTGCCGGCGCTGTTCATCACGTCCGAGGTCCGCGTGGTGCACGAGCCGGCGCCACCCGCGAACGCGCAGCACGTCGAAGCCGAGGGCAGCGCCGTCGCCATCGAGGTGGCACGCGCGACGGGCACGAAGTGCGACCGCTGCTGGCGGCGGGTGCCGTCGGTGTCCACGGCGGCCGGCCGCGAAGGCACGTGCCCGCGCTGCGAAGAGGCGCTGCAGGCCCTGGGACGATGAGCGGGACTGCCGACCATCCCGTCGCGACGCCCACCCCGGTGCCGCCGGGGCACCGGCCCGGGCTCCGGGGCCTGCTGGCCCGGTTCGAGCCCTGGCTCATCGCCGCCGTCGTCGTCCTCGATCAGGCCACCAAGGCGCTGGTCCGCGCCTTCGTGCCGCTGCACGACACGGTGCCGATCCTGGACGGGGTCCTGAACCTGACGCACGTGGAGAACACGGGGGCGGCGTTCGGCATGCTCAACGACGTGGACTTCCCGTACAAGCCCCTCGTGGTCGCGGCGTTCGCGTGCGCGGCCCTGGTCGGTCTCGGGCTCTACGCCGCCAGCCTCGCCCGCCACGAGCTGATGGCGCGCCTCGGCCTGGCCCTGATCCTCGGCGGTGCGGCGGGCAACCTCATCGACCGGGTCACGGCCGGCGCCGTCGTCGACTTCGTCGACGTGGTCTTCGGCACGTGGCACTTCTGGGCCTTCAACGTCGCCGATTCCGCCATCACGGTCGGGGTCGGCGCGATGTTCCTCGACATGTTCGGACTGGGGAAACATGTACCCACGACTGCTTGAGTTCGGCCCCTTCACCGTCTACAGCTACGGCGTGCTGCTGGCCGCGGCCTACCTGCTGGGCCTCTACATGGCCGTGCGCCGCGCCCGGGCCGCCGGCCTCGACGGCGACCGCGTCCTCGACATGGGCATCTACATCATCATCTCGGCGCTGGTCGGCGCCAAGCTGCTGCTGCTCATCGTCGACTTCGACCACTTCCGCCGCAACCCGGCGGAGCTGTGGACGCTGGCCCGGTCGGGCGGCGTGTTCTACGGGGGGCTCGTGGTCGCCACCCTGGTCGGCATCTGGTACGTGCGCAAGCACCGGCTGCCCACCTGGCAGGTGGCTGACGCCGTGGCGCCGGGCATCGCCCTCGGCCATGTGGTGGGCCGCCTCGGGTGCGTGCTGGCCGGCTGCTGCTACGGCAAGCCGACGACGCTGCCGTGGGGCCTGACGTTCAGCGATCCGTTCGCCGCGGCAAACGTCGGGACGCCGCTGCACGTCGCGCTGCACCCCACGCAACTCTACGACGCCGCCGCGAACCTGCTCATCCTGGTGCTCGTGCTCGTGACCGAGAAGCGTGGCAAGGCATTTGCGGGCCGCACCTTCTGGCTCTACATGCTGCTCTACGCGGTCTCGCGCTTCGCGGTCGAGTTCTTCCGCGGCGATCCGCGCGGCATGCTGGGCGTCTGGGCCACGTCCCAGGTGATCGCGATGGTCCTGGCACCGCTGTCGATCCTGATGCTGGTGGTCCTGTCGCGGCGCGCCGCCGGCGCGGCCGCCGCTCCGGCGCCGGCCCGGCGCGCGAAGAAGGGCCGGTAAGGCCAGCGGGCGCCTGCCATGGAACGCGTCGAACTCGCGGTGGACGCCGAGACCGCCGGGCAGCGCCTGGATCACTTCCTCGTCGCGCACATCGGCGGCCAGTCGCGATCGCAGATCCAGCGCCTGATCAAGGACGGGCAGGTGCAGGTGGGCGGCCGCCCCGCCAAGCCGAACTACGCCGTGCGCACCGGCGACGCGGTGGCCGTGGAGATCCCGGCGCCCATGGATCCCGTGCCGGCGCCGCAGGACATCCCCCTCGACGTGCTGTACGAGGACGCCGACCTCATCGTGATCAACAAGGCGGCGGGCATGGTGGTGCACCCGGCGCCGGGCCACGACGAGGGCACGCTGGTCAACGCGCTGCTCCACCACGTGGACGACCTCAGCGGCGTGGGCGGCGAG
>CAYNDV010000209.1:0-2149 GCA_964396055.1 uncultured Vicinamibacterales bacterium | reverse complement strand
CGTCCTCCTCTCTAGCGTCCTCCTCTCTAGCCTCTAGCCTCTAGCCTCTAGCCTCTAGTAAGGTATCCCCCATGTCCGAATCCTCTGCAACGCAGCTGGACAGCACCACCGCGTTCACGGGGCGCATCTTCTCCGTGCGCCGCGATCGCGTGCGCACGCCGCACGGCCGCGAGGTGACGATGGAGATCGTCGACCACCCGGGGTCGGTCGTCCTCGTGCCGATGCCCGACGCGGCGCACGTCGTGCTGATCCGCCAGTACCGGTACGCCCTCGACCGCTGGATCTGGGAACTGCCGGCGGGCAGCCTCGATCAGGGCGAGGACCCGGTGGCCGGCGCGGCGCGCGAGTGCGAGGAGGAGATCGGGCTGGTGCCGGCGTCCGTCGAGTTCCTGGGCGCGTGGTACCCGACGCCGGGGTTCGTGACCGAGGTGATGAACTTCTACCGGCTGACGGGCCTGCGCCCGCCCGACCCGGACGGCCCGCAGGCCGAGAAGGACGAAGACGAGGACATCCGGGTGCGGGTCTTCTCCCTGGACGAGGCGCGCGACCTGGTGCGGCGCCGCGAGGTGATCGACCTCAAGACCGCCTGGGGCCTCACGCTGGTGTAACCGCAGCCGCGGCAGGATACTATGACGCTCACCGCCATCGACTACGCCGTCATCGGCGTCTATCTCGTCGCTATCGTCCTGTTCGGGTCGTGGTTCGCGCGGTTCCAGAAGACGACCAAGGACTACTTCCTGACCGACCGGTCGGTGCCGTGGTGGGCGATCTGCTTCACGATCGTGGCCACCGAGACCAGCACGTTGTCGTTCATCGGCGTGCCGGCGTCGGCCTTCGCCGGCAACATGACGTTCCTGCAGCTGGCCGTGGGCTACGTCATCGGCCGCATCCTGGTGAGCGTGCTCTTCATCCCGGCGTACTTCCGCGGCGATCTCTTCACGTCGTACGAACTGCTGCAGATGCGCTTCGGCACGCCCGTGAAGACCGCCGCCGCCGGCATCTTCCTGCTGACCCGGTCGCTGGCCGACGGCATCCGCCTCTTCGCCACGGCGCTGGTCATCTCGGTCGTCACCGGCGTGCCCGTCACGCCCACGGTGATCGTCCTGGGCGTGGCGATGATCATTTACACCGTGCGCGGCGGCGTGTCGGCGGTCATCTGGACCGACGTCGTGCAGATGTTCGTCTACGTGGCCGGCGCGCTGCTGGTGTTCGGCGCCCTGCTCGCCCGTATCCCGGGCGGCTGGGCCGAGGTGGTGTCTGCGGGGGCCGCCGCCGGCAAGTTCACGGTGCTCGATCTGTCCACCAGCCCCGGCACCGTCTACACGCTGTGGGCGGGCGTCGTGGGCGGCATCGCGATCACGCTGGCCACCCACGGCACGGACCAGTACCTCGTGCAGCGGCTGCTCTCGGGCCGGTCGTCGAAGGAGGCCAGCCTGGGCCTCGTGCTCAGCGGCTTCATCGTCTTCGTGCAGTTCATCCTGTTCCTGCTGATTGGCGTGATGCTCTACGCCTACTACCAGCACGTGCCGGCGCCGGCGCTGGGGCGCAACGACGAGGTCCTGCCGCGCTTCATCGTCACCACGCTGTCGGGCGGCGCCGCCGGCTTCATCGTGGCCGCCATTGTCGCGGCCGCCCTCTCGCCGTCGCTCAACGCCATGGCCGCCACGACGGTGAACGACTTCTACAAGCGGTACATCCGCCCCGACGCCGACGAGCCGACGCTGATGCGCCTGTCGCGGCAGGCCACCATCGCCTGGGGCGTCGTGCAACTGGCCGTCGCGATAGGGGCGCAGTGGATGGACCGCTCGGTGCTCGACGCGGGCCTCGCTGTGCTGTCGCTGACGTCGGGCCCGGTGCTGGGCGCGTTCCTGGTGGGCGTGCTCACGCGGCGCGTCGGGCCGCAGGCGATGCTGGCGGGCATGGGTGCCGGCATGGCGGTGCTGGTGTGGGTGTGGTGGACCGGCGCCGTCGCGTGGACCTGGTACGCGTTCATCGGCGCCGGCGTCACCGGTCTCACCGCGGTCGTCCTCTCGCCGTTTCTCAGCGGCAAGCCGGCCGACGCCCCGAGATCCGTGTAGCACACCAGCGTCCGTGCCCGTTCCCCTGGCTCGCCGTAGCTCGCCGACCGCACCCACGCGAGCGAAGGCGG
>CAYNDV010000208.1:0-6353 GCA_964396055.1 uncultured Vicinamibacterales bacterium | reverse complement strand
TCCAGATGTTCGTCACGATCAATGCCAAGCACACGCGGCTGAACTCGTCGCACCTGGTGTCGCTGGCCGGCCGGCAGCTCTACCGGGACGACAACCTGGCGGCGGCCCACGACGTGGTGCGCTGGCTGAACGACCGTGACGACTCGCCGCTCTGCGCGAACATCAAGCTGCTCGGCGTGGGCCACGGGGCCGTGGCGCAGGCGCCGCTCGCCCAGGAACTGAAGCGCCTGTTCCAGACGGACGCCTTCGGGGCCGGGCGCCGCGCCGACGAGTTCCGCGACCAGGCGAAGCGGTTCTTCGTGAACTACTTCAAGCAGGTGGCCCTCGTGTTCGGCGCGGCGTGGAACGGGCGGAAGTACTCGATCAAGTCGTCCACCGCCTTGCGGGCCTTCATCCGCGTCGCGCCGGACGTGGTGCGCCGTCTCGACCAGGAACACGCGGACCGCACCGACTTCCGGGCAATCGGCCGCGTGATTTCCCCGTGGGGGCGGCGCATCGGCGACCTGCGGTTCGAAACCAGCGGCGCGTGGGGCAAGGGCACCACGGTCGACTCGCTGGCCCGCGAGCTCAAGCTGGCCCTCGAGTACCCCGAAGGGGCCGTGGGGTAGGGGCGTGGGGCTTGGGGCTTGGGGCCAGAGGCTAGAGGCTAGAGGCTAGAGGCTAGAGGCTAGTCAGAAGCGAGAATCAAGAAGCAAGAAGGGATCACGCCGTCACGCACCCAGGCCCCGTGCATCGTGTTCCTTCTTGCTTCTTGCTTCTTGCTTCTGTCTTCTGTCTTCTGTCTTCCGTCTTCCGTCTTCGGTCCCCCTACCTCGCCTTCCTGATCACGGCGTTGACGGTGACCGTCGCTCCGTCCGGGAGCCCGCGGCCCATGTTCTTGGCGACGTAGCCGTCTTTCGTGAACCGCAACACCCAGCCCGACGCAGCCGGCCGCAGCGTGGTGAACGAGAAGGCGCCGTCGGCGCCGGTGGTCGTGGTCGCCTGCGGCACTCCGGACTTCAGGAGCTGCACCAGCACGCCCTCCAGCAGCGTCCCTGCGCCCATCTCCTTCACGGTGCCCTGGAACGTGCCCGGACGGCTCAGCTGGGGGTTGACGAGT
The DNA here is from genome assembly GCA_964396055.1 of uncultured Vicinamibacterales bacterium. GTDB lineage: Bacteria > Acidobacteriota > Vicinamibacteria > Vicinamibacterales > JAKQTR01 > CAYJPV01. Next base: position 5,254 of record CAYNDV010000208.1, on the reverse strand, counting down.
TTCTTCTTGTTCACGCCGACGAGGATCCCGGCCTTCGAGTAATCGAAGTACCCCGGCGCCGTGACCCCGAGCGTGAAGGTGCCCGGCGACGTCGTCAGGACGTAGCGGCCGTCGGGCCCGGCCGTCGTCCAGTTGTGGACGACATCGCCGGCCCACGCCGTCACGATGGCGCCGGGCACGACGCCGCCGACCCGCTTCACGATCCCCTTGATCTGGCTGGTGGTGGCCGCCACCGTCAGCGCCAGATCGACCGGCGACGCGCCGTACGGCGTATTGGTGCCGATGCCGATGATCCCGGCATACGTGCCGGCGGGGAGCGCGCCCGGACCGACCGGGACATCGCGCGCATCGATGGTGAGCGTCACATCGACCGTCCCGCCCGGCTCGAGCGTGCCGGACGCGGGCGACACGCTGACCCAGTCCAGGTTCGCGCGGCACACGGTCGTCTTCTCGCCGGACTCGAACTGGTACACGCGGCGCGGATCGGCGCCGTGATCCACGGCCCACAGCCGTCCGTCGCACCCGATCTCCAGGCCGGCGCCGCCATGGGCGGTGAAGCCGGTGACGGTGAACTGGCCGAGGTCCTGGAAGGCCCGTGCGGGATCGAGCACGTGGAAGGCGGACGTGTCGTCGGTCGTGGCCACGAACAGGTGGTGCGTCGCCGGGTTGTAGGCCAGCCCCGCGATGTCGAGCCCGGTGTAGACCTGATCGAGGATGGTCCCCGACGCGTCGAAGTGGTAGATGACCTTCTCGGTCCAGCCGCCCGCGTACCACGTGTCGGAATCGGGATCGTAGGCCAGGCCGCGCTGCGATACGGCGAAGCCGGTGGCTCCGCCCGGGCAGATCGTGTTGCCGGTGGCGCCACTGGCGGGGTCCATCTCGTAGAGGCAGTTGTTGCCGTTGCTGTCCACGTTCATGACCCACAGCATGCCCGTGTTCCAGTTGAAGGCGGCATCGCCGGGCCCGTTCTCCGGCATCCAGGTGAACTCGTGGGAGCGGCCGGTGGCCACGCCCGCCTGCGAGTACTCGGTCAGGTGGTTGGTCCCGAACCACGAGGTGCCCGGGCTGGCCAGCCACACGGTGCGGGACGCCCCGTCGAAGGCGAGGCCGTACACCACGTCCGCGGTGGTCCACGACTGCACGACGTCGCCGGCGGCGTACGGCCGCGGCGCAGCGGGCCGCCGGGATTTCGACGCGGGCGGGAACGGGGCATCGTAGTGCCGCTTCTGCATCGGCAGCGGGCGCGACGGGCGCGGGCGCAGCGCGCGGGCCCGGGCGGCGGCGCCGGCCGGCTTCGATACACGCGCTTCGTTGATCGTGTACGCCACGGGCGCGCCGCCGTCGTTGGTGACGGTGAAGGTCCGGGATGTCCGTCCGCCAACCGGCACGGCGATGTCCAGGGCTGTCGGCGCCACCGTCAGACGTCCGGCCGCCAGGGCCGCATCCTGCGTCACCACCCCGTCGGCCTCCACCTCCACCTCCGCGCTCGCGTCCTGGTAGCCGAAGGTCTTCGTGAACGCGAGTGTGGCGGCGCCGGAACCGGGGACGAACAGGCTGTACACGCCGTCGGGCACGCCCGGATCGTCAGGCGTGGCCACGGTGTGGATCGCTGTGGCGGGGTCGCCGTCGATGGTCACCACCGCGCCAACGAGGCCGACGCCGGTGTTCGCGTCCGTCACCTGGCCGCGAACCACGCCTCCGGGAACGGCCGTGCAGCCGCCCAGCGACGCCGGCGTGGGCAACTCGACCGAGACGTCATCGAGGAACACACCGTTGCAGGGACACAGGTTCGGGTTGTTGCCGTCGTCGGAGGTCATCAGGAATCGAGCACGGAACCCCGCCGTCGAGTACCCGGGCGCCAGCGTGACCGCCTGCCGGTGCCAGCGCAGCGAGTACTGGCCGGAGTACCCTCCCCACAACAGATTCCAGTTCACGCCATCATCAGGGCTGCCGTGCAGGCTGACCCAGTCCCAGTCACGTTCGGTGGCCAGGTACTGCCACCACGACACGACCAGGCTCTGCCCGGAGTAGGCGGCGAGATCGACAGCCGGCGACGTGATGTGGCTGTTCATGTAGGAGGGGTAGCCCCCTGCCATGTTGGTGCCCCACGCCTTCGAGCCGGAGTAGGCCATGCCGGGTCCGCCGACAGGTGTGCCCCACTCCCACGCGGAGTTGGCACCGCCCACCGTATAGCCGCCGTTGTCCGCCTCGAAGTCCTCGTGAAACACAATCGAGGACTGCGGCACGAAGAACACCGCGACGTCGTCGATGAACAGCCCGTCGAAGACGACGCTCCAGTCGGAGTGCATGTGGAAGCGGTAGCGGAAGCCGGCGACCGCGTAGCTGGGATCCAGACGCGCGGTCTGACGTGTCCACTGGAGATTGAATGCCCCCATCGACCGTCCCCACACGCGCGCCCATGTGACGCCATTGTCGCGGCTCACCTCGAGGGCCGCCCAATCCCAGAGATCCTCGGCATGCAGCCAGTTCCACCAGGTGATCACGGGGACCTCGCCCGCCCGGGCGCTGAGGTCGATCGCGGGTGACGTCAGGTAGGTATCCTGGTTGTTCCCGTAGCCATTGGGCATGCCCCACGCCTTGGAGCCGCTGTGGGCCGAACCGGGGCCGTTGGTGGGCGTCACCCAGGCATACGGCGACCCCTCGTCGCCCACGAGGCCTCCGTCGCTCTGCTCGAAGTTGTCCGAGTAGGCGTACGGCGACGCGTATCCGGGCGCCGAGCAACTGCTGTCGTCCACGAGCACCGCAAGGTCGAGGACAGTGGGCCCCGGCGCCACGGGCGTCGTGGTGGCCAGCAGCGGCAGGTATCCGGGTGCGACGGCGTCCACCTGCACGCCGTAGTTCACACCGTCAGTGAGTTCGGCGCTGTAGGCCCCGGTGGACGGGTTTGAGTAGACCGTGTGCGTGCTGCCGTCGCCCGTGAACGTCAGCTTCGCGTACAGCGGCCAGCCGTGTCCCGAGCCGTCGGTGACGGTCCCCTGCACCGTCGACGTGGTGCGGGCCGTCACGGTGTGCCCCGTGATGGCGATCGCCGCGCACAGCGCGGCCATGACGATCGTACGGGTCCAGCGGCGACGAGGAGTGGATACCATGAGCCCCCCTTGCACCATGGCGTCTGCGGGTCGCGAGTGCCGACGAGGTGGTCGGCGGCGCTGACGCACGGGTGCCGCATCGGAGGGCTGGCAGCCGGCGGTCCGCCGGGGGGCGGGGGGGATTCTACTCGGGGCGTGGGGCTTGGGGCTAGAGGCTTGGGGCTAGAGGCTAGAGGCTAGAGGCTAGTCAGAAGCAAGAATCAAGGAGCAAGAAGGGATCACGCCGTCACGCACTCAGGCTCCCTGTCTCATCGTGCTCCTTCTTGCTTCTTGCTTCTTGCTTCTGTGTCCTCCCCCAAAGCCGCATTCACCGTCACCGTCCGACCCGCCGGCAGGTACCGCGACAGTTGCCGGGTCTTGTACCCTTCGAGCGAGAGAACGATGTCGTACCGCACGTTCGGGTCGAGGCCCGTGAACGTGTACTGACCGTCTTCGTCCGTGACCATATCGGCCAGAGTCGAGCCGCCCTGCTGCAGTTCCACGAGCACGCCTTCGAGCGGCAGGCCCGTGCCGCGCTCGGTCACGGCGCCCACGAACGCGCCGGGGCGCTGCAGGACGGCGTGCACGGTGGTCCTTGTGCCTGCCTCCGCCCGTCGCCCCTTCCTGGTCGCCGGCACGAAGTCGGCCGCGGAAAAGGACAGGTCGTATGCACCGGGCGTCACCACGACGTCGTAGGTGCCGTCGGCCCTCGTGGCCGCCGAGTACTTCTCGATCCCGTCCTGCCGCACGCTCACACGCGCGCCGGCGATGGGCATTCGACTGTTGCGCACGCGCCCCACGAACCGGCCCTGTGGCCCCTCCAGGCATGAGGGCAACACGAACGACCCCACGCGGGTACGCCAGGCGGCCGACGACGTGGTGGTCAGGTACTGACTGGTGTACCAGAACGTGCAGTCGTCCAGGGGGTCCACCGCCATCATGCTGTAATCGCCCCATCGGGCGGCGGAATGCGTCTGCGCACCCGTGCCGGCCATCAACTCCGTTTCGCCCAGACCCATGGTTCCGGGCGGATCCGTGGCCAGGCGGCCCACATACCGGATCGACGGGAACGTCGCCGTGCCCGACACGCTGTAGCCGAGCGCCATGTTGCCGACGCCGTCCTGGGCGAGGCTGCCCATCCACCGGCCGAGCCCGTCGGCCGGGGCCCATGTGCCCGCCTGATGCACGACCGGGGCACGGGGCGATCGCAGTTCGTACCAGCGGATGCCGGCCCGTCCTGCGCCGGCGTTGACGGTGTGGTTCACGACGAGCGATTCGTGCGAGCCGAAGTTGCGATAGGCCAGGCGGTACATCAGCCGATCGGCGAGCACGTCGAGGCGGGTCGTCGTGCCCGGCTGCGCGACATCCGATGCGCCGACGTCGAACCCGAGCCCGGCAGCCTCGAGGTCGATGACTGCCGGCCCTGCAAACACGGTGTTCGCCGGCGTGGTCCAATCCACGTGGAACTCGAACACCTGCAGGCGGTCTGTGGGCCAGTCCCAGGCCCTGTCGTCCACCTCGACGAAGTAGTTCGGCGAGCCGGCGGGCGGCATCCGTGCGCCATCGGCGTCGGACGGCAGCATGGCCCCGAACGCCATGTCCACCAGTCCGTAGTCGATGTACTGCATCGTGGCCGCAGCGCCGGTCAGCATGCGGGTCCGATCGAACACCGCGACGCCCTGGCCTCCCCAGTTCAGCGAACCGGGGCTGAACTGGTTAATGGACATGTAGTAGCCATCCGGCCAGACCCCGAAATGGGGGTAGTCGTTCATCTTCGTGAACGCGTACGCGTACCGGCGGTAGCTGCCCGTCGGGTCACCAGTGACCGACACCGCGATGCACTGGTAGAAGGGTCCGTTCGGGAAGTTCTGGAGCGCGAACTGGCTCATCAGCCAGCGATCGGCGAACTGGTCGTAGAGGACGATGGGATCGCCGCTGTTGAGGGTCTCGCAGGGCGCACCGAACCCGGACCACAGGGTGTTGCCGTTGGCAGGCCCGAGGAGCACGTTTCCGCCGCGATCGAAGACCGCGAACGACAGGTTCACCCACTGGACATAGTGATCGGGGCCGATGTCGCCGTTGGTGTCCGGGGGCAGGGCGCCGTTACGGTTGTGCACGCCCTCGAAGCTCACCAGCGGCGCCGGCATCAGCCCCGCCGGGATCAG
>CAYNDV010000207.1:0-6381 GCA_964396055.1 uncultured Vicinamibacterales bacterium | reverse complement strand
CGGCCGTTGGTGGGCGCCGCCATCGCCACCTGCTCGCGCAGCTGGTGCATGGCGTAACTCTCCCCCACCATCGTGAGGTCCTGGTCGACGCGCGCGCGCAGCGCGCGGTTCTCCTGTTCCAGGCGGCGCTGCCGCAGCGCGTTGGCGACCGACAGAACGGTCTTCTCGAGGGCAAGGGGCTTCTCGATGAAGTCGTTGGCGCCGAGCCGCACCGCCTTCACCGCCGATTCGATGTTGCCGTGGCCCGAGATCATGATCACCGCGGAGTCCACCTGCCGGTCCCGCAGCCGCTCGAGGGTGACGAGCCCGTCGATGCCGGGCAGCCAGATGTCCAGCAGGATGACGTCGTAGACCGCGCGCGTGGTGCGGTCGAGGCAGCCCTCCCCGCTGTCGACGGTGTCCACGTCGTAGCCTTCGTCGCGCAGGACGCCCGACAGGGCGTTGCGCACGCCCGGCTCGTCATCGACGATCAGGATGGCTGGCTTCACACGTCACCTGCCTGGATCACGGTCGCGCCTTCGATCGGCAGGTCGACGGTGAACCGCGTGCCGCGCGGCGGGTTGTCGGCGGCCTCGATGGTGCCGCCATGCTCGGCGACGATCCGCCGGACGATGGCGAGCCCGAGGCCGCTGCCGCGCTTCTTCGTGGAGTAATACGGCATGAAGAGCTTGTCGCGCTCCTCGGCCGGGATGCCCGGGCCGTTGTCGGCCACGACCAGCCGCACCGTGGACGCGCCGGGCTCGTACACCGTCTCGACGACGATGCGCCCGTGCTGGTTCATCGCCTCGATGGCGTTGTCCAGCAGGTTGATGACCACGCGGCGGATCTGGTCGGGATCCAGCCGCACCGCCGGCAGGACCACCGCGAAGAGGGTCTCGATCCGGACGTCGCGGAACAGGCCTTCGTACAGCGTCAGCGTGCCGCGCAGCAGGTCGTGGAGGTCGGTGTGCACCCGCCGCGGCGCCGGCATGCGGGCGAATTGCGAGAACTCGTCCACCAGGGTCTTGAGCGACTCCACCTCGCCGACAATCGTGCCCGTGCACTCGTCCACCAGGGCGCGCACCGGATCGGGCGATCCAGCGAACTGCCGCTGGAGCCGCTGGGCGCAGAGCTGGATGGGCGTCAGCGGGTTCTTGATCTCGTGCGCCAGGCGCCGTGCCACCTCCCGCCACGCGGCCACCTTCTGCGCGCGCATGAGCGGCGTGATGTCATCGAGGACCAGCACGCGTCCCTCGGGGTAGCCGGCCTCCGACGGCAGCGCCGTGGCCGCCACGGCGAGGTGGACTTCGCGGCCGTCGCGCACGAGGGCAATCTCCTGGGCCGGCGTGTCGCGCCCGGCCCCGGCGCCCAGCACGAGTCCCGCCAGGGGCTCCAGGTCGGCCCGGGCGAAGGCCGCCGCCGCCGCCTGCCCGACCGCCTCGGCCGGGAGGCCCAGCAGGCGCGCCGCCGCGGGATTGACCGTGCTGATGCGCCCGGCGGCGTCGAGCGTCACCACCCCCGTCGCCACCCGGTCCAGGATCGCCTCGGTGTAGCGGCGCCGCTCCTCCACCTCCGCGTGTTTCTGTTCGACGTCCAACTTGGATCGTTCGAGCTGCCGGCGGCTCGTATCGAGTTCGTCGGCCATGCTGTTGAAGGCGTCGACCAGCGACCCGAATTCGTCGGCCGTCTCGCGTTCGACGCGGTGCTCGTAGTGGCCGGCGCCGATCTCGCGCGCGGCGGCCGCCAGCGCCTGGACGGGCCGCGTGATGCGCTTGGCGAGATACAGGCCCATCCACGTCGCGCTGACCAGGATCATCAGCGTGACCATCAGGAAGAACGAGAGGTAGACACCCGTGAGCGGCCGCTTGAGCACCTGCAACTGCGAGTACTGCTCGTAGGCGCGCGTCATTCGGCGCGCGCGCGTCGCGAATTCGCCCGTCAGGTGGGCCGATGCCACCACGACGCCGATCGCCGTGCCATCGGGGCGCCGCACCACCGCGGCCGCACGAATGAGCTCACCCCCGTCTGGCAGGGGTTCCCGGCCCCACGACTCGGGCTGCCCGGATGCCGCCCGCTGCGCCAGCCGATCGGCTGACGCCCGGTTGAGGCCCGCCGGCAGCGCCGGGGACGCCACGTCCACGACGCCGACCACCTGGGGCATGCCGGCGTTGCGGACCGTGCGGTAGACCTCCACCAGCCCGACCCGGCGGTCGGTGACCGCCGGCGCCACGACGTCCCGCACCAGCCGCACGTCCGCCGCGCCCAGATCGACGGGGCCCAGCGCCCGCGCGAGGCGGGCGGATTCGTCCCCCACCTGCGTCTGCTGGGCGTGGTAGTAGTCGGCCGCGATGCGCTGCGCCGACTCGAGCACCTCGGCCAGCGGCGCGTTGAACCAGCGATCGACGCTGTTGCTGATGAGCTCGCTGCCCACCAGCAGCACGAGCACGGCCGGAATCAGCGTCATGCCCAGGAGCATCGTCACGAGCTTGGCGCGGAACCGCGCGAACGGCAGCGCCCGGCGCCGCTCCACGACGAGCTTGATCACGCTGCGCGCCAGCATGAAGACGAGCGCCACCAGCATCGTCAGGTCGACGATGGACAGGGCGTAGAGCACGAACTCGGTGAGGAAGTCGGGGGCGAAGCGGCTCGACCGCGTGGCCAGCGCGACCATGACGGCCAGCGCGCCGATCAGCAGGAGGATGCCGGTGACCAGCAGCGCCGGGTTGTCCTTGAACCGGCGCCGGGGGCCGGGCGCGGCGGTCCCGAGCCCCCGCGGGCGGGGCGGCACGACCGGCGACGGCTGATCGAACAGCGCCATGAGGCCCCCGCAGATCAGGGAATATACGTAAACCGCGCCAGGCCCGCCGCGTCGGTGCGGTTGAACGGCCAGAAGAACCACGTCACCCGCGGCCGCGCGCGCAGCCGCACGCGGACGAGGTACTCGGCGTTGGGCTCGAGGTCAGCCGTGCTGAAGAGCGGCAGCCGGTCGAAGGCCGTCATGAACTTCGCGACCTCCGCGCGATCCTGGGTCACGCGCGAATCCTCGATGCGCCCGTCGACGCTGCGGCTGAACTGGTAGCGGCCCGTCAGCGTGTCGTATTGCGCGGCGGCCGCCACGGCGGCCGTGGCGATGCTGCGGTCGAACCACACGTTCACCGGGCGTCGCAGATCGATCTCGTAGGTGAGCGTCGTGGTCAGGCCCGACTGCAGCGCCTGCTCGAGTTCCGGCGACAGCCCGGCCGGCACGGCGCAGGTCACCAGGACCCGGCCGTCGCGCGCCACGGTGCTCACCTGCACCCCGGCGGGGTCACCGGCCGCCAGCAGCCCCGCCGCCACGAACGTCGCCAGCCAGCGCGAGGGCGTCATTCCTTGGAGTTCACCAGGTCGCTCAGCTCGGCCATGAACTCGCCGATGTCCCGGAAGTCCCGGTAGACCGACGCGAACCGGACGTACGCCACCTTGTCGAGGCGCTTGAGCTCGTTCATCACCAGTGCGCCAATCTCGCCGGTGTCCATCTCACGCTCCGGCCGGTTCTGCAGCACCTCTTCCACCTGATCGGCGATGGCCTCCAGCGACGACACCGTGACCGGCCGCTTCTCGCACGCCTTGAGCAGGCCCGCGATGAGCTTCTGCCGCTCGAACCGTTCGCGGCGCCCGTCCTTCTTGATCACCATGTAGGGGATCTCGTCGATGCGCTCGTAGCTGGTGAAGCGGCGCTCGCATTCGAGGCACTGGCGGCGACGCCGGATCACGTCGCCTTCCTTGCTCTCACGCGAATCCACCACCTTGTCGGCCATGTGTCCGCAGTACGGGCACTTCACGACCGTTCCTCCTCGTCGGAGGCGCGCGCCAGTTCGCGGACGCGGCCCAGGTTCAGGCCCTCGCGCGTCATGCAGGCGAGGCCCACCAGCGTGATCGGGATGAACGAGATCGCGTGCATCACGATCGCCGCGCTGATCGCCCGGTCGTTGGCCGCGCCATAGAGCGCCGTCGCCCCGATGCGGAACGCCTCGTGGTAGCCGCCCACCGCCCCCGGGGTCGGCACAGACACCCCCACCACCAGCAGCGCCATCAGCACGAGGCTGCCGGTGAAGGGCAGGTCGATGTGAAAGGCCAGCCCGCCCCACCAGATGCCCAGGGCGATCGACAGCCACAGCGGAAACGACAGCAGGAAGGACACCAGCAGCCGCCGCGGCTGCCGCACAATCGCCAGGCCCGTCGTGAACCGTGCCGCCACCCGGGCGAGCCCGTGCGCAATCCGCTCGGGCAGGACGCGCGACAACCGCTGCACCAGGCCCGCCAGCGCGTCGGGCCGGCTGGCGAGGCCGATGAGCACGGCCAGGCCGGCCAGGGCCCCTGCGCCGAGCACGAGCCCGCCGGTCTGCATGCCCCGGTACACCGCCGGGTTGGCCGCCCCGGCGGGGGGATCCGCCAGGAGCACGACGCCCGCAAACAGGATCAGCACGGCGAACAGGTCGAGGAGGCGTTCCACCACGATCGTGGCGAACGCCGCCGACGCGCTGAGGCGTTCGCGCCGGGCCAGCAGGTACGGCCGGATCACCTCCCCCGCCCGCGCGGGCAGCAGCGTGATCGCCGCAAAGCCGATCATCGTCGCTTCGAACACGACACTGAAACGGACGTGGCCGAGGGGACTCAGCAGGTACCGCCAGCGCAGCGCCCGGAAGATCCAGGTGGCGGCCTGGACCCCGAGGGCGGCCAGCAGCAGCCACCAGTTGCCGCGCCGCATCTCCGCCCACACGTCGGCCAGATTGGCGTGGCGGAGAAACCACGCCAGCAGGCCGACGGCCAGGGCCACGACCAGCACGTTGCGGATGGACGCACGCATGTTGAGACGCGGAATCGAGCAGGTGGCGCCGGTCAGGCGCACCGTGGGCGTCCAGCAGCAGGCTGGAGAAACCCCAGTCCGGCACTCTACTACATCGATGCGCGCAAATCCAATGTTCATGTGGACTTACCGCCCCACTTGCCGGCGCCGCGCCCCCCCGGTAACATGGGCGCCCAGGCCCAACCCGAGAGGTGACCATGTCGACGCCCGTGATCGAAACGACCCTGCCCGGACTGCCCGCGCCGCGCCGCGGCAAAGTCCGCGACATCTACGAGATCGGCCCGGACCTCCTCATTGTCGCCACGGACCGGATCTCGGCGTTCGATTACATCCTCGGCACCGGGATTCCCGACAAGGGCAAGGTGTTGAACCAGTTGTCGGCGTTCTGGTTCCGCCTGATGCAGGACGAGGTGCCGAACCACGTGCTGGCCACGGACGTCGACACGTATCCGGCCGTCCTGCGGCCCCACGCCGATGTGCTGCGCGGACGGTCGATGCTGGTGCGGCGCACGCAGCCCCTGGCCATCGAGTGCGTGGTGCGCGGCTACCTCTCGGGGTCGGGCTGGAAGGAATACCAGCAGAGCGGGGCCGTGTGCGGCATCGCCCTGCCGGCGGGCCTGCGTGAGTCCGACCGCCTGCCCGCCCCCATCTTCACGCCGTCGACCAAGGCGGAATCGGGCCACGACGTCAACATCACCGAGGCCGAGGCGGGCCGGATTGCCGGTGACGCCCGCGTCGCGGCCGTGCGCGACCTCTCCATCGCCATCTACAGCCGCGGCGCCGAGCACGCCCGCAGCCGCGGCATCATCGTGGCCGACACCAAATTCGAGTTCGGCGTGGTCAGCGGCCCGGACGGCCGCGAGCAGTTGATCCTCATCGACGAGGTGCTGACGCCCGATTCGTCGCGTTTCTGGCCGGCCGATCGGTACGCGCCGGGTGGCGCGCAGCCGTCCTACGACAAGCAGTACGTCCGCGATTACCTGGAGGCGATCGGCTGGAACAAGCGGCCGCCAGCCCCGGCGCTGCCCGACGATGTCGTGGCGCGCACGCGGGAGAAGTACCTCGAGGCGTACCGGACGATCACGGGGCGGGCACTGGACGCGTAAGGCGGTTCACGGTTCACGGTTCACGGTTCACGGTTGGGGCGTGACAGCGTGATCCCTTCTTGCTTCTTGCTTCTACGCGTGAACCCCACGCCCCACGCCCCACGCCCCCTTGACATCGGGCCCCGTCCCCGGCGACAATTAGCAGTCGTTGACGGTGAGTGCTAGCGTTGCTGTGCGGGCTTTGCCAGCACCGTCCCGTCGAGGCTGACAACCGCCCGCCGCGCCCGGCCGGGCCGGCGGCAGGCACGGACCCGAATCATCCATCAGGAGCAGGAACATCATGAAAGTCAAGCCGCTTCATGACCGGATCCTCGTCAAGCGCGTCGAGGACAAGGAGCAGGTCGTCGGTGGAATCATCATCCCCGACTCCGCCAAGGAGAAGCCGCAGCAGGGCAAGGTGATCGCCGCCGGCGCCGGCAAGATCGACGAGAAGGGCAAGCGGATCGCCCT
>CAYNDV010000206.1:2441-6568 GCA_964396055.1 uncultured Vicinamibacterales bacterium | reverse complement strand
CCAGCAGCAGACCGGCGCCCCGCACGCCTTCCAGGTGGTCCTCGATCTGCCCTTCATCCCGGCCGACTGCTTTGTCGCCACGTCACCCCTCGTGGTGCCTGCCCGGACGTTCCTCAGCCAACTGCCCTGAGAAAATCAATCCCGGATTGATTTATGCGCTGGGTGACGTCAAATCACGCCACGTTGCACGGAGAATCCGGATCCCTGCCTCCCGAAGGGCTTCTCTCCCGCGCGCCCTGGTGAACCCGTCGAACCCCACAGCCCTCGTAGCCGGGACTATGCGGGCGCAGGCCACAACGGCTCGGGAACCCTGTTCAAGACGACCGATGGAGGAGCCACGTGGGCGAGTGTCGATGGCGGGGAACACTGGACCGACTTCGGCGCGGGTCTACCGCCCGTCCCCGTCACGGCGTTCACCTATGACGCGGCCCGCGACGTAATCTACGCGAGCACCCAGGGCCGCGGTGTCTGGGTGGCAGCGGCAGGTACGCCGCCGCGCAGGCGATGCCGCGCCGGGCCGTCAAGCAGCCGCACCACTCCCTGTCGGACTGCAGATTCCATGAAGTCTTGCCTCCCGCGCCGTTACCTTTGTAGACGGCTGGCAGGCAGCGGGCGTTCGCGGCGGGCCGCCCGTGTGCGCTCCAGTTCACCGTGCGCCGGGCGCGCGGATCGCCAGTTCGGGAAAGACCACCGCGAAGTCGCCGGGGTTGCGGGTGAGCAGGCCGTCGCGCGTGGAGGCAAACGCGCCAATCAGCACATCCGCCACCGGCCGCCGCGGTGCCTGCCCCGCCCGCCGCAACCGCACCTGCTGCGCCCACGCCTTGTGCGCCGCCTGCGTGTCGGGCCACGTCCACGCGTCGCCGTAGCCGATGCCCACGGCGTCGAGGAACTCGCGCTGGCGGGTCGCGTCGCCGAGAAACGCCGGCGCCAGCTCGACGAAGCTGACCGGACACAGCACCAGCCCGTCTTCACTCAACCGCTCCAGCAGCGCCGCCGACGCCTCCCCGAACTCCGGGTCATCGTCCAGGACGTCGATAACGAGACAGGTGTCCACCACCCAGGCCATCAGGCGTCTCCCTCCCGCAGTTCCGCCATCCAGTCGCGCGTGCGGCGCACCGGCCTGAAGCGTCGCGCGTAACCGCGCATGGCCTGCGCCCCCGCCACCCGCACCGGGGCGCTCACCCGCACCCGGCACTCCCCGTCAGACACCACCTCCCATTCGAGCCGCGCACCCGGCTCGAGGCCCATCCGTGCGCGAACCTCGGCCGGGACCGACACCTGCCCGCGCTCGGTGAGGGTCGTGATCTGCGTCTTCATGCTACATACAATACATCATGTAGGCTAATCATGTTAGCGGCAATGGCAGGTTCAGGCGCCCGGAGCACCTGCGCTGGGGCCAGCACGGGAACCGTGACGCTGACGATCCCGCCCGGCACGGCCAGGCGCGCCTACACGTTGATTGCCGTGGCTGACGGGGGACAGGCCATTGCGGAGTTGCGCCCCGCGTTCACCAAGAGCCGGGCGCCTGCCGGGATCGCGAGCTCAGCGCGCGCCGCTGCGCAGTTGGTACGATCGGGTGGCGGCGCCCGCGGCTATCGCAAAGAGCAGCCAGCTGCCGTAGAAGAGGTAGAACACCCACATCGCGATGCCGACCTCCGGGGCCCGGCTGCTGACCGGTGGACTGATCAGCGCCGCGCACGCCGCCAACCCGATCAGGCCGACGATGGCCGTGGCCGACCAGCCGGCGACCAGCAGCAGCCGCCGCGGAAGCCAACGCGGGGGCGAGACCAGCAGCAGCGAGAGCGCCGCCGCCGCCAGCCAGGGAATCGCGAGCAGCAGGGGAGCGAAGCCGCTGCCCGCGCCGCCGGGCCGCAGGAGTCCCGCGGTGCCTCCAAGCGCCCACCACGTCCTGAGAAGCGGGTAGGGCAGCGCCAGCACGAACGCCGCATACCCGTACCACGTGGCGGGGCGGGCGGCCCCGTGGCCAGCCGGGCGCGCGAGGGCCAGTCGCGCGAGCACGACGGCGGCGGCCAGCGCCACGGTCCGCACGGCCATTCCCCGCGTATCTACCGGGAGCGGGATGAGGGGTGTCAGCCGGAGCAGATCGAAAGGCAGGCCCTTCGCGATCCACACGGAAACCACCAGCCCGCTCCAGATCAGGGCCCGCAGCAGGCGATGCCGCGCCGGGCCATCAAGCAGCCGCACCACTCCCTGTCGGACTGCAGATTCCATGAAGTCTTGCCTCCCGCGCCGTTACCTTCGTAGACGGCTGGCAGGCAGCGTGCGTTCGCGGACGTCCGCCCGACAATCAATCCCGGATTGATTTATACAGTCTGTGCCGGAAATGAATAAATCAATCCGGGATTGATTTGGGGGCGGGCTCGAAGCGGCCGTGGCGCCACAGGCCAACGGGCCACAGGTCCGAGCTGGTCCACGGGCGCGTCGGGTGGCCGTGGCGCGCCCAGAGCGCCGCGACCCCGTCGTGGCCCGTCAGCTCCGTCCGCGTGACGCGCAATTCTCCATCGAACGAGTAACGCGCCACGGCCGAGAACAACGCGCCCCCGAGCGGCAGGGTGTTCGCCACCGTGACTTCCGTCGTGAAGCCGGACGCGCTGACGCCGGCGAACCGAACCGGGCCGACGGTCAATTCGGGATCGATCGCCTCCGCGACAGGGCTGCGGGGCAGCAGGAACACCAGGTCTGGCGTGTCCGGCCCGCAGTCGAGACACCGTTTCCGATCGGAGACGACCGGGCCCGAGCCCGACAGGCGGCCATCGAAGAATACCGTCACGTGCCCCCCGCGCATGCCATCCTCGTTGTGCGAGCCGCCGATGAGCACCGTCCGGCGACCGTTGAACTCCGCCGCCGCCACGGCGCTGACGTGACCGGGATGCCAGTACTCGCCCAGCACCTCCATGGCGCAGCCGGGTCCGATCCGCACCCGCAGCACGAACGACGGGTAGTACATGTAGTGGCGGCCCCACGCCAGCACCTGCCGCTCGCCCGCTGGCGTTCGCTCCACCACGACGCCGTTGAAGACGAACGGCGGCCCGTACTGCCCGTCGCCGTACTGCCTGGTGCGCGTGACGCGCACCGCAGCCCGCTCGCCAAGTCCGTCGCCGCACGACAGGCGCGGATCATCACCCTCGCGCGCGATGACCACCTCGCGATGCCCATCGCCATCGAAGTCGTCCACCGCCGCGCGCGACGTGCAGTCGTTCTGATCGCTGTCACACCGAAAGCCGAGCAGCTCGCGCCGCAGCACCGCACCCTGCGTGTCGAGAATGACGATGTCTTCGCCCTGCAGTTCCCAGCCGGCCGGCTCGGGCGCGGAGAGGGAAGTCCACTGCCGCCACGTGGCCAGAGCAACCACCGCAGCAGCGGACAGCACGACTACCGACACCCACGTCGCCGCCCGGCGCGCCCGCCATCCGGATGCGCGGCCAGACGCGATGCCGTTCGAGCCGGCGTACAATCCCGGTTCAGCGGGACCGACGCGACCCGGACCCGGCGGCTGGCCGTTGCCGCTGTTGTAGCCGTTGGCCCTGTTGGCACCATTGCCGCCGTGTCCGCCGTTGCCGTCGTTGCCGCCCGCCGTGTCCGCGGCGCCCTGCGCCATGACGCCCGCCGACGAACGCAGCCACGCGTCGAGTTCGTCCCGGAACGCGAAGACGCTCTCACCGCCGCTCGGCCCCACCCGCCTCACGGGCAGCCCGGCCTCCTTCTCCCAGCGCTGGGCCGTGCGCACCGCGCGATTCAGGAAGGCGGCGATCGCCTTCCAGCCGTCGAGGCGGTCGGCTCCGGCTGGCCGGGAACCCGGGGGCTGAGCAAGGTCGTTGTCGGGCATGGATGACGACCGGGCAGCCGTCCGTGGCCGCCCGGGCGCGCACAGGATACCGGCGGGCGGATCCGCGATCAAGCGCGCGGCACGAACGCGCGGCACCAACGTGCGCGGCACGCGCGCCGCTCCATGGGCTGCCCCAAGGCTGCCCCAAGACCGGGATTCCAGACCGGGTTTCGCGACCCGGAGGGGCGGGCAGTCTGCTATCATCTCCTCGCCCGCGGCCCCCAGTCCGCGTGCGGGTACCGGCAACGACAGGATCGCGCCTTCCCCAGGGAGGTGTTAC
>CAYNDV010000206.1:0-2341 GCA_964396055.1 uncultured Vicinamibacterales bacterium | reverse complement strand
ATAATTCAATCCGGGATTGATTTGTCGGCGCGCGCGTACCCTAAAGTCCCCGCGCCCACGCCTACGCATCCGTCATCGGCTTGACAGCCCCGAACGTTGGGATTGTCAACGTCTTGACGCACACGGCTGCACCACCCTCGCCGCCCCTGCCCGCCCCTGCACAGTCGGACACTCGCAAGTCATTCATTTGCACCAACTTACACGCGCAGGTCACGCCTGACACAACACGGGGCGTTGTTGCCGCATTCTGGCACCTCCGTTGCCTGTAGTAGGGGCACGGAGATGATGATGAGCACACGACAGCTTGCCCCCGCCGCCCAGGATCGCGTCGCGAAGACCCTGCCGTTTGTCGAGGCCCTCGCGCGCCGCATGGCCGCGACGATGCCCCACTCGATCGACATGGGCGACCTGGTCCAGGACGGGGTCCTGGGCCTGATCGATGCCGCCCAGCGGTTCGACGAGGACCGCGGCATCAAGTTCGAGACCTTCGCGGAACGGCGCGTCCGCGGCGCCATCATCGATGCGCTGCGGCGCGAAGCCTGGCCGCGCGGCGTGCGCCGCGTGCGCCGCGAGCTCGAGGCCGCGCGCGAAGAACTGCGCCGCGAGACCGGCGCCGAGCCGTCGGTGGCCGACCTGGCCGCCCGCGTCGGCACCGACGAAAAGCGGCTCAACCGCACCATCGTCCGCATCCACACGATCGAGTCCACCTCGCCGCACGCCAGCGCCGAGAACCTCGACGAGTCGAACCTGCCGGCCGTGCTGGTGCCCTCCGAGCCCGACTCGCCAGACGAGGCGTACCAGCTGAACGAGACGCGCGAGCGCGTGCGCGCGGCCATCGCGGCGCTGCCCTGGCGCGAACGCAAGGTGATCAGCCTCTACTACTACGGCGAAGTGACGATGAAAGACATCGGCGCCGAGCTGGGCGTGAACGAATCGCGGGTGTCGCAGCTGCACGCGCGGGCCATCCAGCGCCTGCGCCAGTCGCTCGGCGACATCGAGAACCCGAACTCGGCGATGACGATCATCCGCGACGCCGTGGCGGCGTTCCGCCAGAAGCCGCGCATGCTCAAGGCCCAGCTGGCGACGGCGCCGCGGCCGACGCTGGTGGCGACCTCCGAAGGCCAGAAGCGCCAGATGGTGGCCACGTGGACGCGGCTGCCGGTGGCGGTGGCGGCGGAGCGGCCGAGGCGGGTCAGGGGGGGTGTCAAGTAACGAGTAGAAGACAGAAGACAGAAGACAGAAGGCAGAAGGTAGAAGAGGCACGGAGCACGGAGCACGAAGCACGAAGAGTCCCTGGGTGGTCCCAGCCCCCGGGGGTAGACGGTCGGCCGATGGCGGCCTGGGCCAGTTTCTTGACGGCCGGCAGGCGGCGCGACGCAGGTGAGGTAACCGTGGAACGCAAAGCGATCTCGATCATGAAGGCGTGCGAGATGGTGGGAGTGAGCCGGCGGACGATCTACAACTGGATCTCGGCGGGCAAGGTGGAATACGTCCGGACGGCTGGCGGCTCGATCCGCATCTTCACGGATTCGTTGTGGCGCGACGCGCAGGTGGCGCCGCCGCCCACGCTCGAGCACGCGTATCCCGTGCATTTCGGCCTGCAGAAGTGAACGACATGTTCGCCCACGACGCCCGCGCGACGGCCCTCGACCTGAGCCGGTGGATCGGGCCGCTGTCTCCCGCCTTCGCCGCGCTGGCCGCCGGCAGTGAATCGGGCGGGAGCGGCGAGCGCGGCTTCGGCGAGGCAGGCCCGGGTGACGTCCGGCTAAAGCCGGACGCCACGAAAGACACACGGGACGCCACGCAAGACACGCGGGACGCGAAGAGCGCCCCTGGTGCCACGAGCGCCGACGTCCAGCCGAGGGCGGCCGCCACGACGGCGCAGAACAACGCAGCAGCCGCAACGGCTGCTGGCAGCGGCATCGACCTCGCCGAGGTGCGCACCCTCTTCCACACGCTGAACAACCAGCTTGGCGTGATCCTCACCTACGCCGAACTGCTCGAGGCGAAGGCCGGCGACGAAGCGCAGCGCAAACGCGCCGCCCAGGTGGTCACCGCCACGCTCGAGGCCCTGGGCACGACCAAGGCGCTGCGGACGGAGATCGTCAAGGGCTAAGGCACCCCAAAATCAATCCCGGATTGAATTATTCACTCGGCTGCATAATTCAATCCGGGATTGATTTTCGCGATCCGGATCCAGGCTAGGGGAACCAGGTGGGCGATGCGGGCCCGGCGGATCGGACGATCCGCCGGGCCCGAGCCTTGTACGGCCCACAGCACGCGGCGCGAACTGGCTGCCGCACAATTCAATCCGGGATTGATTTTGCGGGCGTGATATCAT
>CAYNDV010000205.1:0-6754 GCA_964396055.1 uncultured Vicinamibacterales bacterium | reverse complement strand
ACCCGCTCGTCCAGCGTGACGCCGCGTTTCTGCAGCTGCGGGAGGAACGCGGGCCGGCCGCGGCACACGAAACGGCCCGACACGCCGTTCTCCCCCGTCCCCTCGACGTCGTACTCGAAGAGGTCGCGCAGCTGGATCTCGCCGTCGGCGAAACCGGCCACCTCGGTCAGGTGCGAGATCACGCGGCGCCCATCACCCAGTTGCTCGTGCTGGACGATGAGCTGCAGGCCCGAGGCCACCTGCTGGCGGATGGCCCACGCCGGCAGGTTCAACCCCGCGTAGAGGGCCATCGTCTCGATCCGCATGAGCGCGTCGCGAGGGCTCGACGCGTGAATCACCGCCAGGCAGCCCCGGTGACCGCTCGTCTGGGCCTGGAGGTAGTCCATCGCCTCCTCGCCGCGGATCTCGCCGATGATGATCCGCGTCGGCCGCATGCGGAAACAGTTGCGCACCAGCATCCGGATGGTCACTTCGCCGGCGCCCTCGATGCTGGGCGGCCGCGTCAACAGCCGCACCACGTGCTCCTGCCGCAGCGTCAGCTCGGGAGCGTCCTCGATGATGATGATGCGCTCCTGCGGATCGATGCAGGCCGACAGCACCTCCAGGGTGGTGGTCTTGCCGCTGCCCGTCGGCCCCGAGAACATGATGTTGATCCGCCCCCGGATGCAGGCCTCGAGGAACTGGGCCATGCGCCAGTCCAGGGTGCCCATGCGCGTGAGGTCGTGAATGGTGCGGATCGACGCCAGGAACTTGCGGATGGTGACGGTGGACCCGCCCGCCGACAGCGGCGGGAGGATGGCGTGGACGCGCGCGCCATTCTCGAGGGCGAAGTCGGCGTACGGCAGGCGCTCGTCGAGGCGGCGGCCCGACTGCATGATCATGCGCTCGATCACCCGTCGCAGGTCCGCTTCGTTCGCAAAGCGCAGCGTCGTCTTCATCTTGATCCCGCCCGACTCGACGTAGATGCGCTCGGGTCCGTTCACCATGATTTCGGTGACGTTGGGATCGTCCATCAACGGCTGGATCGGCCCGTACCCGTGGGCGGCGCCGATGATGGCGTCGGTCACGGCCGCGCGCAGTTCAGGGCTCACCGTCACGCGGTGCTGACGCTCGAACAGCGCGCACTCGGCCTCGGCCGCCGTCCGGATGCCCGCCGGCGACAGATCGCCCATCCCCCGCAGCCGCGCCAGGACGGCGTCGTGCAGGTCCTGCCGGATGTCGCGTTCCACGGCGCCCTCCCTGCGCGCCGGCGACGGGCCGCGCGCAGGGTGAGTGTAGCGCGAGTCTACTCGTAGTGCAGCGCCTGAACGGGGTCCATCGTCGCCGCCCGCAGGGCGGGGTACACGCCGAACACCAAGCCCACCGACACCGACACCACGAAGGCGAGGACGATGGACCCCGCCGTGACGATCGTGGACCACCCGGCGAATCGGCCGACCAGCTGCGCCAGCCCGACGCCCAGCACCACGCCCGCGGCGCCGCCGGCGGTGGTGATCAGGGTGGTCTCGACGAGGAACTGGCGGACGATGTCGCGGCGGCGGGCGCCGACGGCGCGGCGGACGCCAATCTCGCGTGTCCGCTCGAGCACGCTGGCCAGCATGATGTTCATGATCCCGATGCCGCCCACCAGCAGCGAGATCGACGCGATGGCCACCATCACCACTTCGAAGATCCGCCGCGTGCGCTGCTGCTCGGCCAGCAGTTCGGCGGGCACGACGACGGCGAAGTCGCCGGCGCTGCGGTGCATGGCGTCGATCATGCTGCGCACGAGCGCCCCGGTGGTCGTCACGTCCGCGCCGGCATCGAGGGACAGGTAGAGGCCGTCCACTTCGTCCTTCTGCCAGCTCATCGCGTCTTCGAGCCGCAGCAGCGCCGCGCCGAGCGGCACGTAGATGATGTTGTTGCGGTCCACGGCCGGCAGGCCCGCCAGGTCCGTCTGCGGCGCCAGCTGCGATCCCGCCACACCGATGACGCGGAACCACTGTTCGTTCACCTTGACGAAGCGGCCCACCGGGTCGTCGGCGCCGAACAGCGCGCCGGCCGCCCCCTGGCCCAGCACCGCCACGGCCGCGGCTGTGTCTTCGTCAGCCGCGTCGAAGAAGCGGCCCGACGCCGCGTGCAGCCCGGCCAGCCGCGCGTAGGCAGGCGCCACGCCGTAGACGAGCGGCATGTCGCCCTGGGGCCGCGGCAGCAGCTTCGACGGCGTGAGCCGCTTGCGGGCGCTGGTGGCCGCCAGGCCGCCGACGTTGGCCTCGAGCACGCGCAGGTCCTGGAGCGACAAGCCCGCCGAGAGCTTGCGGACTTTCTGCAGCGCCTGGCGATCTGTCGACTCGCGGGCCTCGACGATGATGTTGCGCACGCCCAACTGCTCGATGAACGCAATGATCTCCTGGCGGGCGCCGGCGCCAATCGACAGCATGGCCACGACCGCCGCCACGCCGAAGATCATCCCGAGCATGGTCAGGAGCGACCGCAGCTTGTGCGTCCGGAGGTTGTCCCAGCCCTGCGACACTTCGGGCGCGAGGTCGCCGGCCAGCAGGGTGACGCGCTGCGCGCCGCGCACGATCAGGGTCTTCATCGAACCGGCCCTCCGGGTGCCGCGCCTGCCGCCGGCGCGGACGAGCCGCCGGGCGACGCCTCCGGGTCCACCAGCGCCACGTCCGCACCCTCGGCAACGCCCTCGACGGCCACGCGGCTCTCGGAGCGGTGCGTCACCTTCACCTCGCGGGCCTCGAACCGGCCGCCGGTCCGGACGTACACCACTGCCTTGCCCTGCTTCTGGAACACGGCCTGGCGCGGCAGCGTCAACGCCTCCCGCACCTCCGTGCCGGCCACGACGGCCCGCACGGACGTGCCGGGCCGCAGCCGGGGATCCGGCTCGTCGAGCCGCAGGGTGACGTCGAACATCCGCAGCGGCCCCACGGTGTCATCGAAAAACGATCCGCGCATCGCGGCGCCGGCCAGCGATGCCACCTTCGCCGCAAGCGGCTGACCGGGCAGGGCATGGGCGACCACCGTGGCCGCCTGCCCCTCGGCGATGTTGGTCCGCTCGATCTCGTTGACCCTGATGCGCACGTCCATCGGGCCGGAGGCGTGCACCTCGATCACCAGCCGGCCTGACATGACCATGTCGCCCGGGCGGTAGAGCGGCAGCGTCATGCCCGTGTAGAACATGTTCGTCACGTCGCGGTTCTCGCGCGCCACGACGAGGCCGTCGATGGGTGAGCGCACCACCAGGCTGTCGATGATCTGCCGGGCGCGCTGTGCCGCCAGCCGGGCCTTGGTCCGCTTCTCCTCGACGACGGCCAGCGCGGCGCGGCTCGTCTCGGACCGCGACGTCACGTCCTCCTCGAGCTGCGCCAGGCGCCGCCGCGCCTCTTCGAGCGCCAGCACACGTTTGCGGCGTTCGATGGCGGCGATGATCGTCTCGTCGGCCCGCGCATCGAGTTCCGCGCGCCGGACGTCGAACCTGGCCGTGAGCAGGTCCACGCGGTCCTGCGCCGCGCGTTGCTCGACGTCGGCCCGCATCTTGATGATCTCCTGCTCGGCCTCAGCCAGTTCCGAGTTCGCCTGTTCGAGGGCGAACTGCTGCGACGCAGGGTCGAACTCCATCGCCACGTCGCCGGGCCGCACGTGGCTTCCGGTCTCGGCCATCGTCACCAGCCGGAGCGCGCTGCCGACCGGCGGCGCCATCAGCGACGCCACGCGGCTCGCCCGCAGCTCGCCGTTGGCGTACACGTCGAGTTTCAGGGGGCCCTTCGCCACCCGCGTGACGGGCACGGCGCGGCCCGTGGCCGCCGTCGCTGCCGGCGCAGACGCGGGCCACCACGCCCAGGCAGCAACCACCGCGACCAGACCGACGCCAGCCACGACGGCCGCGCGAGTCCGGTTCATGCCGCGTCCCCGCTCATCGTCCGTCCTTCACGAGGGTGGCCGGTGGCCTCCGGGCGGCAATCCGGTCGCCAGCCTGGACACCGGACGCCACGACCACCTGCTCACGGCCCCGGCGTGCCACGTCGACGGCCACGGCCTCGAACCGCGACCCGCGCAGGCGGAACACGGTGGGCCGGCCATCGCGAAGCGAGACGGCCTCGGCCGGCACGACGATGACATCCGAGACTCGATCCACCGCGACGCGCACCGCGGCGGTCATGCCTGGTTTGAGACGCGTGTCGGCGTCGGTGACCGAGAGCTTCACGTCGAAGTCGCGGGGCGGCGGCCAGCCAGACGTGAAGTCGGCGCGCGCCAGCAGCGACACGTCCGTGACCGTGGCGCGGTACTCGTGGTCGGGAACAGCGTCCACGCGGATCGTTGCGTTCTGCCCCACCGCCAGGCGCCCGCGATCCGCCTCCTCGAGGCGCGCAGCGATGTGCACCGACGCCAGGTCCGGCAACTCGACGATGCCGGCCCCCGACCACGCGCGGTCGCCCTCGCGGAACTCCTGCGCCCCGCCCATGGGGCCGCCGGTGCGCCAGTTTGAGAGCAGGCTGACGGTGCCCGCCGACGGCGCGCGGAGCTGCAGGCCGGCCAGGGCCTTCTCGGTGCGTTCCAGATCCGCCCGCACCTTCTGGCGCCGCCGGTCTTTCGCGGCCAGGTTGGCGGCGTTGGCGGCCAGATCGGCCTTGTTCTTCGCGTCGGCCTCCACGAGTTTCTGGCGCGCGTCCTCCAGGACGAGCCTGGCGCGCTCGTAGTCGAGCCGCGCCACGATGTCACCTTCTACCACGTCCAACTGTGCGCGATCGACGTCGAACCGGGCCTTCATCAGGGCCGTTCGGCTCTGCTCCTCGACGATGCGGGCGTCGGCGCGGGCCTGATCGATCTCGGCCTCGGCCTGCCGCAACTCGGACAGGCGTTCCTGGCGCGTGCGCTGGAGCGTGGTGGGATCGAACTCCACGACGACGTCGCCGGCCTTGACGGTCGTGTTGGCTTTGGCCAGCTTCACGATCTGCAGGTCGCCGGCCAGGGTGGGCGCGGTGAGCACCTTCGACGCAATCGGCCGGACTTCGCCGCGCAGTTCGACGACGTCCACGAACTCGCCGCGCGCCACGTCGACCGTGGGGAAATCGGGTGCGGCGCCACGCCGCACGACGGCCACGGCGACCAGCCCCAGCACGACCAGCACGGCGCCGCCGGCCACCCAGCGGCGGTGCGACAGCCACGCGCGCCAGGCGGCGCTCATCGTCCAGCCTCGGCGGGACGCCGCACGACGGCCGTTCCGTCGGCGAGCCCGCTTGTCACCACGACGGTGTCGTGCCCGATGGCCCCGAGCGTCACGGCACGCCGGCCACCGCCGGATCCCGTCACCTGAACCCACGCGCCGTCCGGCCCGACGGCCACGGCGTCGCGCGGCAGCCGCAGCACGCCGTCTTGGCGATCGACGGTGATGTCCACGGCTGCCGACAGATCGGGCAGCAGCTTCTCGTGCGACCCGTTGATGGCAATCACCGCGCCGAACTGCCGCACCCGGGCGGTGAGCTGCGACGTGGACGCCAGCGGCGCCACCTGCGCGACGCGCCCGTCGAAGACCAGGTCGGGATACGCGTCCAGGCGGATCTTTGCCGCCTGGCCCACGGCCACCGCGCCGCCGTCGGTCTGGACAATGCGTGCGCGCACCTGCATGAGGGCGGGATCGACGACGTCCACGACCGGCGTGCCGGCGTACACCTCGTCGCCCTCCTGCACCTCGGCCATCTGCGATCCCTTGAAGGTCTGTTTCAGGATGGCCAGGCCCGCAAAGGGTGCGCGGGCGATCATAGCCTCGACGTTGGTCTCGGCGTTGCGCCACGCCCGCCGGGCGCGGTCGCGGCGGATCTCGAGGATGGCGATCTCGGCGGCGGCCGAGCGTGTCTTCAGCGCCGACGCCTGGCGCAGCTGCGCCAGGCGAGCGGTGGCCTGTTCGAGGGCCAGCGTGTTCTTCTCGGCGTCGATCGTGGGCAGAAACTGGTTCTTCTCGACGTCGAGCTTCGCACGGCCCACGTCGTGCTCCGCCACGGTGAGGGCGGTGTCGTCGGCCGCGCTGGCGGCGGCCAGTTCGGCGCGTTTCTTCAGGATCTGCTGCTCGAGGTCTTCGAACTCGGCCCGGCGGTCGAAGGCGGTGCGCAGCTGTTCCTGGCGGTCGAACTCGACGAGCAGGTCGCCGGGCACCACCCGGGTGCCGCCGGCGACCAGACGAGTCACGATCAGACTGAAGGACTGGCCCGCCAGGCGGGGCGCCACGGTCGTGGCAGCGCGGACGGCCTCGGTGGTGCCCGTGACGCGCACCTCGCGCACGAAGGTGCCGCGGCTGACGACGGCCGTGCCGGGCGCCGCGGTCGCCGCGCTGGCGGGCCCTGATGCCCGAGCGCAGGCGGACGCCAGCAGCGCGGCGGCAAGGACCGCGACAGCCGGACGCACGCGCTTCTCCGCGCGGGTGGAACCGTTGGGCATGCAGATGGGACTCGTCGGGGGCGCCTCCGCGAATGATAGACGAAGCGGGAGCGGATTTGGTTGGGTGGACGTGATTGAAACCATCCCGGCGCCGCAGTAAGCTCTCGCCCATGAAGAACGCAGTCCTCACGGTGCACTTCATGGACGGGACCAAGGTGTCGGTGCGGTATCCGCGTCAGGCCGGCGTGGACGCCACGACCATCGCCGCCACGGTCAAGCGCGCGCTGGACGCGGACAAGATCATCGTCGAGATCGACGGCGACCTGCTGACGATCCCGATGCGCAACGTGAAGTACTTCCACCTGACGCCGGCGCCCGACCACCTGCC
>CAYNDV010000204.1:0-6840 GCA_964396055.1 uncultured Vicinamibacterales bacterium | reverse complement strand
GCCATGGACGAGATCCGCGATGCCAGCACGAACATCGCGAAGATCGTGAAGAGCATCGACGAGATCGCGTTCCAGACCAACATCCTGGCCCTCAACGCCGCCGTCGAAGCCGCGCGCGCCGGCGAAGCCGGCATGGGGTTCGCGGTCGTGGCCGACGAGGTGCGCAATCTGGCCCAGCGGGCGGCCCAGGCGGCCCGCGACACGTCCGAGCGGATCGAGGACTCGATTGCGAGAAGCACGCGCGGCGTGCAGGTGCGGGACAAGGTCGTGGCCGGGCTGCGCGAGATCGTCGGCAAGGCGCGCGAGGTGGACTCCCTGGTGTCGGACATCGTGACGGCTGCCCGCCAGCAGCGGCAGGGCATCGATCAGATCGTCACCGGCGTGACCGAGATGGAACGGACCACGCAGTCCGGGGCTGCGGGCGCCGAGGAAGGGGCGGCGTCGGCCGAGGAACTGCGGGGACTCGCGACGTCGGTGCAGGACCTGGTGGGCAGCCTGCAGCGCATGGTCGGGACAGGGGGACGGGCCGCCGCGGAGGTCGAGACCGACGCGGCCGAGCCCGGGCTCGCCTCCACGGCGGGGGCCGCGGCCCGGCGCGCGGCGTAGGCGCCGCGCGCGTCAGAAGCCCGACAAGCGCGTGTTGACGACGTTGTTGTAGACCGAGCCGAAGCTGTAGGTGAAGCCCACGAAGACGCCGTAGTCGTAGGACGTGGCCACCTGGCGCTGGCGCAGCAGGATTTCCTCGTCGGTGGCCTCGCCGGCCGGCAGGTAGATCTGGTCGCGGATGTACGCCGAGTTGGCGCCCATGTTCAGGGAAAACCCCTTGAACAGCCGCACCTCCGTATACGCCTCGAGGGCGAGCCGGTTCTTGCTCGTGTCCGGCAGGTACTGCGACGCCTCCACCTCGAAGTCCAGCGTGCCCCAGGGTTGCCGCATGTCGAGATTGACGGCGAACTGGTGGCTCCACAGCGTCTCGTCGAGCTTGTCGTACAGCGTGATTTCGCGGTACTGGAAGTCGTTGACCGCGAGCGAATAGCGGAACGTCAGCTGCCGGCGCGTCGTTTCGGCGTAGGGGAAGTAGTTGTACTCGACGGCGGGGCCGGCGCGAAGGGCGCGGTCCTGGTTCGTGTAGGTGGACGACGAGTACGACGAACGCACGCCCGCACCCCAGTGCGTACCGATGCTCTTCACGAGCGACCCGCCCACCCATGCGTCCCGCGTGATGGCGACGTAATCCTCCTCCTCCTCGTCCTCGAAGGAGTAGCGGTTGCGGCGGTAGTTGTAGTTCGTGTTGACCGCCATCTTCCAGGCTTCGGTCACGCGGCTGGCTGAGGCCGCGCCGGAGGCCCGCACGGCCGTGTTGGACTCTTCACCGTCCGTGCTGAAGTTTCCCCGCAGGCGGAACACCCAGAAGTTCCACGGATCGTTTGCGGTCTGGGCCGCCCGGGCCTGCGCGCCGGGGCGTTTCGACGGCTGGTAGGTGACTTCCATCGAGTCGCGCAGCGTCGTCTGGGCCAGGTAGCGCAGGAGCCCGATCTTCAGCGCGCGCACCAACCCGCGCCGGATGTCGTCGTCGCTGTCGTCGTTCGTCGTGTTGTAGCGGGTGGTGTCCTGCAGGGCCTCGAAGGCGCCCAACCCGATGAAGCTGAGCGTGTATTCGCTGCCACCCCCGCCGGTGCCCCGCGTGGTGATGAGCACGTGCACGTCGGCCACGGCCCGATCGGTCACGTGATCGACGAAGTTCAGCTCCGACCGGATGTAGCTGCCGTCGCAGCCCGTCCGGCAGTCGACGAAGACCCGCAGGTTCGCCTGCAGGGTCGCCGCCGAACCCGGCGCCGCCCTGCCTGCGGTCCCCGTCGTCTTCTCCGGCGCAGGCTGAGCTGCGGCCGTGATGCTGCCCGCCAGGCACCACGCCAGGCAGAGCCCACGCACTCCCCTCATTCCGTCCTCAATCCAGCCGTTGCGAGCACGGCGGACGACCCTGCCGCCATCGCCCGGTAGTACCCCAGGAACCGCGAGGACTCCGGCGCCGCGTACCCCGCCAGGTTCTGTGCCCACCGGAACGCAATGGTCTGATAGCGGAGTTCCGCGTCAACCGTGAAGGGACCGGTGGCCTTCGAGAGATCTACGATATACCGGACCCGGTCGCCGCCCGCCATGAAGTCCCCATCACCCGAGGCGTGGCCGCGGACCGCGACGTCCGGCGATGCCGTCGCCTTGTCGAACCCCTGCGGCAGCAGGCGGTTGTCCTTCAGGTAGGTCACGGCCGTGAGCAGCCCCGTGGTGACCACGTTCTTCGGGTCGCCCATGATGGCTTCGTAGATCTGCACCTGCCGGGGATCCGTAATCTCACGATGGTGGGGCTCGTAGCGCAGCGGGTCCTCGTCGTTGTCGTTGCCGGCGATGGCGCCATCAGGGCGCACGGCCCCGGACTCGAACACGATGGCCCGTGCCGCGTCGCGCACGACGAGGTGCAGCCAGACCCGCCGCGACGGGTACGCGGTGGGCAGCTTGTGCCCCCCGAAGTTGCGCACGTCCACGTCCACCGCGAGCCGTCCGCCGGACAGCCGCGCCGAGGCCAGCGTCAGCGAGGCCGCCTCGGACGCGAGGTACTCGAGCGTCCGGCGGGCGCTGGCGTCGAGTTCCTCCGGCAGCGCCGCCACGCCCAGTTCGGCGCGATGACGGTTCAGCATCCGCTGCATGAAGAAGTTGCCGCCCACAAACGTGTGCTGCGACACATTCGGCCGGGGGTCGCCCAGGACCGGCGTGACGGGCACCTGGCCCGTCACCAGCGGCATGTGGCACGACTGGCAGCTGCGGGTCGTCCGGAAGGCCGAGTGTTTCCACTCGATGTACGGCATCTGCTCGGGCAGTTCGCCCACCACCTCGCCCTTCGGGCCCAGCGACGAGGTGTACAGCGTGTGACAACTGCCGCAGACATCCGACTCACTCAGGTGATCGGCGCGCACGGGCTCGTAGCCGGACGACGATCGCATCAGCCGCTTCCGGCCGGCATCCACGTCGAAGGGGCCGCCGATCGCCGGCGCCGCGCCGGGCGCGGCCACGCCCAGCCGGAAGTGCGCGTTGTAGCTGGCCCGGGTGCCGAGCGCTTCCGGCGTAATCTGATGGCACACGGTGCACGAGACGCCGTCTGCGGCCAGGTCGGCGTGGGGCGCCATGGCCATCCCGGCCGGCAGGTTCGTGAACACCTCGCCGTGACCGCCGCCGTGCCGGGCCAGGTAGGCGGCCATCGGCATGTGGCACGCGCTGCACTCGCCCTCGATGGCGGCCTGGGCCGTCGGATGATCGACCACCTCGCGGCGGACGCCGGCGTGCCAGTAGGGATCGCGCGCCGAGTTGGACATCATCGACGGACGCCACGCCGACACGAACGACACGTCGTCGCCGGCCGGACTGGTGATCCCGGTGTGACACGCGATGCAGGCGTCTGCGGTCGCGAGGGTCGGGGGAGGGCCGGCGGGCACGTGCTGCGGCGCAGCCTGGGGCCACGCGGCGATACCGGCACCGAGGGCGGCGGTCAGGACGGATGCAAGCATGGTGCGCATGGTGGCCTCCTACCAGCCCTGGAAGAACCCGCCGTCGAATGTGTCCCACAGCAGGTACACGACGAATTGCGTCTTGCGGCTGCCACTGTCGGTGATGGGCATCCGCAGGCCGACGTTCATCAGGATGTGCTGCCGCGTGCTGAGGGACACCTGTACCTGGGGCAGGATGTCCCACTGGACCTGCTTGCCCTCGGCGTGGGTCTTCGAACCGAGGAATTCGACCATCGGCGACCAGGCGCGGCCCCAGCGCCCGCGTGTCCAGGTCTTGCCCGTCACGAACCGGAAGAAGGACTCGGTGTCGGCTTCGCCGTCGGCCGGGAAGGCGCCGCCGCCCTGGAACTGGAAGAAGCCGTCGCCGGGCAGCGCCTGGCCGAAGGTGAGGAACGGCTCGATCACGGCGTGGCCCTTGCCGAGGTGCTTGTCGGCGTCGCCGGTGGGGAACACCAGTTCGCCGGTGAGACTGACGATGGAGCCCCGGCGGTGACTGTGGGCCAGGACGCGCTTGTACGCGAAGGCCAGGTCGCCGACACCTGCCGTCCAGTCGCCGGTGGCAGCCCAGGCCGTGACCGGCACGACGACCTCGATCTGGTTCTGCGCGCCAAACCGCTTCTCGTAGATGTACTTGCTCTTCACCTCCCCATCGCCCTCGGTGGCGAACGACGAGGTGAAGATGACCTCGTCTTCCGGAAAGGCTTTCTCCGTCACCAGAGCCTTGGGGAGGTTGAGTTCGCCGCGCGGCCACGCGCGTTCGCCGCAGAACGTGCGGACGTGCGACAGCGCCAGGCCAATTTCCTCGGATGACATCGCCCCATCGAAGGCGGGCATGGTGCGGTGGAAGGCGCGGGCGGGCCCGCCGTCGTGAATGACCGCGGCCCAGTCCGAATCCGGCTCGCGCGGCGCGAACTGGCAGTCGGTGAAGTCGGGCAGGGGCACGGGCAGGGCCAGCCGCTCGGCCGGCACGCCGCGACCGTCACGACCGTGACAGTGGGCGCAGCCGGCGGCGTAGAGTTCCTGCGCGCTGCGGGCGGGCGGCGCCTGGGCCGATGCCGGGGCGGCCGTCAGCAGCACGGCCAGGCACGCGAGAGCCGGCACGAGACAGACGGGTGGTGTGGCAACGCCGGGCAGGCGCATGGGATCCTCCGGGTGGGACGACGGACCGGCCGGGGGGCGGCGGCCGGAGGCGAGCCCATGCTACCACGCCGGACGAGGCGGTTTCTGGTTCCGGAGGTCCCCGGCTACAATGCGCGGCACGGGAGGAGGGTTCTCATGTCCGTTTCCGCTTCGTCACACCTCACGCGGCCGACGGTCCGTGGCGTGCTCATCGGTGCTCTTGCGTGTGTCCTGGTCCTTGCCTCGGCGGGGCTGTCGGCGGACGAACGTCCGCTGCCCCGGCCCAACTACGATCTGACCGCCCGCTGGACGGCCACGAAAGTCGGCAAACTCGTCTTCGACACCAGCGTCACCCCCCACTGGGCCGAGACGAGCGACCGGTTCTGGTACGCCTTCGAAACGGCGCAGGGCCGGAAGTTCATGCTGGTCGATCCCCTGAAGCGCTCGAAGGCGCCGCTCTGGGACAACGCGAAGATGGCGGCCATGCTGACCGGCATCACGCGTATCCCGTACGATTCGCAGCACCTGCCGATCCAGCCCTCGACGATGAAGTGGGCGAAGAACGACACGGTGATCCGGTTCGAGCTCGAGGTGCCGAAGGACGCGAAGATCGTCGGCGAAAAGGTGGAAGAGGAGAAGAAGACAGAAGACGGAAGGCAGAAGACAGAAGAAGGCAAGACGGACGAGAAGAAGACCGGCGAGACGAAGAAAGACGAGGTCAAGAAGGGCGACGTCAAGAAAGACGACGTCAAGAAGGACGACGCATCCGGGGAGAGGGACGCCGAAGAGCCCAAGACGACCAAGACGCTCTACTTCGAGTACGACCTGGCCACCGGGAGAATCGCGCTGCAGCCGGACTTCAAGGCGGACCCGAAGAAGCCGGGGTGGGCGCAGGTCTCGCCCGACGACAAGACGGTCATCTTCGCGCGCGGCCACAACCTGTTCATGATGGACGCCGAGAACTACAAGCTGGCCCTGAAGGACTTCGGCGATCCCACGGTGCAGGAGATCCAGCTCACGACCGACGGGGTGGAGCACTACAGCTTCGCCCGGCGATTGAGCGAGCAGGCGAAGACGGATCTGAAGAAGGACCAGAAGGGCGACACGAAGCACAAGGACGGCCCGCGCGTGCCGGCCGTCATGGCGCACTGGGCCAAGGACTCGTCGAAGTTCTCGGCCGTGCGCACCGATCAGCGGAAGGTGGCCGACCTCTGGGTCATCAACTCGCTGGCGTCCCCGCGGCCCAAGCTCGAGACGTACCGCTACGCCATGCCCGGCGAGGAGCACGTGGACCAGGCGGAACTGCTCGTCTTCGACCGCGCGGCGAAGACGCGCATCACCGTGAAGGCCGAGGCGTTCAAGGACCAGAGCCTGCAGGTGGCCACGGCGCGGACGACGGCCCGGGATCGGGACAGGGAGAAGACCGAGCCGCGCTGGCTCAGCGACACGCCGGACGCGCTGTACTTCTACCGGACCAGCCGCGACCTGAAGCGAATCGACGTGTGCCGGGCCGACGCGACCACCGGTGAGGTGAAGGTGGTCATCGAGGA
Organism: uncultured Vicinamibacterales bacterium; assembly: GCA_964396055.1. Taxonomy (GTDB): domain Bacteria; phylum Acidobacteriota; class Vicinamibacteria; order Vicinamibacterales; family JAKQTR01; genus CAYJPV01. Next base: position 614 of record CAYNDV010000204.1, on the reverse strand, counting down.
GCGGCTCAACACCTACATCGACACGCAGCCACTCTGGACGCTCGGCAACGGCCAGGAGTTCATCCACTGGTCCGAGCGCGACGGCTGGGGCCACTACTACCTCTTCGACGCCAACGGCACGCTCAAGAACCAGATCACGAGCGGTGAGTTCGTCACCGGTCCCGTCCTGTACGTGGACGAGAAGCTGCGGGTGATGTACTTCACGGCCAATCACCGCGAGCCGGGCGAAGACCCGTACTTCACGCACACCTACCGCGTAAACCTGGACGGCACGGGGCTGAAGCTGCTGACCCCGGGCGACGCGTCCCACAGTTCGGTCATCTCCGACTCGGGCCGGTACCTGATCAACACGTACTCGCGCGTGGACCTGGCGCCGGTGTCGGAGCTGTTCGACGCCACGGGCCTCAAGCTCGCCGAACTCGAAACCACCGACGTGACGGCGTTGACCGACGCCGGCTTCAGGTTCCCCGAGCCGTTCAAGGTGAAGGCTGACGACGGGGTGACGGACCTGTTCGGGGTGATGTACAAGCCCTTCGACTTCGATCCCGCGAAGCGGTATCCGATCATCGCCTACGTCTACCCGGGGCCGCAGACGGAGAGCGTCAGCAAGACCT
>CAYNDV010000203.1:0-6869 GCA_964396055.1 uncultured Vicinamibacterales bacterium | reverse complement strand
GTCTGGGCTTCGTCTCCAGGACAAAACGTTCGTTCGTCGTCGACGGCCAACACGGAGTCCAGCGATGGCAGGAATCGACTTCAAGTCTCCCGTCGTGAAAGAGCACGAGGACGCGGCGGTGGTCGCCCACAACACCCGCATGGGCGTGGTGCTGCTGCTGGTGTACATCGCGTTCTACGCCGGGTTCATGGCGTTCAGCGCCTTCAACCCCTCGGCGATGGCGCGGGCGCCGTTGGGCGGGCCGAACCTGGCCGTCCTGTACGGGTTCGGCCTGATCGTCCTCGCCCTGGTCCTGGCGGTGGTGTACATGCGTGTCTGCCGCAAGTCCGGGCAGGGAGGTGCGGCATGATTCACGAGGCCTCCTCCCTGTCGGTCTTCGTCTTCCTGGTGTTTGCCGGGCTCGTGGTCGGGATCAGTTTCTACCTGGGAGCCCGGGCGCGTTCGGCGTCGGGCTACTTCGCGGCGGGCGGCGGCATCCACTGGGCGGTAAACGGCGTCGCCTTCGCCGGCGACTACCTGTCGGCGGCGTCATTCCTCGGCATCTGCGGGATGATTGCCTTCTACGGGTACGACGGCTTCCTCTACTCCATCGGCTACCTGGCCGGGTGGATCGTGGCGCTGTTCGTCATTGCCGAGCCGCTCAAGCGCCTCGGCCGGTTCACCTTCGCCGACGCCCTCGACAACCGGTTCAACTCACGGGGGATCAAGCTGGCGGCCGCCATCAGCACGCTGGTGGTGAGCTGCTTCTACCTGATCCCGCAGATGGTCGGCGCTGGCGCGCTGGTGCAGCCGCTGCTGGGCTTCCCGCACTACGTCGGGGTCCTGCTGGTCGGCTGCATCGTGACGCTGATCGTGATGACGGCCGGCATGGTGTCCACCACGTGGGTGCAGTTCATCAAGGGCACGCTGCTCGTGGTGCTCTGCGCGATCATCACCGTCCTCATCCTCCTGCGCGGCGTGCACACGAACCCGCAGGAGGCGAGCGCGAAGGCCGGCGCGGTCCTGGCGCGCGACGTGGCGGCGGCGGACATCGTCTCCGCGCCGGGCGCCGAGGTGGTGCCTGAAGACGGCGCATGGACGGGCCTCCCCTACGTGCGGGTGCGGGACACCGGGACGGACGTGACCCGGGTGTGGCGCCGGAACGCCGACGGGACCCTGTCGGCGACCCAGACGCTCGCGGTGCTGCCGGACGGCCGGAAACTGGCGAACGGCCAGCCCCAGGGGAAGGGCGCGAACCAGGCCGATCTCCAGCCGGTCGGCTACGCCTCGAGACTGCCCGGGGGCGTGGATCGGACGGGCCCGCTTGGCCCCCTCGAGTACCTGCAGACGATGCAGGAGAGCGAGGTGATCCTGTGGGGATCGGACAAGGTCACCGGCGGTGACGGCGCCGTGACGACCGTGTACTATCAGCGGCCGACGCCGGGCAGCGACTTCATGACGCCGGGCTCCAGCCCGACGTTCCGCAAGGTCCGCAGCGACAAGCCCGCCGACAAGCTCGACTTCCTCTCGCTGATGCTGGCGCTGTTCTGCGGCACCGCGTCGCTGCCGCACATCCTGATCCGGTACTACACGGTGAAGGACCAGTTGAGCGCGCGCAAGAGCACGGTGGTCGGCATCGCGGCGATCGGGTTCTTCTACGTGCTCACGCTCTATCTCGGCCTCGGGGCGATGACCAGCGGCACGCTGGACGTTACCGACACGAACATGTCGGCGCCGCTCCTGGCGCGCAGCTTCAACGAGTTCCTCTTCGCGATGATTTCGGCGGTGGCGTTCACCACCGTGCTCGGGACCGTGAGCGGCCTGATCATGGCCGCCAGCGGCGCCGTGGCCCACGACCTGATGACGAACTTCCTCCGCATCCGGATGGACGAGTTCCAGAAGGTGCGGGCGGCGAAGATCGCGGCGCTCTGCGTCGGCGTCGTGGCCATGGGCCTGGGGATCGCGTTCTCGCGGATGAACGTCAACTTCCTCGTGGGCTGGGCCTTCAACATCGCGGCGTCTGCCAACCTGCCGGCGCTCGTCATGCTGCTGTTCTGGAAGCGGACGACCAAGGAGGGGATCACGGCGGCGATCCTGGTCGGGATGATCTCGTCGCTGGCCTGGATTCTCTCCAGCGCCCAGGCGTTCAAGGACGTCTACGGCCTCGATCCGGCCTCGGCGCTGGTGCCGTTCAGCCAGCCCGCCATCGTGACCATTCCCCTGGGTTTCCTGGTGCTCGTCGTGGTGTCGCTGCTGACGAAGCCGCCGGCGCCCAGGCCCGCCGCCTCCTGACGCGTCCGGGCCGGGTGGCCGGGTGCGCGCCCACGCGCCCGGCCGCCGGCCCCTTCGTCAGCGGGCCGCCGTCCACAGCACGCGATCCTCGGTGTCCCAGACCACGGGCTGATCGGCAGACGACTCCGTTTCGCCGACGCACACGAAGTGCGTGCCCTCGACGGTGGTGGCGTGCAGGCGGTGGTGGTGGCCGAAGACCCACGCCCGCGGCCGGTACGCGAGGCACGACCACAGGGCCGTGAGTTCCGCGTCCCCGCAGTCGTGGACCGGACCGGGGTCGAACCCCGCTCCCACCACGTAGTCCAGCACGCCCAGGCGCAGGTCCAGCGGCCCCGTCATGCCGATGCCGATGCCGGCCGGGCACGAGTGCGTGACCACCAGGTGCGGTCGGACGCGATTGAACGTCGCCGCGGCCGCGTCCGTTTCGCGCCGCCGGATGTAGTTCGCCAGGCCGGCGGGCCCGTTGTGCCGCTGCGGCCGGTCCACGTTGAGCGCGCCGCCGAGGAACCCGACCGTCGACCCGCCCAGCACGGCCGTCGAAGCCCTGGGCTGGTAGAACAGGTTGAGCCGCTCCTCCCAGCGCCGGGTCTCGCCCGCGTCGATCGCCCGCTGCAGCCACCGGTGGTCTTCGTGGTTGCCGTCCACGGCATGCACGGGGACTGGAAACGGCGCCTGCAGGGCGCCCAGGGCCGCCTCCGTGAACCCGAAGTCCCCCACCTGAATCGCTGCCTCGATGGCGAGCCCGCGGCGGGCTCGCTCGAGCAGGTCCGCCAGTTGGTCGTGCCGGCCGTGCACGTCGCCCACGATGAGGACCTGCATGGTCAGGAGGTCCGGGCGAAGTCCGTGCGGAGGCGGGCCTGGAAGACGCCGATGTCGGCGAACACCTTCTTGAGCAGGGAACGCTGCAACTGGGTGAGCTGGCTCACGTCGACATAGTTGTCCGCCGGGGCTCCGGCGCAGGCCCGGGCGGCCTGGTGGGCGAGGCGGATCTCCATCAGCAGCGTGTAGGCCTGCACGAGCTCGTCGTGGCTGGATCGCAGGAGCACGCCGAGGTGCAGCAGACGGCCGAGGCGGTCGAGCGTGCTGGTGTCCTCGACATGATGGTTCAGGGCGTAGATCCGGGCGAAGTTGACCACCGGGATGATCGCGTTCTTGATGTTGAACGCGGACGGGTGCTCGCCCCCGCCGTCCAGCTGGATGTTGCCGAAGAAGCCGAGGGGCGGCTTGAACTGCAGGGTCGTCTGCGCGAGGTGGAAGAAGAAAGCGTGCTGACCGCCGCCGACCAGGGCCTTGAGGTGGTCGCGCAGGGCGCCGGCGAACATCGCCTCGCCGTACGCGCACCGGAAGTCGAACAGGACGTTCATGTCGGTGAGCGCCTGCTCGTCCACCGCGCGCACGCAGCGTTCGAGATGCGTCAGCCATGCCCCCAGCGGCTTGCACCACTTCGGGTTGGAGGCCATGACCTCGCCCTTGCACCGCGCGTAGCCGACCTCGTCGAGGCCGTCGCACACGCGACGGCCCAGCTCGAGGAAGTACGCCTGCGCCGCGTCCGCGTCGCCGGCATCGGTGTCGGCGTAGACGATCGCATTGTCCTGGTCGGTCTTGAGCGTCTGTTCGCCGCGGGCCTCGCTGCCCAGGACGAAGAAGGCGAACGGCACGGGCGGAGGCCCGAGGTACGGCAGCGCCAGGTCGATCAGCCGCGTCAGCACCGCATCGGAAACCGTCGTCATCACCCGCGTCACGTGTTCGACCCGGGTGCCGCCGTCCATCAGCGACTTGACCACGAACGGCAGCTTGGCCCGGCTGTCGCGCAGGTCGTCGATGCCGGCGGCGGACTGGATCTCGGCCTGGAGCACCGATACGGAGTGCTGCTGGGCGTGCAGGACTTCTCTGCCCGCCAGGACCCCCAGGGTCGCGCCCGCCGGGCCGGTCACGACGAGGTGCCCCACGTTGCGCTCGCGCATCAGGCGCGCGGCCTCGAACAGCAGCGCGTCGGCCGGGATCCGGACGAGCGGCGCGCTCATGATGGCCGACACCGGCCCGGACGCATCGGCCCCGGCCGCCACGAGCCTGGCCCGGACGTCCTCATCGGTGACGATGCCGATGTCGGCGCCCGACGGGGCCCGGACGAGCGCGGCGCTGGCGGCGGCGCGGGTCATGGCCGCCGCCGCTTCCCGGACCGGCGTGTCGAGTCCGCAGGCCACCGTTGACAGCCGCGACGCCGCCACGGGCCTGGTGGGCAGCAACTGCGTCGTCTGCATTTCGGCCAGGAGCGCTGAGAGCCGCTCCTCGGTCGACCGGTGCGCGGTCATGTCACGGATCGACACGGTCAGCCCCGTCCGGTCGCCCACCGACACGGGTGCGGTGCGGACCGTGACGTCGAGGCGCGTGCCATCCTTCCGGACGGCGCGCGCGGGCCGCCCCTCCGCCGGCGCCTCTCCGCCGACGGGCACCGGGTCCAGGATCTGCTCCCAGCCGAGGCCCTCCAGCCCGCCTTCGTCGTAGCCCAGCAGGGTCCGGAGCGGCGCGTTGCTGTACACGCACCGGCCCGACACGACGAGCACGACGCCCTCGGTGGTGCCTTCCACCAGGGTGCGGTACTTCTCCTCCGATTCGCGCAGGGCGGATTCCGCCGCCCACCGCTGCCGATCCAGGTCGAGACTCTGCTTCGTCATGTAGACGAGCAGGCCGGCGATGAGCACCGAGAACGCGAGGGAAACCATCACCACGCGCCGGGTGATGGCCGACACCTGGGCCCGCACGTCCTCGAGGTAGATCCCGGTACCGATGATCCAGCCCCAGGGCGTGAAACCCTTGACGTACGACAACTTCGGCACGATGCGCCGCTCGTCGTCCTTCCATTGCCAGAGATACTCGGTGTAGCCGGCCCCCTCGGCCCGCACCAGCCGCGCATGTTCGGCGAACAGCCTGGTGCCCGCGGGATCGGCGTACGCGGAGAGGTCCTGGCCGTCGAGTTCGGGCCGGTAGGGGTGCACGACCATGCGCGGGTGCAGGTCGGTGATCCAGAAGTAGTCCTTGCCGTCGTCGCCGTAGCGGAGGCTGCGGATGCGGGCGATGGCGGCGGCCTGCGCCGCGTCCCGCGTCATCGACCCTGCGCGCTCCCGCGCCTCGAGGTCGGCCAGTTCCGACCAGGCGGCCTGGGTGAGTTCCCGGATCATCTCCCGCTTCCGCTCGAGGATGCTCTCGCGCATCGTCGGGATGACGACGGCGAAGATCAGGCCGAGGAACAGGGCGAACGTGAGGATGGCCGGCGGGACGGTGCGCGTCGCGAAGTGGCGCCAGTGAGGCGTCGGCCGCGGCGAGACAGGCGGAAGAGTCATGGGCTGGCGTCGGTCGCGGCCTAGTATTGTCGAAAGCGGCACCGCTGACAACCGGCCGCGCCGGCGCCCCCCGGGCCCGGGCCGTCCAGCGCACTTTGCTGTTGCGCGCCGGGCGTGGGGCGGGGCACACTCGGTCAATCTGACGAGGACGACGGTCGGCCTGCCGGGGCCGGCGGCGAGGTGCCGCCGCGCCGGCGGCCCCGCTGCCGACGAGGAACCCCCGATGGCCCAGGACATCTACCCGGTCAAGCCTCATGTCGCGGAGCGCGCCTACATCCGCAGTTTCGACGAGTACCAGCGCCTGTACCGCCTGTCGCTCGACAATCCCGAGTGGTTCTGGGGCGAGCAGGCCAAGGCGTTGACGTGGTTCCACCACTGGAACTCGGTGTTCGACGCCGACTACGACGAGGTGGACTTCGCCTGGTTCTCGGGCGGTCGGCTCAACGCCTCGTTCAACTGCATCGACCGGCACCTGCCGGAGGGCGGCGAGCGCACGGCCCTCATCTGGGCCATGGACGAACCCGGCGAGTACCGGCACATCACCTACCGCGAGCTGAAGCACAACGTCTGCCGCATCGCGAACGTGCTGCTGGCCCACGGCGTCCGCAAGGGCGACCGCGTGTGCCTCTACATGACGATGGTGCCGCAGCTGATCTACACGATGCTCGCGTGCGCCCGGATCGGGGCGGTGCACTCGGTGGTGTTCGGCGGCTTCTCGGCCGAGTCCCTGCGCGACCGCATCATCGACGCCCGCTGCAAGGTCGTGGTGACGGCCAACGAAGGGTTGCGCGGCGGCAAGCGCGTGCCGCTGAAGAAGACCGTGGACCGCGCCGTCGAGGGCATGGCATCCATCGACGCCGTGCTGGTGGCGCGCCGCACGGACGCCGACGTGGAGATGCGCGCGGGGCGCGACTTCTGGCTCGACGAGGAGTGCACGAAGCAGCGGTCCACGTGCACCAACGCCTGGATGGGCGCCGAGGACCCGCTGTTCATCCTGTACACGTCGGGGAGCACCGGCAAGCCGAAGGGCCTGATGCACACCACGGGCGGGTACCTGGTCTACTCGGCCTTCACGCACCGGCTCGTCTTCGACTACCACCCGGGCGACATCTACTTCTGCGCCGCCGACGTCGGCTGGGTGACCGGCCACAGCTACATCGTCTACGGGCCCCTGGCCAATGGCGCCACGAGCGTGATTTTCGAGTCGACGCCGCTCTACCCCGATCCGGGCCGCTACTGGCGCATCGTCGACGACCT
>CAYNDV010000202.1:0-6983 GCA_964396055.1 uncultured Vicinamibacterales bacterium | reverse complement strand
AACCTCACATCGAGACGGATTGGAATGGCATCCATGAACTGGCTGGCAGGCGTGAAACACGGGGCCCTGGTGGTGGCACTGTGCGTGTTGATCGGCTCCATGGCGCACGCGCAGGGCACGGGCAGCCTGCAGGGAACCGTCGTGGCCGCGAACGCGGTCCCCGTGGCGGCCGCCAAGGTCAGGGCGCGGCACACCGCGTCCGGCACGACCTTCACGGCGACCACGAATGACCGCGGCGAGTACCGGTTGGATTACCTGCCGCCGGGCACGTACGACGTCACGGCCGCGGCCCCCGGTTTCGGGCCGGCGCTCGTGACGACGAAGGTCACGATGGGCGCCACCGCCACGGCGGACTTCGACCCGTCGACGCCGCCCCCCCCGTACCGACCCGTCGCGACCGGCCTCAAGGCCATCGGTTTCGAAGGCAGCGCCCGCGTGGGCTGGACGTTCGCCGACGGCGTCGGCGCGACCACCCCCGTCAAGGCGTCCGACGGCAACACCTACGACCGGGTCGACCCGGCCGACTCGATGTCGTGGGGCTTCACGCTGGGCGTCTTCCTGACCAGGCGCTTCGAGGTTGAGTTCATCCTGGACCGCCAGCCGACCACGCTGGAAGTCTCGGGCACGACGACCACGGAAGTCGACTCGGTGAACATCGGCAACTACCACCTCGCGCTGGCGTACAACTTCGGCAACCGGGACTCGTCGGTGCGGCCGTACTTCTTCGGCGGGGCGGGCGCCACGTCCTACTCGTCCATGTCGTACGCGGGCGCGGACGGCAAGACGCGCGAAATCCCCGGGCAGAGCCGCTTCTCGTCCACGTTCGGCGGCGGCGTCAAGGTCTACAGGGGACGCATCGGTGCCCGCGCGGAACTGCGGATGACACCCACCTACATCAAGTCGGATGCCACCGGATGGTGGTGCGATCCGTACTGGGGCTGCTACGCCACGTCGAAGTCACAGTACGCCTCGCAGATCCAGATGACGGGTGGCGTCACCGTGCGCTTCTGACCTCACTGGATCGCCGTGACGCCGCGGCCGCCTAACGCGGCTGGGTCGAGGTCGTCAGCCCGACGAAGAGCGGCCCCTCGCCGCCTTCGAACGTGGTCTTCAGCACCACCCGGAAGACGTCCTCGGCCACGTAGCTGGCGTTGCCGTAGCGATCGCTGAGGTCGTCGTTCCAGAACTGCACGACCACCTTCTTGAATTCGACCCACAGGTCGGCCGTCAGCGGCCCGCCGCCGAGCGCGACACCGCGGTAACACCGGCCCGTCCGCAGCGCCTTCGCGAAGAGCGCGCGCAGTTCCTCCGCTGTCGTCGTACGGCCCGCGAGCGGGTCGGCCACGACGCTCCCCGTGCGGTCGACGGCCACCACGTTCACGATCAGGCCTCCGAAGGTGTGCTCGGGCACGAGCACCGCAGCCAGCGCGGCGGCCGTCGCATCGTTGCACCCCTTCACCTCGATGCGCGCGTGCGTGTCATCGACGGTGATGACCTCGCTGACCGCCACACAGGGCCGGGCTCCGACGGAATGCACGAGCATCCGCTGCAGCGTGTACTGCGGCGGACTCAGCGCCGCCAGGTGGGCCGCCCCCCCGACCGCCAGAACGACGCCGACGAGCACAGTGGCGCGTGTCACGGGATCTCCTGTCTGGGGGCGGGATCAAGGCGGGGGCGTCGGACGGACGGGCGTTCGGAACCGCGCGCCGGACGCTCAGGGCCGGCCCGCGGCGATGCCGCGGCCCATAGTACTACGGTTCGTCGCGGCCGGCGGGCCGTTCGTCGTGGGCGCCCAGTCGTGCGTCGTGTCCGGGAGCGGGCACGGCCAAAGCCCTGCACGACGAGGCGTCCGACGGGGCGCCGGACTTCGCCGTGTGACGGCGCCCGGGCTCAGCGCCCCGCGTCCATCAGCCGCAGGCGCAGCGCGCGCGGGCCGCTCACCGGATCGTCCATCAGATCGAACCGCACGCGGCTGCCGAGCCGCAGCTGGCGGAACGACACGCCCGCCTCCATGTCGGAGCGGTGGAAGAACACCTTCCGCTCGTCCGGCAGGCGGATGAAGCCCTGACCCTGCCCGAACTGGATCGCCGTCACGCGCCCGGTCGCATCCGGGCGCTGGCGCGGATCGGCGCCGGGCCGCGCCGCGGCGCGCCGGCCTACCAACGCGACTCCGGGCGGCGCCGCGAATCGCCGCCGGCATAACTCTCGCCCGCCAGCGGGAGCGGCTTGGCCTCGTTCACCGTCAGTCCACGGCCGCCGAACTCGTGCTCGTGCAGCGTCTCGATGGCGTGCTGCGCCTCGTCCTCGGTACTCATCTCGACGAACCCGAACCCGCGGGGCCGGCCCGTGGCCGCGTCGCGAATCAGCTTCACCGACGCCACCGTGCCCGCCTGCGCAAACAGCTCCTGCAGCTCCGCTTCGGCGGTCTCGTACGGGAGGTTTCCGACATACAACCTTCGGCTCATCTGTGTCCTTTGTCGCCTGCGCGACGCAAGGCGCCGATCGCGGCGCACGTGGCCCCGACGTCCAGAACGGTCGTCGGGTGCAGATCGTGTCGTGGCCAGGCGGATACTCAGGAGGAGCGAGTCAGCGGAGGCTCGTTACGCCGGAGGCAAGGCACAGCTCGCGGCAGGTTCCAGCGCCTCAGCGTATCACGGATGCCGGCCTGCTCGTTTATAATCTGCCGGACAGTCGGCTGCCAGCAGGCCCGCCCGGCACGGATCTTCATCGAAGACGTCCGGCGCCCATTGCCGTCGGGAGACGCCCGGTATGAACGACACCCAGAGCCCCTGTTCCGCCCCGGATCAGCCTCCGGCACCCGGCCCGCTCGAGTCGTTGTTCGAGCAGGCGTTTCACCAGAGCCCCGATCCCATCATCCTCACGCGGGTCCGGGACGGCTGCTACGTCGAGGCCAACGCCGCGGCGCAGGCCTTCCTGGGTTACCGCCGGGACGAGATCATCGGCCGCACCTCCCTGGAACTGGGCGTGTGGGTCGATCCGGGCGAACGTGACCGGCTGGGGCGGCTGCTCCGGGAAGCCGGAGAGGTCTCCGGGTTCGAGGTCCGCTTCCGCCGCAAGGACGGCACCGAACGGACAGGCCTGGTGTCGGCCGCCATCATCACGTTCGGGGACGAACCACACCTGCTCTCGACCACGCGCGACATCACCGAGCACAAGCGCGAGGAGGCGGTCCGGCGCGAGAGCCAGCAACTGCTCGTCAACCTCGCCCGGCTCGTGCCTGGCGTCATCTATCAATACCGTCTCTACCCCGACGGGCGCTCGGCCTTCCCCTACTCGAGCCCGGGCATGGAACTCATCTACGAGGTCCTGCCGGAGGAGGTCCGCGAGGACGCGACGCCGGTGTTCGGGCGGCTGCACCCCGACGACGCCGCGCGGGTGGCCGCCGCCATCTTCGAGTCGGCCGAGCGGCTGACCACGTTCTACTGCGAGTTCCGCGTGGTGCTGCCGCGCCAGGGCCTCCGGTGGCGCTGGTCGCAGGCGCAGCCCGAGCGCACGCCCGACGGCGGCACGTTGTGGCACGGCATCATCCTCGACGTCACCGACCGGAAGGCGGTCGAGCAGCAGAACAGCGCGCTGGAGGCGCAGCTGCGCCAGGCGCAGAAGATGGAGTCGGTGGGCCGCCTGGCGGGAGGCGTGGCCCACGACTTCAACAACATGCTCGGCGTCATCCTCGGTCACGCCGAGATGGCGCTGGCGCAGATCAAGCCGTCGGATCCCCTGCGCGACGACCTCGACGAAATCCACCGGGCGGCCCGGCGATCGGCGGAGCTCACGCGCCAGCTGCTGGCCTTCGCGCGCCGCCAGACCATCGCGCCGCAGGTGCTCGACCTGAGCGACACCGTGCGCGGCATGGCGGCGATGCTGCGCCGGCTGATCGGCGAGGACATCCGCCTGGAGGTGGCCCCGGGCCCGGGCCTCTGGCCTGTGAAGGTCGATCCCTCGCAGATCGACCAGTTGCTCGCCAACCTCTGCGTCAACGCGCGGGACGCCATCTCCGGCGTCGGGCACGTCCGCATCGCCCTCGACAACGTGACGATCGACCCGGACAGCTCCTCGCGGCGGCCCGGCATGCTGCCCGGCGACTTCGTCCGCGTCTCGGTCACCGACGACGGGTGCGGCATGACCGAGGACGTGCTGTCGCGGCTGTTCGAGCCGTTCTTCACGACCAAGGGCCTGGGCAAGGGCACGGGCCTCGGCCTCGCCACCGTTTACGGCATCGTCAAGCAGAACGAGGGGTTCATCACGGTGGACAGCGAGCCCGGCCGGGGCACGACCATGGCCGCGCACTTCCCGCGGCACACCAGCGGGACCCCCGTCGCGTCGGACGACAGCCGCGACGGCGGCGTGGCGGGCGGCACCGAGACGGTGCTGCTCGTCGAAGACGAGCCAGCCATGCTGACGATGGCCACGATCGTGCTGGAGGGCCTGGGCTACACGGTGCTGCCGGCCGCCACGCCGGCCGCGGCCGTCCGGATCGCCGCTTCGCATGCGTCACGCATCGATCTGCTCATCACCGACGTCATCATGCCGGACATGAACGGCCGCGATCTCGCGGCGCTGCTGCTCGCGAGGTACCCGGGGCTGAAGCACCTGTTCATGTCCGGGTACACAGCCGACGTGATTGCGCCTCAGGGCATCCTGGAGGACGGGGTTCCGTTCATCCAGAAGCCGTTCTCGCGGCTGTCACTGGCCACGAAGGTGCGTGAGGTGCTCGACCGGACCTGACGCCGCGCTCCGCGCACCCGCTCAACGGTGATACGATTCCTGCATCCACATGGATGTTCGGCCCGGCATCGCGCGGGGCGGCCGGCGCGCCGTCGACGGGCCGGGGCCCCGGGGACTGCAGCATCAGAGGCGAGGTTCGGAGGGAACCGTCATGAAACGCAACTACCACTGCCCCAAGTGTTACGGCATTCTCAACCCGAACGTGAAAATCATCCTGAAGGCCGAGAGCGGCGCCCGCAAGGCCCTCCTGCTCTTCAGCCCGCAGCCCGGCAACTACCACGTGATCGCGCCCGAGTCGTTCCAGCTCCGCAAGAACGAGGAGGTCCGCTTCTCGTGCCCGCTCTGCTCGCGCGACCTCACGTCCAAGCGCGACAAGTCGATGGCCGAGATCAGCTTCGCCGCGCCTGGCGGCCACACGGGCCGCGTGGTCTTCTCGCGCGTGTACGGCCACCAGGAAACGTACTTCGTCACCAAGGAAGAGGTGCGCAGCTACGGCCGGCACGCCGACACGCAGGCCGTGAACTACTGGGGCGTCGGCCCGAAGGAGTAGCCCGCTACCGCGACGGCTCGAACACGATGCGGTTGGGCGCGCGGTAGGTGATCGTGATCGGCTGACGGAACTCGCCGAGCTCCGGGTGCCGGACGACCACCTCACACGTGCCCACCGCCACGTGTTGCGGCGGCAGCGGCGTGAGGCCGAGCGAACGCCCGTCCACCCACACCTCGGCGCCGTCCGGCGCGACGATCTCGAGCGGCGCGGGCGGCAACTCGACGTTGAGCACGGCCACGTCGCCGGGCCGCACCTCGATCGTCCGGGTGCTCGTGAAGCCGAGCCGTTCGCTCACCAGCTCCACGGTGTGGCTGCCGGGCAGCAGGAGCATCCGGCCGTCCTCGGTCGTCCCCAGGCTGGCCCCGCCTTCGAGCACCTGCAGCTCGACCGGCGCGAACACCGCCAGCCAGCCCGGGTAGATCGGAATCGCCACCTCCGCCGTCTCGCCGGCCGCCACCTGCACGTCGGTCGTCACCGACCCTCGGGGGCCGCGCACCACCACCGTGTGCCGGCCAGCCCTCAGCCCCGCCAGCGCCAGCGGCGTGCCGCCCCGCAATCGTCCGTCGATCCAGACCTGTGCGCCGGACGGATCGGTGGTGAGGCGGAGCCCGCCCGTGGTCGCCGCCAGGCTGGCCCGCGCCGGTGCAGCAGACGGCGAGGGCTCCTCGCTGGCGAGCCACGGGTCGAGCATGCCCTGCCATTGCGCCCTGGCCAGCTGAATCCCCGGCCAGGCGATCACCGAGAGCAGGGCCGCGCAGACCACCGGGCGGCTCACCTCGAGCGATCCGGCACGGCGCACGGCCTGGGCAACGGGCAGCACGGCCGCCCGCCCGCCCGCCGCGCCAGCCGCTACGGCCGCTCCGGCAGCCCAGCCGGCGCGCAACAGGCGCGCCACCGCAGCCGTACCGCGTGTCAGGCCGGCGGCTCCGCCAGACACCACCAGTCCGACGGCCCGCAACGCGACCCGCGCGACCCACGCACCTGTCGCCGTCAGCGCCACGCCTGCCACGGCAAGGCCGGACCAACTGAGGCGTGCCGCACCGGCGAAGCCCTGAAGCGCCGTCCCGCCGAGGGCGTCGGCCCCGCGAACGACGGCCAGGAGCGCGCGCGCCAACCCGGAGGCAGCAGCCGTCACCCCGCGGCCGAGTCCCGACGCGACACCCGTCAGCCCGCGCAACAGGGCGCCTGCACCCGCACGCAGCCCGCGGCCGAGTCCCGACGCGACCGTCCGAACGCCGAGCACGAGGGCGTTCGCCCCGCCCCGTAGCGCGCCGCCCGTGCCGGCCGCGATGACGCCGGCCGCGCCAGCCATTCCGCGCGACGTGGCCACGACGCCCCGGCCGGCACGCGAGACCACGGACGCCGCCGAGCCCGCTGCGGCCCTGCGCAGATCGCCTGCCGCCCGGGCGCCACCTGTTGCGGCGCGCAACACACCCGCGGCCGATCGGGTCACCACCACGGCCGAGCCTGTCACCACGGCGGCAACGGCCCGCACCAGCCCCAGCGTGCCACGCACCGCGCCATCCGCAAGACCGGCCAGGAGCCCGGCAGTACCTCGCAGGCCACCGGCCATGACACGCCACAGCCCGGCACCCAGGGCGACCACCACGGCCGCGCCACCGGCACCGGTCCGTCGCAGGGCCGCACCGGCAGACGCCGCAGCCGCGCGCAGCGCAGTCCCGCGCGG
>CAYNDV010000201.1:0-6994 GCA_964396055.1 uncultured Vicinamibacterales bacterium | reverse complement strand
GAGGCTGGAGGCTGGAGGCTAGAGGCTGGAGACTCGGGACTCGACTTTCGTGGCGTAAGGCTTCAGCCGGACGTTTCGGGGCGTTCACGCTGTCGCGCGGCCGACGGGCCGAAAGCCGAACGGCCCAACGGCCGTTCATAACCGTGAACCGCGAACCGTGAACCTTCGTCCGGCCAAACGGCCAACTGAAACGTCATACTGGGGTATCACCCTTGGAGGTCCGATGCCCCCGCTTCGAAAGCCCGCAGGCCTGCCGCTGCCCGCCAGCTGGTTCGTCTCGCTCGCGCTGATCGTCTCCTTCATGCCGGGTGCCGTGGCCCGCGCGCAGACCAGCCCGGCCGCTCCCCGGGCGACGGTCGCCCCGTCGTTCACCGTCGAAGAGGTGGCGCCTGGCGTCCACGCACTCATCCCCACCAAGCCCACCGGGTTCCTCAACGACTGCAACGTCGTCCTCATCGTCAACGACGAGGACGTGGTGGTGGTGGACACGAACCTGACGCCGGCCTCGGCCGAGGCGTCGGTGGCGGCGCTGCGCCGGATTACCCCCAAGCCGGTCCGCTACGTCGTGAACACGCACTGGCACGTCGATCACGTGTCGGGCAACCAGGTGTACCGCCGCGCGTTCCCCGGCGTCGAGTTCATCGGGCATGCTTTCGTGCGGAAGGACCTGGTCGAGAAGGGCGCGGCCAATCGCCGCGACATGGGCGAGCAGGCGAAGGCGTTTGCGGCTGGGCTTCGCCAGGCGCTGGCCGACGGCAAGAGCCTGACGGGCGCGCCGATGGCCGCGGACGAACGGGCCGCGTACGAAGCCGACGTCGTGCTGATCGACGAACTGGTGGCGGCGGTGCCCGGCATCGAGATCGTGCCGCCGACGCTGATCGCGGACGAGTCGCTGACGCTGCATCGCGGCGGGCGCGCCATCGAGATCCGGCGTCTCGGGCGCAGCCATACCCACGGGGATCTCGCCGTGGTGCTGCCGGCGGAGGGCGTGGTCGTGACCGGCGATCTGCTGGTCGGGCCGATCCCGATTGTTGGCGGCGATCAGTCGTTTCCCGGGGAGTGGGCCGCCAGCCTGGATGCCCTGCTGGCGCTGGGCGCGAGGGTGTACGTGCCCGGCCACGGCCCCGTCTACCGGGGCGACGGCCAGGTGACGCTGTTGCGCGACTTCCTGCGCGCGGTCGACGCGCACGCCGCGTCGGCCATCGCGCGTGGCGAGCCCCTCGACGCCGCGCGCAAAGCCCTCAACGTTGACGTGTTCCGGCAGCGGATGGCGGGCGACAGCGCCGCGTTGCGCGTGCTGTTCTCGTCCTACGGCGTCGGGCCGACGCTGGCCGCCGCGTACCGGGTGCGCGACCAGACGCCGAAGTGACGGATCCCGCCTCGGTGGCGACTTACCTGACCGTCCAGATTCCCTTCGCGCCGGTCTTGTTCGCGAACGCTGCTGCGGCGGCCGACAGCCTCGTGACGGCGTTCGGATCGCGACCGGCCATGTCGTAGCGTTCCGACGGATCCAGCCACAGGTCGTAGAGTTCCAGCCTCGCGTCCTGACCGGTGCCGTTCCAGCGCAGCTTCCACCGTGCGTCCCGCACGCCGTCGAGGTGCGTGCCATTGAAGTAGTAGAAATGCTGGAACGGCACCGCGCCGGTGCCCGTCCAGACGGGCCACACGTCGCGGCCGTCCATCGGCCGATCCGCCGGCACCGCCGCCCGCGCCAGGCCCGCCACCGTCACGAACACATCCATCGCCGTCACCACATCGTCGCGCACGACGCCGGCGGGGATCCGGCCAGGCCACCGGGCGAGGAACGGCACCCGCACGCCCCCTTCCCACGTCGTCCCCTTGGCGCCGCGGAATGGACCCGGGCTGCCAGCGTCGGTGGGCACAACCCGCGCGTCGGGCAGCATGCGCGGCGGCATGTTCAGCCACGGGCCGTTGTCACTCGTGAAGATTACGAGTGTCCGTCGGTCGAGCCCGAGTTCAGCGAGCGTGTCCAGGATGCGGCCCGTGCTCCCGTCGAGTTCCGCGAGCACGTCGCCGAGGCGGCCGCCCGGCGACGTTCCGGCAAAGGCCGGCGAGGCCGCAATCGGGACGTGCGGCATGGAGTGTGCGACGTAGAGGAAGAACGGCCGGTCGCGATTGGCGCGGATGAACTGGAGCGCCTCGTCGGTGTAGCGGCCGGTCAGCGTGCTGACGTCCACCTCGCCCGGCAGCGCCTCCGTGCCGCGGTAGAGGCGCAGCGGGACGTCCGTCTGCACCCACGGGCGAATCATGTCGTTGCTGTAGGGCAGGCCGAAGTACTGATCGAAACCCTGGTCCGAGGGCCACATGCCCGGCTGGTGACCGAGGTGCCATTTGCCGACCATCGCCGTGCGGTAGCCGGCCGCCCTCAGCGTCTCCGCCAGCGTGATCTCCGACTGGGGCAGGCCCGCGCGATCGTCGGGCATCACGACGTTGTTCAGGCCTGTGCGGATGGGGTAGCGGCCCGTCAGCAGGGCCACGCGCGAGGGCGTGCACGACGGCGCCGGCGAGTAGTACGTCGTCAGCCTGACGCCTTCCGCGCCGAGGCGATCGATCCGCGGGGTGCGGAACACCGGATGCCCGTACGAACTCAGGTCGCCGTACCCAAGGTCGTCAGCCAGAATGAGCACCACGTTCGGCGGCGGCGCGGCGGGCGTCACGGGCTGCGCCGTGGCCGGTGCGCCCGGGCAGCCCAGGATGACAGCCGCCAGTGCGGCGCAAAGGGTCAGTCGCATGGCGGGATGATAACAGGCCCTTCGGCTCGCCCGTTGGGCTCGCTCAGGGCAGGCCGTTGGGCCGTTCGGCTGTCGGCCGTTCGGCCAGAGGGCGGTTCACGGTTCAGAGTCCACGGTTCACGGTTGGGGCGTGACCGCGTGATCCATTCTTGCTTCTGGCTTCTGGCTTCTGACAATCCTCAACGCCCCACGCCCCACGCCCCACGCCCCACGCCCCACGCCCCACGCCCCACGCCCCACGCCTTGCTCCCCACATCCCGGGCCCCCGGGGGTACAATGAGCCCCCGTGAACGGCATCGGACTCGAAGTCGCGATCATCGCCCTGTTGATCCTGGCCAATGGTGTGTTCGCCATGGCCGAGATTGCCGTGGTGTCGGCCCGCAAGGCCAAGCTGCAGCAGCGGGCCGACGAGGGTGACGAACGGGCACGCGCGGCCCTCGCGCTGGCCGAGAACCCCAACCGGTTCCTGGCCGCCGTCCAGGTGGGCATCACGCTGGTCGGCATCCTGGCCGGCGCGTTTGGCGGCGCCACCATCGCCGAGAACATCGCCGCCATGCTCCAGGGCGTGCCGGCGCTGGCCCGCTACGGCGAGGCGATCGGCCTTGCCATCGTCGTGGTCTGCATTACGTATTTCTCGCTGGTCGTGGGGGAACTGGTCCCCAAGCGCCTGGGCCTCAACCACGCCGAACGCGTGGCCGCGGTGGTGGCGGGCCCGATGGGCACGCTGGCGCGGCTGGCCTCGCCGGTGGTGCGCGTCCTCGACGCGTCCACCAACTTCTTCGTGTGGCTGTTCCGCATCAAGCCGTCGCAGGAACCGGTGATCACGCCGGAGGAGCTGAAGGTCCTCATCAATCAGGGCACCGAGAGCGGCGTGTTCGAGGAAGTTGAGCAGGAAATGCTCGAAGGCGTCCTGCACCTCGGCGATCGGACGGCGGGCATGCTGATGACGCCGCGCACGAAGATCATGTGGCTCGACGTCGAGGACACGCCGGCCGAGATCCTGGAGAAGCTCCGCAGCAGCCACCGGTCGCGCTTCCCGGTGACGCAGCACGACACCGACAACGTGATTGGCGTGGTCCGCGCCAAGGACATCCTGATCCAGTCGCTCAGCGGCGGGGCGATCGACCTGCACAAGATCCTGCGCACGCCGGTCTTCGTGCCCGAAACCATGCCCGCGCCGCAGGTGCTGGAGGCGTTCAAGCGGCACGGCGCGCACATCGCGCTGGTGGCCGACGAGTACGGATCGATCCAGGGACTGGTCACCCACAACGATATCCTCGAGTCGATCGTGGGCGATATCCCCACCGCGGGCGAGGCCCCGCCGGCGGGTGCCGTGCGCCGGGCCGACGGCTCCTGGCTGGTCGACGGCCTGCTGAGCATCGAGGAACTCGTCGAGGCTCTCGACCTGCCGCCGTTGCCGGGACACGACGAGGCCGCGTACCAGACCGTGGGCGGCTTCGTGCTGCACCAGCTCAAGAGCATCCCGACCGCCGGCCAGTTCTTCGACTGGGAACGCTGGCGGTTCGAGGTGATGGACATGGACGGCCGCCGCGTCGACAAGGTGCTCGTCACCGAGAGACCGCAGGGCTGAAGCCCTGCACTACGTCGGCGTGCTCACAGCGTGACAGCGTGACAGCGCGACAGCGCGACAGCGTGACAGCGTGACAGCGTGATCCCTTCTTGCTTCTTGCTTCTTGCTTCTGTCTAGTATCATCTCCCCAGCCCCCTGCCGGACCGGCGCCAGCCGGGCCGGGTCTTTCCCTGTCTTCGGCGAGGTGGCGCATGAACCTCATCCTTCTTGGTCCCCCCGGTGCCGGCAAAGGCACGCAGGCTGATACGATTACGCACGAGCTCGGAATCCCGCAGGTTTCCACCGGCGACATCATCCGCGGAGCCATCCGGAACAAGACCCCGCTGGGTCTCGAGTTCAAGACCTACTCGGAAGCCGGGCTGCTCGTTCCGGACGACCTGGTGAACCGGCTCGTCCAGGAACGCCTGGCCGAACCGGATTGCCGCAACGGGTTCCTGCTCGACGGGTATCCGCGCACCGTCGCGCAGGCCGAATGGATGGACGGCATGCTGGCGTCCACGGGCCGCCGGATGGACCGCGTCCTGTTGTTCTCGGTGCCCGACGACGTGATCCTCGAGCGGATCACGGGCCGGCGCTCGGACCCCGTCACCGGGCACATCTATCATGTGCGCTTCGACCCGCCACCGCCCGACGTGGCCGAGCGCCTGGTGCAGCGGCCAGACGACACGGCCGAGGTGCTCGTGAAGCGGCTGACGGAGTATCACGCCAAGACCGAGCAGTTGATTCCGTACTACGCCGCCCGCGGAGTGCTGGTGGAAGTAAACGGTGTCGGCCCCGTCGCCGATGTGCAGCAGCGGATCCTGGCGGCGTTGGCGCCGGTGGCGGTTTAGGGTTCAGGGTTACGACGGGCCGTTCGGCCGTTCGGCCGTTCGGCCGTGCGGCGTGACCGCGTGATCCCTTCTTGCTTCTTGCTTCTGACGAACCCCACGCCCCACGCCCCTAGAGGAGCGCCAGCACGTCCGCGAACGAGTCGCCGTAGTGCTGGCACAGCGGACGCGTGCCGGATAGGACGATGTTGCCGCCGGCCATGCCGACGGTCGTGAACCCGGCCAGCCGGATCGCGCAGACGCCCGCGCCGCTGTCCTCGATGCCCATCACGTGGTGGCGATCCTCGAACGGCACGCCCAGGCCCACGCGGCAGGCTTCGGCGTACAGCCATGGATGCGGCTTGGGCGCCAGTTCGCCCAGCGTGCCGGGCTCACCATCGCGCATGGGAAAACCGGCCGTGATGATCGCGTCGTAGAATCGCCGCGGGTCGCCCAGGCCCATCGTCCGGAACGCGGCGACGAGTTCGGGCCAGGCCTTCTCGTACAGCCCGGAGGTCACGACGGCGATGCGGACGCCGCGGGCTTTCAGCGCCAGCAGGAACTCCTTCACGCCCGGCGCCGGCTGGAACGCGTCAGCCCGGCCGCGCCCCTCGAGCACCTCGGCCAGTTCGTGGTGCGCGTGCGCGAAGTAAAACCGCCGGGCGTCCTCCAGCGTCCGATCCGGACAGTACTTGCCGAGGCAGTAGCGGAGGTGTTCCGACACGCTGTAGCCGGCGACAAAGGGCAGGTCCCCCTCTTCCAGGCTGAAGCGGGGGTTGTCGAGGAGGCTCGCCGTCGTCTTCTCGATCATCCACACCCAGAAGGCCTCGCTGTGCACCGTGGTGCCGTCGAGGTCCATCAGCACCGCGCGGACCGGATGGTCGAGGCGCACCGGGTGCACCGGGTAGTACGCGCCCGATCCCAGCAGCGACCGCACGTGGGCCAGGGTGTGGCCCTCGAAGACCACGAACTCCACGCGTCCGTCGCCGGGCGTCAGGATGTGGGTGACGCCCCCGGTGCCGGTCCGGAACCGGCCGTCGCTGGTGGCATCGAGGGCCGTCAGCGCGCCGTCGTCGAGATCGCCGAGCCCTGGCAGTGTCACGGATCGATCATCCCACGAGGACGACGTGCAGGTACTTGGGGCCGTGCACGCCGTGGGTCAGGGTCATCTCGATGTCGGCCGTCCGGCTCGGGCCCGTGACGACCACGACGTTGCTGGCTTCGTCGAACAGACCGGGCCGCGCGGCCAGGTACGGGCCCAGGCCCGGCACGAGATCCGCGGCCTGCACGATCGCGACGTGGATCGGCGGCAGCAGCGACGGCAGGCGGCCCCGGCCCGGCCCGTTCACGAGCACGATGCCGCCGCTGTCGGCCAGGGCGCCATCGGCGCCGGTCAGGCCGAGCGGCACGGCCCCGAGTGCCGCCATCGCGCGCGTGCGCGCCGGTTCGTCCGAGGGCACGTCGTTGGCGACGCGCGTGATGCCGCGCGCGGCCATGGCTGCCAGCAGGCCCGGACAGCCCAGGTGGTCGTCGTCCCAGCTGATGTAGCGCGTTGCGCCCGCGGCGATGGCGATCCCGGCGACGATGTCGGCCACCTCGGCCGCCGTTGCCGCGCGGTGCACACGGCCGTTCAGGGCCTCGATGCGCGCCTGGAACGCGTCGGCGAGGTGAGCGCCGCCGGCCGGAGAGGGCCGCGCGGCCGGCCGCCGGGCATCGGCCGAGGCGTCGGGCAGGTACGCGCGCAGCAGCCCGGCGCGTACGCGTTCGAGGATACGGGCGCGGGGGGTGGTCATGCGGCGCCGCCTTTCGCGGGCGGCGTGCTCCGCCGGCGCGCGAGGAACGAC
>CAYNDV010000200.1:1276-7022 GCA_964396055.1 uncultured Vicinamibacterales bacterium | reverse complement strand
GGGCCGGGGGCCTGCGCCTGGCCGTCGCGGCTGATGGGGCGCGTCCGGGGGCGGGGGCGGGGCTGGCGCCGGCGTGAACTCGAGGCGCTCGATGATCGGCGCCGCCTCGGCCAGGGCGCGCCGGACTTCGGCCTGCACATCCGCGGCGGCGGCTGTCGTGTCCACGTTGACGGTCGCGCCCGGCCGCAGCCGTGGGGCGGGAACGGCCGCCGAGGCCGGTGCAGACATTACGCCTGGTGGGGCGGCCGGTGCTCCCTGACGTGCGCGCATCTGCCAGACGCGCTGGACGCGGTCCCCCAGGTCCGCCAGGACCCAGGTCATGCGTTCGCCCATTTCGGCCGCCATCTGGTCGGCCTGGCCTTCGGCGGCCTTGCGCAGGGCCGAGACGGACGAGTGGTAGGAGTACGCGGTGACGATCGCGAGCGGCAGTACGGAAATCAGGAAGAACGCCAGCGTGAGGCGGTGGCGGATTTTCATGGGCTTTCCTGATCCTACGATAGAGAGGGCCGGGTTGTTTCCTCCGTCTGCTCCCGGGTTTGACTTCGGGCCGACGCTCCGTGGTACGATAGCCGGTCGTCAGGCCCCCCTGGTCGGTTCTGTACCTCCGATCGGCTCCCCCCACCTGGAGTCTTCCATGAGCATCGAACGCAAGATCCTCGAACTCGCACACCTGCGCGAGACGGCCTTCCGCGCGGGCGGCGAGAAGCGCGTCCAGAAACAGCACGACCAGGGCAAGTTTACGGCCCGCGAACGTATTGAAAAACTCCTGGACGAGGGCAGCTTCGAGGAGTTCGACGTGTTCGTCACCCACCGGTGCACGGACTTCGGGATGGAGAAGGACCAGCCGCTGACCGACGGTGTCATCACGGGCCACGGCACGATCAACGGCCGGCTGGTCTTCGTCTTCAGCCAGGACTTCACGATTTTCGGCGGCAGCCTGTCGAAGGCGTTCGCCGAGAAGATCTGCAAGATCATGGATCTGGCGGTGAAGGTGGGCGCGCCGGTCATCGGCCTGAACGACTCGGGCGGCGCGCGCATCCAGGAAGGCGTGGACGCGCTGGCGGGCTACTCGGACATCTTCCTGCGCAATGTCCTGTCCTCGGGCGTGATCCCGCAGATTTCGCTCATCCTCGGCCCGTGCGCGGGCGGCGCGGTGTACAGCCCGGCGATCACGGACTTCGTGGCGATGACGCGCGGCACGAGCTACATGTTCCTCACGGGGCCCAAGGTGGTGAAGCAGGTGACCCGCGAGGACGTGACCACGGAGCAGCTGGGCGGCGCCGACGTGCACGCCTCGCGGAGCGGCGTGACCCACTTCGTGGCGGACAACGAAGAGCACGCGCTGGGCCTGGTGCGGCACCTGCTGAGCTACCTGCCGCAGAACTACCAGGAGAAGACGCCGATTGTGCCGTGCCAGGACCCCGTGGATCGGCCGACGCCCGAGTTGAACAGCATCCTGCCGGACAACCCCAACCAGCCGTACGACGTGAAGGACGTCATTCACGCAGTCGTGGACAACGGGGAGTTCCTCGAAGTCCACGAGGCGTACGCCCCGAACCTGGTGGTGGGCTTCGCGCGCTTCAACGGCCGCTCAGTGGGCCTCGTGGCCAACCAGCCGAAGGTGCTGGCCGGCGTGCTCGACAACGCCTCGTCGATCAAGGGCTCGCGGTTCGTCCGCTTCTGCGACGCGTTCAACATCCCGCTGGTCACGCTCGAGGACGTGCCGGGCTTCATGCCGGGCACGACCCAGGAGTACGGCGGCATCATCCGCAACGGGGCCAAGCTGCTGTTCGCCTTCGCGGAAGCCACCGTGCCGAAGGTGACGGTCATCCTGCGCAAGGCCTACGGCGGCGCGTACTGCGTGATGAGCTCGAAGCACCTGCGCGGCGACATCAACTACGCCTGGCCGACCGCGGAGATCGCCGTCATGGGGCCCGACGGCGCCGTCGAGATCATCTACAAGAAGGAGCTCGACGCGGCCGAGGACGTCAAGGCGAAGGCCGCCGAACTGAAGGAACGGTACTCGACGCTCTTCGCCACGCCCTACGTGGCGGCGCGCAAGGGGTATATCGACGACGTGATCAAGCCGGCGACGACGCGGTTCCGGATCATCAAGGCGCTCGAGATGCTGGCCGACAAGCGGGACGGCAATCCCGCCCGGCGGCATACGAACATTCCGCTGTGAGGTGACGCCATGACGCAGACTGAAGCGTGGACCGTCACGGCGCTCGGCATGGTGGTGGTGTTCATCGGCCTGGTGCTGTGCATCGCCTTCATCCAGCTGTTCAACCGGATCGCGCGCCGGATCACCTGGGGCGAAGAGGGGCACGGCACCCACGGCGCGCCGCCGGCGGCGGTGGCCGAGCCCGCACCGGCGCTGCCGCCCGACCTGCCCGTGAGCGAACCGGTGCCGGCCGACGTGCTGGCCGTGATCGCGGCGGTGCTCGAGGTCGAGAGCAAGCTGTACCTGTCCAAGCCCGGGTCCCGCCTGACCATCCGACGGCCCGCCCCGCAGTACTGAGACGACGAGGATTGACATGAGCCAGCACGTTCTGCGCATCGGTGGCCGCGAGTACAAGGCCGAGGTGAAGCACCTGACGCCCGAACGGGCGACGGTGGTGGTGGACGGCAAGGAGTACGAGATCGATCTCGTGCAGCTGGGCCGTCGGCGGGTGAGCGCGGAGACCGTGCGGGCGGCGGCCGCCCCCGCCCCGGTCCCCGCCCCGGCGGCGCCCGCGGCAGTGGTGGCGCCTGTTCCGGCCGCCCCCAAGGCGTCGGCGCCGAAACACGCCCCACCCGGGAAGGGCGAGGGCGGGATTGTGGCGCCCATGCCGGGCCTCGTGATTGCCATCAAGACCCGGGAAGGCGACACGGTGACGGCCGGTCAGGCGCTCCTGGTGATGGAAGCCATGAAGATGGAGAACGCCATCACGACGCCGTATTCGGGCACGGTGGCGAAGATCTACGTGCGGGAGGGCGACACGATCGGCGAGGGTGACCTGCTGATCGAGGTGGCCCGTCCCAAGATGACGGCCCTGTGAGGAGGCACCTGTGACACGAGCCTGTTTCCTCGCGCTCGCGCTGGCCGTCCTGGCGGCGGTGCCGGGGCTGGCCGCCGAGCGGCCCACCTTCGGCGTGACCTTCGACGGCACGGCCGAGTACCTGCGCATTCACAAGGGCACGCAGGACGGGCTGACGAACGATTACATGGGGCCCGGCGCGACAACCGGGGTCCTGCGCGACACCCTCGACCGCGAGATTGGCACCTTCGTGACCGTGCACGCCGACGACTTCGAGACGGTCGTCCGGGTGACGGGCTATGCCGAGGGCAAGTCGCTCGCGGATGCCGATCACGTGAGCATCCCCGCGCTGCGGATCGAGTACCTGCCCTTCAAGCTGGAGACGTCGGGCAACTACTTCCGGATCGACAAGGGGACCGCCCAGATCGACCCCCACGTCCTGAAGCGGGCGGCCAAAGGCCGCCTCTTCACCGCGGACGGGACGGTGGGCGCCATCTACTCGGTGGTCACGGTGGGGGCGTCCGAGAGCCTCGGCTACGTGACGCAGTTCGAGGCGGGCTACTTCGCCAAGGACGTGCGGACGGGCGACATCACGGGCTATCTCGACCAGGTCATCCAGAGCAGCGGCATCGCCAACCTCACCTGGGGCAACCTGGTGATGGTGCTCGTCGGCCTGCTGTTCCTCTACCTGGCGATTTCAAAGGACTACGAGCCGCTGCTGCTGGTGCCGATCGGGTTCGGGATCCTGGTGGGGAACATCCCGATGCCGCTGTCGATCTTCAACAGCGTGTCGCTGTACATGATCGATCCCGTGTCGCACGAGTACGTGTTCAATACGGGCGGCAACAGCGTCCTGGGCATCATCTACTACGGCGTGAGAGCCGGCGTGTTCCCGCCGTTGATCTTCCTCGGCATCGGCGCGATGACCGACTTCTCGGCGCTGCTCTCGAATCCGAAGAGTCTGCTGCTGGGCGCCGCGGCCCAGATTGGCATCTTCCTGACGTTCATCGGCGCCCTGTGGCTGGGGTTCTCGCCGCAGAGCGCCGCCGCGATCGGCATCATCGGCGGGGCCGACGGCCCGACGGCCATCTTCACGTCCAGCCGCCTGGCGCCGGCCCTCATCGGCCCCATCGCCATTTCGGCGTACAGCTACATGGCCATGGTGCCGATCATCCAGCCGCCGATCATGAAGCTGCTCACCTCGCGCGAGGAGCGGCTGATCCGGATGAAGCCCGGACGCAAGGTGTCGCGATTCGAGAAGATCGCCTTTCCCATCATGGGGCTGATGGTGACGACCCTGCTCGCGCCCGGCGGCCTGCCGTTGCTGGGCACGCTGTTCTTCGGCAACCTGCTCAAGGAATCGGGCGTGACCGGCCGGCTGGCCAAGACGGCCTCGAGTGCCATGCTCGACATCTGCACGATCCTGCTCGGGTTCGCCGTGGGCGCATCCACGTCGGCGGGCGTCTTCCTGACGAAGCAGTCGGTGATGATCTTCGTGCTCGGCTGCGTGGCGTTCGGCACGGCCACCGCGGGAGGCGTGCTGTTCGCGAAGATCATGAACGTCTTCAGCACGGACAAGGTGAATCCCCTCATCGGCGCGGCCGGCGTGTCGGCCGTCCCCGACTCGGCCCGCGTGGCCCACATGGTGGGCCAGGCCGAGGATCCGTCCAACTACCTGCTGCAGCACGCCATGGGGCCGAATGTCGCCGGCGTGATCGGATCGGCGATCGCCGCCGGCGTCTTCCTCGGACTCTTCTAGGAGCTCACGATGTCCCAGATCATCTCCGTCGTTCCGAACATCTGCGAGGGCCGCGATCAGGCGTTCATCGAGTCGCTGCAGGAGAAGCTCGAGCGCGTGCCCGGCGTCGTGGTGCTCGACGTGTCCATGGACCAGACGCGCAACCGGACGATCTTCTCGTTCACGGGCCGCAAGGACGCCGTGTTCGAGGGCGGGTACCTGCTCTACGAGGAGGCGCTGGGGCAGATCGACATGCGCCAGCACCAGGGCGAGTACCCGCGCATCGGCGCCGTGGACGTCTTCCCGTTCGTGGCGCTGCGCGACGTGCCCGTGGCGACCGCCGTCGAGTGGTCGCTGCAGTTTGGAGAGCAGGTGGCGGCACGTTTCCAGGTGCCGGTGTACATGTTCGCCGAGTCGGCGCGGACCAAGGCCCGCCGCGACATCGAGAACATCCGCGAAGGCGAGTACGAGGGATTTGCCGCCAAGATGACCGACCCGGCGTGGAAGCCCGATTTCGGGCCCGACGTCTTTCCGCCCGACAAGGGGGCGACGATCATCGGCGCGCGCCTGCCTATCGTGAACTTCAAGGCCTACCTGTCCACCGAGAATGAGGAAGCGGCCGAGTGGGTGGCCGACGTGCTGTCGAGCCCCACCACGGGCATGCCCGGCGTCCACTTCTATCCCGCCCTGGACCGGACGCGCAATCAGGCGCTGCTGAACATCACGGTGGGCAACTTCCAGGCAACGCCGCTCTACCGGATCCTGGAGGCCGTGAAGACCGAGTTGCGCCGCTTCGGCGCGGGCGTCAGCCGCGTCGAGATGGTGGGCCTCGTACCGCAGCGGGCCCTGCTCGATTCGGCCCTGCACTACCTGCAGGTCTTCGGCTTCTCGCAGGAGGACGTGGTCGAGAACCGCGTCGATTCGATTCTCGGCGGCCGCGGTTGACGCGGCCGAGGGGCACCCGGCAGGGCTGAAGCCCTGCACGACA
>CAYNDV010000200.1:0-1176 GCA_964396055.1 uncultured Vicinamibacterales bacterium | reverse complement strand
GACAGGAGAGGCGTTGTAGTGCGGGGCTTCAGCCCCGCCCAGCGGCGTCCGGCCGGGGGCCGGACGCCGCGTCTCCCGCCAGCGCGGACCAGCCCAGCGCCCCCGCGAATCCCGCCTGCCGCGCCATCGCGACAATCGCGTCCGGCCGCCGCGCCGAACCCGCCAGCGGATACTCCCCGAGCAGGACCGAACCGTCGAGTCGATACTCCGCCACCGGGGTGTCCAGCGGCGCCGTGGGCTCGATCGCGTCGTACCAGTGCACCTGATAGAGGTCGAGCCCGATCTCACGCACGAGATCGAGCCCGGCGGCCGAGGCGAGACCCACCGTGACCGGCAGGCGGCTGACCGACCTGGCCAGAGCCGCGGCGTCGCCAAGGAATCGACGCATGACGCGATGAGGCACCCCCCGGGGGCCTGCGGCGGTGCCGCAGAACCGGGTGACCCATTCCGGTTCGTTGAACAGGTCCCAGGCCGCCACGGACACCTGGGCATCGCCGTGTTCCAGCAATGGCCGCAGCACGTCGTCCAGCAGCCTGGCCGGCCCGTCCGCCGACGTCAGCCAGCCGCGCCGGCCGCCCATGCGCACACCGCGCTCGCGACGCCCAGGCCGACAGAGGTGGAAGTCCAGCAGGACGAACATCGCCCGCAGGCCCGCACGCTCGAGTTCGGCGCAGGCCGCATCGAAATCCCGCCGCACGCGGTCGTCGAGACCGGCCGGCAGGCCGCGCGCGTCTTCCCGCACCCCGGCGCGCGCGTCACAGAGGGCGAACCATCGGACCAGCGCGATCCCGTCGTCGCGGAGGCGTGAGAGATGGTCTCGCAGCTTGGCCCGCAGCAGCGGATCGCCCACGCCGCCGGCCGGCCGCCACGCGCTGGCCCCGAAGTCGTTGCCGTAGCTCAGCCAGGGCAGGTTGACACCGTTGACGAACCCGCTGTCGGCCGCGAACGGCTGCCGGGTGCGCGCACGGCCAGGGGGCGTGACGCCCTGCGGGAAGGCGAGGCGGTCGTACCAGGCCGCCAGGCGCGTACCGACCGGGGGACATCCGGGCTGCGGCATCAGGCCTTGCGGTCGTCCATGAGCCGCAGCGCAATCGCGAAGGCCAGCAGGCCCATCGCGCCGCGCCAGTAGCCGTAGGGCTCGAGCAGGTACGTCGTCTTCATGAACGCCAGGTACGT
>CAYNDV010000199.1:0-7200 GCA_964396055.1 uncultured Vicinamibacterales bacterium | reverse complement strand
GCGGCGCGCTCGGCGAGCGCCTCGGCTGACGGGCCGGCTGGCGCCGGCGCCTGGCGGGCCGGTGCCGCGCCGGTCAGCGCGAGGATCGCCACCGCCACGCACGCCAGGCGCGGGGGTCGGGGCATGGCCGTCAGAACAGCGGCCGGCCGTCGATGTCCTTCGGCACGGCGACGCCGAAGTGCTTCAGGACCGTGGGCGCGACATCGATGATGCGGGCGGCGTCGCCCTGGATGGGTCGGCTCGAGATGAGCACGCCCGGAATGGTCTTGTAGTCGAACCCGCAGTGGTCGCCGCTCCACTTGCGCGCGTTGGGATAGACGAGTCCCGCCGGCGACCCGCCCAGCGTGGTCTGCCACGACACCCGGTAGCCGTCCACCATCCCCACCTGCAGGTCCGGCGCGTCCTTCACGTACGGCCCGGAGTAGACCTCGTCGCGCTTGTAGACGCCGCTGACGATGCGCGCGCCCGTGTGCGGGTCCGTGAGCGTCAGCAGGCGCGCCGCCAGGTCGTCGACCACCTGGCGGTATTCGTCGCCGGGGCTCACGATGCCCTGGCCCTCGCGGCCCTTCACGTTGATGAACACCTGGCCGAGTCCCATGGCGTAGGCCTTCGACTTCGACCAGTCCACGTTCTCCCAGAACTCGCCCGTGCCCAGGAACAGGTTGTCGAGCGTCTTCATCTCGGTGCGCTCGCCCTTCACCGCGAGGAACCCCTCCTGCACGAGCCACGTGTTGAGGTTGACTGCGTGGCGGAACGAGTGGAAGCCGTGGTCGGACACGACCAGGATCGGGACGTCCGGCCCCACGTGGTCGCGCACCTCGCCGAGGAACTGGTCCGCGCGGCGGTAGACGCGCTCGATGGCGTTCCCGTACTTCGCCGCCAGCGCCTCGTCGTACATCGGGTGTTCCCGATCGAGGAAGCGCCACATCATGTGCTGCACGCGGTCGGTGGCCTCGATGACGCCCACGACGAGATCCCACTGTCCCTGGTCGATGCGGTGCAGGATGACCTGCGCGCGATCGTCGAAGGCGCGGTACAGGTCGTCCATGAACGCCTGCTCGTCGATGCGGTCCTCGTTGAGGGGCCACGTGGCTTCGGCCCAGCCCAGGGTGCGGAAGAACCCGAGGCGGTCGTACAGGTTCTTCGACAGGGCCTCGGGCGCCGAGATCGGCACCGGCGGCTTGTCGGGCCGGAAGTTCACCGGCGAGATGTACAGCTGCAGGTCGGTGTCGGCCTTGATGAGGAACAGCTGCGCCATGCCGTGCAGCCGGATGAGCAGGTTCACCCGGAACTCGAGGGGCACCCACTTGCTCCACTGTCCCTGCTCGAGGCTGACGGTCTCGCCGCCGATCTCGATCGTGGCGCGCCGCTCGGGCCGGTTCCACCGGACGGTGATCGGCAGCCGCACGTCCTCGCGCGTCGCGAGGTCGGCCAGCGCCGCCTTGTCCGCATCCGAGAGGGCCGGTCCCTTGGCGTGGATGGCGCGCTGCTGCGCCTTCACCACCGGGTTCGGCGGGCCCACCAGTTCGGTGGTGGCCACCTGGCCGTCGAAGACCAGGCGCTTCAGGATGCCGCCCATCTCGGTGTTGCCCTCTTCGTAACGAGAGAGGTCCGTGGCGAAGTAGTAGAACGTGCCCACCGTGCCGCGGATGTCGGGCAGCGGCAGGCCCGAGAGCAGCTCACCGTTGGCGAATTCCTCGGCGGGGAAGGTCACCGGCACGGTCATGATGCTCGAGCGCACGCCCGCCTGCCCGGCCGTGGCCCAGAACGACGTGCCGCCGCGCAGGGACAGCACCTGCGGCTTCTTGATCGGGAAGTAGTTGAAGATGAACTCGGGCGGCACCTTCTTCACGATGCCGAGATCGGGCATGTACGTGCGGGTGTCGCGCACGAGGAAGTCGTAGATGTTGTGCTTGCCGGCGTTGGCGCCGGTGGCGAACGAGGCCCACGCGGTGGGCGACTCGGGCGAGTGGCTGGTCTCGAGGTCGTAGAGGCCGCCCTCGCCGGCCAGCTTCGCGAAGTTCGGCAGGCGGCCCTCGGCAATCCACCGCTTCGTCAGCTTCGGATCGAGGCCGTCGAAGCCGAGGATGATCAGTTTCTGCTGCGCGGCGCGCGGCGGGGTCGATGAACCACAGGCCGCGGCGCCCAGCGCGAGGGCGGCCAGAAGGACACAGGATGCCGGGTATTTCACAGGGAGATTATGGCGGGGTCGGGACGGATTTCGCAATGGCGGGGTCTGGACGGTCCCGACCCCTGTACGCCGCCGGGGCCGGATTGCGAAATGCGTCCCGACCCCTGTACGCTGTCGGCATATGCGCGTGCTGGGCATCGACTACGGCGAACGCCGCATCGGCCTCGCGGTGAGCGACGCGACCGGCACCCTCGCGAGCCCGCTGCGCAGTGTGCCCGGATCGCGCGATGCCGGCACCGCCGCGGCGGCGGTGCTGCGCGTCCTGGCTGAGTTCGCCGCCGCCGACGATCCCATCGCGGCCGTCGTCGTGGGGCTGCCGACGCGCCTCGACGGCAGCGCCAACGAACAGACGCCGCGGGCCCGCGCGTTTGCGGCGGCGCTGGCGCGCAGGGCCGGCTGCCCTGTCGTCGAGCAGGACGAGCGGCTGACCAGCCACGAGGCGGACCAGTTGCTGGCGGAACAGGAGCCGGACTGGCGCGCGCGCAAGGCCCGCCTCGACGCGGCGGCGGCGGCGGTCATTCTGCAGGAGTATCTGGATCGACAGAAGTAGAAGACAGAAGACAGAAGACAGAAGACAGAAGGAGAGGTTGACGGCCTAACAGCCGAACAGCCGAATAGCCGAACGGCCTGTTGTCCCTGACCGTGTCCATGAAACGCTGGCTCGTCCTCATCGTCCTCGTTCTGTTCGTGGCCGCCGGGCTGGCCGCGTGGCGGCAGTTCATCCGGCTTGCCATGCCGTTCAAGGACTACGCCGCAGCCGAGCAGTTCGTCGAGATCGAGGCCGGCCTGTCGCCGGCGGCGATCGGCCGCCGGTTGGTCGAGCACGGCGTGGTCCGGGACGTCTGGACCTGGCGTGTCGCGTTGTGGCGCAGCGGCCTGTCCACGCGCCTGCAGGCCGGCGAGTACCGGTTCACGCGCCCGCTGGCCGTGGACCAGGTGATTGGCATGCTCGCGCGCGGCGACGTCTACCTGCGCACGATCACGTTTCCCGAAGGCCTGACGATCCGGCAGATGGCGACGCTCTACGAAGAACGCGGCCTCGGCCCGGCGGGCGCGTTCGCCGAGGCGGCCGCCGATCCCGCGCCCGTCGCAGAACTCGATCCGCAGGCGCGCGATCTCGAGGGGTACCTGTTCCCCGACACGTACACCGTGCCGCGGCGCCTGTCGGCCGCGGACCTCGTGGCGCAGATGGTGTCGCGGTTCCGGACGGTGTGGTCGCCGGACCTGCAGGCGGCCGCCCGCGGCCTCGGGCTCACGACGCGCCAGGCCGTGACGCTCGCGTCACTGGTCGAGAAGGAGACGGCCCGGCCTGACGAGCGCGCCACCGTGTCGGCCGTGTACCACAACCGGCTCCGGATCCGGATGGGCCTGCAGTGCGACCCCACCGTGATCTACGCGCTCGAGCGCGCGGGCCGCTACACGGGCAACCTGACGCGCGCCGACCTGTCGTTCGACTCGCCCTACAACACCTACCGCTACGCCGGCCTGCCGCCCGGGCCGATCGCGGCTCCCGGCCTGGCCTCGCTCGCGGCCGCCGTCCAGCCGGCCGACGTGCCCTACGTCTACTTCGTCAGCCGCAACGACGGGAGCCACGCCTTTGCCTCGTCGCTCGACGAGCACAACCGCAACGTCTTCAGGTTTCAGGTACAGTACTTCAGGCAGAACACGGGACGCCAGGCGTCAGAAGCAAGAAGCAAGAAGCCAGAATGACCACACCTCAACGGAGCCGCTACCGCTCGGTCCAGCGGAGTTTCTCTCGCAGGACGGCGTAGTAGCTGCGGGGCGCGACGCGGACCAGGCGCAGGGCGTGCGCGGACCGGGTGACGCGCACGGCGTCGCCGTTGTCCAGCGCCTCGCCGCGCTGGCCGTCGAAGGTCACGTACGCTTCATCGCCGTCGCGCTTCAGCACCGGCAGCACGGTGACGGCCGAACTGGCGGGGATCACGATGGGCCGGTTCGTCAGCGTGTGAGGCGCAATCGGGGTGAGGACCAGCGCGTCCACCTCGGGGTGCACGATCGGGCCGCCGGCCGACAGGTTGTAGGCCGTCGATCCCGTCGGGCTCGAGACGATGATGCCGTCGGCGTTGAAGGTCGCCACCCCCTCGTCGCCCACCGACACGCGGAACTCGACGATGCGCGACAGCGAGCCGCCCGTCACGGCCACGTCGTTGAGGACCACGTGCTCGGACCGGCTGGCGCCGGCGCGCGCGACCTGCGCGTGCAGCATGACGCGCCGGTCGATCTCGTGCGCGCCGGCGAGCGTCGTCTCGAGCGCCGCGTAGAGATCCGGGAGGGCGATCTCGGTCAGGAACCCCAGCGTGCCGTAATTGACGCCCAGGATCGGGATGTCCAGGCCGGCTTGCGCGATGCGATCCGCGATGCCGAGCAGCGTGCCGTCGCCCCCGAGCACGATGACGAGATCCACGAACCGGGGCAGGGCGTCGCGATCCGGCGCGCCGGGCGCGCCGAGGCCGGCCTGCGCGGCCGTCCGCGCCTCGATGACCGGCCGCACCCCCCGTGCCTCGAGCCACTCGGCGATCGCGCGCACCTCCGCCCCGATGCTCTCGAGGCCGGGCTTGGCGACGAGGCCGACGCGGGCGAAAGCCGGAGCCGACGTTGCGCGCGGGGCCGAGGGACTGGCGGTCATGGCGTCTCCCGTGACGGGCCGATTCTATGCCGGTTTCAGGTGCAGCAGGAACTCCTGGTTGCCCGTGGCGCCGGTGATGGGCGACGGCGTCCGGCCCTGTTCCACGAGCCCCGCATCGCGCGCCGCCCCGGCGACGCGGGCCAGCACCGCGTCGTGCACCGCCGGGTCGCGCACGATCCCGCCCTTGCCCACCTCGTGGCGCCCGGCCTCGAACTGCGGCTTGACGAGGGCGACGATGTCGGCGCCGGGCCGCAGCACGGCGGGCAGCACGGGCCACAGCAGGCGCAGCGAGATGAACGAGACGTCGATCGTGACGATGTCCACGGGGCCGGGCAGCCAGTCCAGCCGCAGTTCGCGGGCGTTGCGGTGCTCGAGCACGACCACGCGCGGGTCCTCGCGCAGGCGCCAGTCGAGCTGGCCGTGTCCCACGTCGAGGGCCACGACGCGCGCCGCGCCGTGGTGGAGCAGGACGTCGGTGAAGCCGCCCGTGGACGCGCCGATGTCCAGGGCCTCCCGCCCCGTCACCGCGACGCGGAATACCTCGAGGGCATGGGCCAGCTTGACGCCGCCACGCCCGACCCAGGGGAAGTCCGGTTCGACCAGGGTGATCGCGGCCGCGGCGGCAACCGGCGCACCGGCCTTGGTGACGGCGGCGCCGTCGACGCGCACGCGGCCCGCGAGGATGAGCGCCCGGGCCCGTTCGCGCGAGGGCGCGAGGCCGCGGTCCACCACCGCCACGTCGAGCCGGGTCCGGACAGGGGCGGCCATCGGGTCAACTGGTGCGCGACACCACCCAGCGGGCGATCTCGGCGAGACGCGAATCGTCCAGCGAGGCGCGCCGCAGGGCCGCCACCGCGTCGTCGGCGGCCGCGGCCGCCCGCCGCCGCGACTCCTCCAGGCCGAAGATGCCCGGATAAGTGGGCTTGTTGGCCGCCGCATCCTTGCCGGCCGTCTTGCCGAGATCCGCGTCGGCGCCTTCGACGTCCAGGATGTCGTCAACGATCTGGAACGCCAGGCCGAGGCCGGCCGCGTAGGCGTCCACGGCGTGCACCGCCGCGGGCGGGGCGCCGGCCATGATCGCGCCCGCCACGGCCGAGGCCCGGATGAGCGCGCCCGTCTTGCGGGCGTGCATGTCGGCCAGCGCCTCGGGCGTGGAGATCGATCGCCTGGCCGCCCACCATGCCGGCCGCGCCCGCGGCCTCGGCCACGCGCTGCACCACCGCCAGCTTGCGCGCCGCGATGTCCGGCCGGCCCGCCGCGTCGGGCTCCCGCGTCATCAGCACGAACGCTTCGGCCAGCAGGCCGTCGCCGGCCAGGATGGCCATGCCCTCGCCGTGGACGACGTGGAGCGTCGGCTTGCCGCGCCGCAGGGTGTCGTTGTCCATGGCCGGCAGGTCGTCGTGGACGAGCGAGTAGGTGTGGATCATCTCGATGGCGCACGCGGCGGGCATCGTCAGCGCCCGCGCGTCGGCGCGCCCGCCGGACACCGCGTCGGCGGCGGCGAGGGCCAGCACGGGCCGGAAGCGCTTGCCGCCGGCAAACAGACTGTAGGCCATCGCCTCCGCGATCACGGCGGGATACCCGGCCTGGCCAGGCACGACGGCCCTGAGGGCATCATCGACCTCGCTGCGCCGCTGGCGGAGGTAGTCGCGCAACGCGGGCGCGGCCACGGGGTTCATCGCCTGCCCCGGAGATCGCGGTCCCCGCCCCGGCGCGCGTCCTCGTCGTCGGCGCCCTCGGTGAGGGCGTCGGGGGCAGGCTTGAGGGTGCCGCCGTCGGTGAGCACCTCGATCCGGCGCTCGGCTTCCTCGAGGCGGCCGTGGCAGTAGCGCGACAGCGTGACGCCGCGTTCGTACAGCTCGAGCGACTGCTCCAGCGTGAGGTCGCCCTCTTCCAGTTTCTTCACGATGGACTCGAGTTCCGTGATCGCGGCCTCGAAGTCCTTGATGTTGACGTTCATACCTGCTCCTGCGGTTCCAGCGGCGCCGGCCCGTGACCGGGCCCGGCGCCGATCTCGCGGTCGGTCACCGTGCACGCGAGGGCGCCCCGGCGCAGCGTGATGCGCACGGCGTCGCCGGGTGCCACATCGCCGGCGTCGCGCACGAGGGTCCGCGCGTCGACGCGCCAGCAGAGGGCGTACCCGCGCCCGAGTACGCCGAGCGGGCTCAGCGTGTCGAGGCGCCCGGCGGCGCCCTGCAGCCGCACGCGGGCGGCATGGGATCGGCCCGCCAGGCGCGCGCGCATCGTGGCCTCCACCTGCGCCAGGCGTGTGCGCACGCGCGCCAGCCGGTGGCGGAGATCGAGGGTGTCCAGGCGGCTGCGCAGGGCCTGGTACCGGCGCCGGCGCTGCTGGACCGCCTCG
>CAYNDV010000198.1:0-7229 GCA_964396055.1 uncultured Vicinamibacterales bacterium | reverse complement strand
ACAGAAGACAGAAGACAGAAGACAGAAGACAGAAGACAGAAGACAGAAGACAGGAAGATCACGCCTAAACGCGGCGGGCGCGGCGGTGGGCAGGGCTGACGCCCTGTGCCACATCGCCGCGCCCGTCGTCTGTCCGGAGCCCCTAGCCTCTAGCCCCTAGCCTCTAGCCTCTAGCCTCTAGCCTCTAGCCTCTAGCCTCTAGCCCCTAGCCTCTAGCCTCTAGCCCCTGGATCCCGCGACGATCTTCGCGAACGACTGCGGATCGAGGCTGGCGCCGCCCACGAGCGAGCCGTCCACGTCGGGCTGCGCCATGAGTTCGGCGGCGTTGTCGGGCTTCACCGAGCCGCCGTAGAGGATGTGGCACTGCTCCGCGGCGGCCGGGCCCCACCAGGCGGCGAGCCGCGCACGGATATGGGCATGGGCCTCCTGTGCCTGCGCCGGCGTCGCCACGCGCCCCGTGCCGATGGCCCACACGGGTTCGTACGCGATGACGAGGGCGCCCACCTGCTCGGCGGTCAGCCCCTTGAGACCCTGCTCGATCTGGCGATCCAGCACCGGCAGCGTCTGGCCGCCGTCGCGTTCCTCGAGCGTTTCGCCGACGCAGACGATCGGCGTGAGGTCGGCGGCCAGCGCGGCCATCAACTTGCGGTTCACCGCCTCGTCGGTGTCGCCGAAGACGCGGCGGCGTTCCGAGTGGCCGATGATCACGTAGCTGGCGCCGGTGTCCTTGATCATGCCGGCGCTGATCCCGCTGGTGAAGGCGCCTTCGCGCTCCCAGAACAAGTCCTGGGCCGCGATGCCGACGTTTGTGCCCTTCGCCATCTCGGCCGCGGCGTAGAGGGCCGTGTAGGGCGGGGCGAGGACGATCTCGGCGTCGGAGACGTCCTTCACGAGGTCCGTGAACGTCTTCAGGTACGCCACCGTCTCGGGGACGGTCTTGTACATCTTCCAGTTGGCGGCGACGAAGGGGATTCGCATGGGGTCCCTACGCCTTGTCCGTGAGGGCCGCCACCCCCGGCAGCACCGCGCCGCCGAGGAACTCGAGCGACGCGCCGCCGCCCGTCGAGATGTGGGTGATGCGGTCGGTCACGCCGGCCTTCGCGACGGCCGACACGGAGTCGCCGCCGCCGATGATCGTCGTGCCCTGCACACCCGCCACCGCCTTCGCCACGGCCGTCGTGCCGGCGTCGAAGGGGCTCGTCTCGAACACACCCATCGGGCCGTTCCAGACCACCGTCTTCGCGCCGCCGAGGATGGCCGCGTAGGCCGCCGCCGTCGTCGGGCCGATGTCCAGACCCTTGCGCTCGCCGATGGCGGCGTCGGTCACCGCCAGCGTTTCGGTGGCCACGCCCGCCTCGATCTTCTCGGCCACCACGTGGTCCACGGGCAGTTCGAGGCGCACGCCGCGCTCGGCCGCCCGGGCCATCACGGCGCGTGCCGCGTCCTGCTTGTCGTCCTCGACGAGCGACGTGCCCACGGGCAGGCCCTTGGCCTTGAAGAACGTGTAGGCCATCGCCCCGCCGATGAGCAGCGCGTCCACGCGGCCGAGGAAGTTCTCGATGACCTCGATCTTGTCCGACACCTTCGCGCCGCCCAGCACCGCGACGAACGGCCGGGCCGGCGACTCGAGCGCCATGCCGAGGTACTTGAGTTCGTCTTCCATCAGGAAGCCTGCCGCCGCCTGGGGCAGCAGCTTGGCCATGCCCTCGGTGGACGCGTGGGCGCGGTGGCTCGAGCCGAACGCGTCGTTCACGTAGAGGTCGGCCAGGTCGGCCAGCTGCTGCGCGAACGCGGGGTCGTTCTTCTCTTCCTCCTTGTGGAAGCGGACGTTCTCGAGCACCACGAGGTTGTGGCCCTGCGTGCGGGCCTGCTCGATGGCCTTGCGGGCCGGTTCCCCCACGCAGTCGAGGCCGAAGCTCACGGCCTGGTCCAGCAGGCGCGCCAGGTGGGCGGCCACCGGCTCGAGCGAGAACTCCGGGCTCGGCCCGCCTTTCGGCCGGCCGAGGTGCGAGGCCAGGATGACCGTCGCGCCCTTCTCGAGGGCGTACTTGATTGTCGGCAGCGACGCCCGCACCCGCGTGTCGTCCTTGATGCGCCCCTCCTTGATGGGCACGTTGAAGTCGACGCGGATGAAGACCCGCTTGCCGGCGAGGTCGAGATCACGGATGGACAGTTTTGCCACGGGAGATACCTCTAGATGCCCCGTCCGGCCATGTAGCGCGCCAGGTCGATGCAGCGGCAGGAGTAGCCCCACTCGTTGTCGTACCACGACAGGACCTTCACCAGGTCGCCGTCCATGACCTTGGTGTAGGCCGAGTCGACGATCGACGAGTTGGGATTGCCGCGGAAGTCGATCGACACCAGGGGCGCGTCCTCGACGGCCAGGATGCCCTTCATCGGGCCGGCGGCCGCCGCACGGAACGCCGCGTTCACCTCGTCGGCAGTGGTCTTCTTCGCCACCATCACGACCAGGTCCACCACCGACACGTTCGGCGTCGGCACGCGCATCGAGAAGCCGTCGAGCTTGCCCTTGAGCGCCGGGATCACTTCGCCGACCGACTTCGCCGCGCCGGTCGTCGTGGGAATCATCGACAGGGCGGCCGCCCGGGCGCGCCGGATGTCCTTGTGCGGGAGGTCGAGCAGCTGCTGGTCGTTCGTGTAGGAGTGGATCGTCGTCATCCAGCCCTTGACGATGCCGAACGAGTCGTTGAGGACCTTGGCGAACGGCGCCAGGCAATTGGTCGTGCACGACGCGTTCGAGATCACGACGTGCGTTGCCGGGTCGTACTGCTCGTGGTTCACGCCCATCACGAACGTGGCGTCGGGGCCCTTGGCCGGCGCCGTCACCATGACGCGCTTGGCGCCGCCCGCGATGTGCTTCGCCGCATCGTCCTTCGCCGTGAACTTGCCCGTGCCTTCGAACACCAGGTCCACGCCCAGGTCCTTCCACGGCAGGGCCGCGGGGTCCCGCTGCGAGAGCACCTGGAACTTGTCGCCGTTGACGCTGATCCAGCCGTCACCCGATTCGATCGTCGCGTCGAGGTTGCCCAGGATCGAGTCGTACTTCAGCAGGTGCGCGAGGGTCCTGGTGTCGGTGATGTCGTTCACCGCCACGAAATCGAAGTCCTTGCTGCCCATGGCGGCGCGCATGATGTTGCGCCCGATACGACCGAACCCATTGATACCGACTCGGATTGCCATTCGACCCTCCAGCGTGCAGATGCCTGGTGCCGCCGCCGATCATCGGACGGTCGGCCCCGGCGGTGAGAAGTCCGGGTTGCCGGGCGGGCGCGCGCGGGGGAGCCGCCGCCCGGGCCCGGCGGGCCTCCGGGGCGGCGCGCGTGCCGCTGTCAGCCCTCCATTTTATGGTCCGGTTTCGGCAGGGTCAAACCCGCGTGGTATCTTGAACCTGCCGGCGATGTACTTCGTTTACACGGTTGCCACCGTGCTCCTGTTCGTGGCGGTTTCGCCCTACCTCGTCTACCAGGCGATCCGGTACCGGAAGTACGTCGGCAGCCTGCCGGCGCGCCTCGGGCTGCTTCCCGTCTCGCTGAACCTCGACCGGGAGCCGTCCATCTGGATCCACGCCGTCTCGGTGGGCGAGGCCCTCACGGCGCGGGCGATTGCCGGCGACCTGAAGGCGCGTTACCCCCACCTGCGTCTCTTCGTGTCGACCACGACGATGACCGGCCAGCAGGTGGCGCGCCGGCAGTTCCCCATGGCCGACGGCATCTTCTACTTCCCCCTCGACCTCGGCTTCGTCGTCCGGCGCGTGCTCGACGTGGTGCGGCCGCGGCTCTTCGTGATGATGGAGACCGAGATCTGGCCGAACCTGCTCCGCACGTGCCGGGCGCGCGGCATCCGCACCGTGGTCATCAACGGCCGCATCTCGGCCCGATCGTACCCGCGTTACCGTCTCGTCCGTCCGCTGTTCCGCCGCGTGCTCGGGCTCGTGGACCGCTTCTGCGTGCAGGGCGAGGAGACGCGCGGCCGACTCGTGGACCTCGGGGCGCCGGCCGACCGCATCATCGTGACGGGCAGTCTCAAGTTCGACGCCCTCGACACCCCGGGCGCGTCCAGCCGCGGCGGCGACCGCGTGCTGCGCTACTTCCGCGGGATCGAAGGCCGGCCCGTGATCGTGGCCGGCAGCACGTTTCCCGGCGAGGACGAGATCCTCCTGCGCAGCTTCGAGCGCATCCGGACGCTGTCGCCACAGGCGCTGCTCGTGCTCGTGCCGCGGCGCCCCGAGCGGTTCGCCGAGGTCGATGCGCTGGCGCGCCAGGCGGGCTTCCGGACGGTGCGGCGCACGACCTTGACCGTCGACCAGGACCTCCGCGCCGACGTGGTGGTGCTCGACACGATTGGCGAACTGGCCCAGGTCTACCAGCTGGCCACGGCCGTCTTCGTCGGCGGCAGCCTGGTCGACATGGGCGGGCACAACATCCTCGAGCCGGCGGCGGTGGGCAAGGCGATCGTGTTCGGTCCGCACATGCAGAACTTCGCCGAGATCGCCGACGCCTTCCTGCGGGCGGACGCGGCGGTGCAGGTGGCCTCCGCGCGCGAGCTGGAGGATCAGCTGATCGCCCTGCTGGCCAACGGGTCCCGGCGCGAACGCCTGGGCGCGGCGGCGCGGGCCCTCGTCGAGGCCAACCGCGGCGCCCGGGCCCGCAGCCTCGACGTCATCGCCGACCTGCTGCCGCCCGCCGCCACCATGCCGGGCAACGTCCTGGCGTTTCCGGCTGCCACCGCATGATCAGCGCCCTCTACGC
Organism: uncultured Vicinamibacterales bacterium; assembly: GCA_964396055.1. Classification (GTDB taxonomy): domain Bacteria; phylum Acidobacteriota; class Vicinamibacteria; order Vicinamibacterales; family JAKQTR01; genus CAYJPV01. Next base: position 2,460 of record CAYNDV010000198.1, on the reverse strand, counting down.
CACCGTGGCCCGCGCGCGGCGCCGCGCCTGGGCCCGCCCCGGCCGTCAGCGCCGCCTCGACCGTCCCGTGGTCAGCGTCGGCAACCTGCGTGTCGGCGGCACGGGCAAGACCCCCGTGGTGGCGACCGTGGCCCGCCTGCTCGTCGATCTGGGCGAGCGGCCCGCCGTGCTCAGCCGCGGATACGCCCGCCGCCGGCCCGTCGATGGCGTCGTGGTGGTCGCGGATGGGCGGGGCCTGCGCGCCGACCTCGACCGCGCCGGCGACGAACCCCTGATGCTGGCCCGCGCGCTGGACGGTGTGCCGGTGCTCGTGTCGCCCGACCGGTTCGTCGCCGGACGTCTGGCCGAACGCCGGCTCGGCTGCACGGTGCACGTGCTCGACGACGGCTTCCAGCACCTGCCGCTGGCGCGCACGGCCGACCTGCTGATTGTCAGCGAGGACGATGCGCGGGACGGCCGAACGTTGCCCGGCGGCCGGCTGCGCGAGTCGCTGGCGGCGGCGCGCGCCGCGCACGTGCTGCTCGTGCCGGATGCCGATCCAGACGGCGCCCGCGCCCTGGCCTCGCGCCTGGGCGTGGCGGACGGGTTCGCGCTCGTGCGGCGCACCGGCGCGCCCCGGCGTCTCGATACGATCCGAGAGTCGGCGCCGCTCGAACAGGGAGCCGCCGCGTTTGCCGTCGCCGGCATCGCCCGGCCCGACCGTTTCTTCGCCGACGTCGCGGCGGCGGGCATCCGGGTGGTGGGGACACGCGCGTTTGCCGACCACCACCGATTCGACGCCCGGGACGTGCGCGCGATCGCGGCCGCGGCGTCGGCCGCGGGCGCGACGGTGGTGGTGACCACCGAGAAGGACCTGGTGCGACTGCTGCCGTTTCGCCCGTTCCCGATGCCGCTGGCCTGGCTGCCCCTCTCCGTGTCGATCGAGCCGGCCGACGAGTTCCGGGCGTGGCTGGCCGCCCGCGTGGCGGGCGCCCGCGTGACGGCGGCGGCCGCGTGGCCGCCCGTGGGCGATCCAGCGGCCGGGAGGACCTCGTGAGCCGCCGTCCGTTGACGACTGCCCGCCACTGGCTCGAACTGGGCGCCGTCCGCGCCACGCTCGCGCTGACCCGCGTGCTGCCGTGGGGCGCGGTGCGCGCCATGGGCGCCGCCGTCGGCTTCCTGTTCTGCACCTTCGACCGGCGCCACCACCGCATCGCGCGGGCGAACATCGCCGCGGCGTTTCCCCGCCGCACGCCGGCCGAGCACGAGGCCCTGGTCCGCCAGGTGTTCCGGCACTTCGGCCGCCTGCTCTTCGAGCTCCTCAAGTTCGCGAGCCTGTCGCGGGACGAGTTGCTCGCCAGGGTCGAATTCGAGGGCGATGCGTACGTGCGCGAGGCCCATCAGGGCGGCCGCGGCGCCCTCTTCTTCACGGGCCACTTCGGGTTCTGGGAGATCCACGCCCTGGCCCACGCCGCGGCGCTCTACCCCCTCGGCGTGCTGGCCAGGCCCCTCGACAATCCGTACCTGCACCGCCTGCTCGAGGACCTGCGCTCGTCCACCGGCAACCACGTCATCTACCGCCGCGGCGCCCTGCGTCGTGTGTTGCGCGCGCTCACCGCCAACCAGGGGGTGGCGGTGCTCATCGACCAGCACATCCAGGCGCCCGACGCCGTGATGGTGGACTTCTTCGGCCGACCTGCGGCCACGACGCTCGCCCTGGCGATGCTGGCCCTGCGCACCGGGGCGCCGGTCATTCCGTGCTTCGCCCTGCCCCTGCCGGACGGCCGCTACCGCTGCGTCTACGAGCACCCCGTCGAGCCGCCGCGCGACGATTCGCCCGAGGCCATTCGCGAGTTCACGCAGCGCTGCACCGACGTACTCGAGATGTACGTGCGCCGCCACCCGCACCTCTGGCTCTGGATGCATCGGCGCTGGCGCGACGAGTCGATCGAGGAAGGCCGGGGCCTGTTCCCGGCCGCCACCCGGGACACCCGCAACGAGACGACACCCGAGGGCCCATGACGCGCGTGGTCTTCGCGCCGAACTGGCTCGGTGACGCCGTGATGGCCCTGCCGGCCCTTGCGGACCTGCGGCGGTTCGACCCCGATGCCAGGCTGGTGGTCGCCGCGCGCGCGCCGGTGGCACCCCTGTTCGATCTGGTCGAGGGGGTGGCGCAGGTGGTCGTGCTCGGCGGCCGCGGGGCCCTGCGTTGCGACGCCCGCGCCCTGCGTGCGCTCGGCGCGTCGAGCGCCGTGCTGCTGCCCAACTCGATGCGCACGGCGTTGACGGCGGCGCTGGCCGGCATCCCGGAACGCAGCGGGTTCCGGCGCGACGTGCGCGGCGCCCTGCTGACGCGCCGCGTGCCGCGCGCCGCGCGCGGCACGCACCAGGTGGACGCCTACCGGCACCGGGTGGACGCGCTCGGCGTCCCGAACGGCGCGCGCGAGCCGCGCCTCGATCCCGGCCGGGCGGCGCGCGACG
>CAYNDV010000197.1:0-7231 GCA_964396055.1 uncultured Vicinamibacterales bacterium | reverse complement strand
GGCTAGAGGCTAGAGGCTAGAGGCTAGAGGCTAGAGGCTAGAGGCTAGAGAACACGATGACACGGAGCGCAGCGCTTCAGCCCTGGGGTCACGTGAGGCCCTGCTTGCGTAACCCCGGGCGTCGCCGTGAGGCTCGATTCCTGATACCCCGGCATCGTTGAGGAGTGCGCCCTCTTTCTTCTGCCTTCTGCCTTCTGCCTTCTGTCTTCCGTCTTCTGTCTACTGAAGAATACTGAGCCTCACCGCTGACGCAGCGTCCCTGCCGTGGTAGACGCGCTGCGTCGCCTTCTGGAAGTCCGCCGCCGTGGCGGCGTTGATGTTCAGGAACTTCTGCGGGTTCATGTTCACCAGCGGGAACCACGAGCTCTGCACCTGCACCATGATGCGGTGCCCGGTGCGGAACGTGTGGTACACGTCCGGCAGCGAGTACTCCACGGCGGTCACCTGCCCGGGCACGAAGGGCTCGGGCTTCTCGTAGCTGTTGCGGAACTTGCCGCGCATGGCCTCCCCGCGGATCAGCTGCTGGTACCCTCCCAGCCTGGAGTACGGGCCTTCCGGCGGCCGCGGCCCCGGATAGGTGGCGGGATAGACGTCAATCACCTTCACCACCCAGTCCGCGTCGGTCCCGGTGGTCGACACCTTCAGGCTGGCCACGATGGGGCCGGCCACGGTGACGTCCTGCTCGAGGGGCTCCGTCTGGAACACCAGCACGTCCGGGCGCGCCGCGGCAAAGCGCTGGTCGTCCACCATGTGCTCCTGGGTCATGCCGATGGCCACGCCGCTGATGTAGGGCACGGGGCGGGCCGGGTCGCTGACGTATTCGCCAAAGGAGGCGGCTGCGGTTGGAGGCTCCCACGCCAGGCCACCGCCGGGCTGCAGGTACAGCGCCTTCATGGCGGCAGCCTTCGGCGGCCAGGCGTCGTGGCGGCGCCACTGGTTGCGCCCGGTCTCGAAAACATACGCTTCCGGCAGCTTCGGATCGGCCTTGTCCTTCAGGTGGAACTGGAAGAACGGCAGCTCCATGTGCTCGCGGTAGAACGGACCGGTCTTCGAGGCGAAGCTCACGTCGCCCAGTTTCTCGCCGTCGCCGCGGGCCCAGCCGCCGTGCACCCACGGTCCCATGACCAGCATGTTCGAGGCGCCGGGGCTCTGGCGCTCGGTGTTCTTGTAGGTTTCCAGGGCGCCGAAGAGGTCCTCGGCGTCGTACCACCCGCCCACGGTCATCACCGCCGGCTTGATGTTCTTGAGGTGGGGCCGGAGGTTACGCGCCTGCCAGAAGGCGTCGTAGGTCTCGTGCTCCATCATCTCGTTCCAGAACTTGATCTCACCCTTGAAGTACTTCGCGTTGACGTTCGCCATCGGGCCGAGCTTCAGGTAGAACTGGTAGCCGTCGGCCGTGCCGTAATCGAACCGCGGCGGAAACGAGGTGGTCGGGCCCGTGCGGGGGCGCCCGAAGCCGGACAGGAAACCGAACGCGTGCGGGAGGTACAGCGCGCCGTTGTGGTGGAAGTCGTCTCCGATGAACCAGTCGGCGATGGGTGCCTGGGGCGACACGGCCTTCAGCGCGGGGTGCGCATCGATCATGCCCGCCGACGCGTAGAAGCCGGGGTACGAGATGCCGTACATGCCCACGCGGCCGTTGTGGCCGGGGATGTTCTTCACGAGCCACTCGATCGTGTCCCAGGTATCGGTGCTCTCGTCGATGTCGTCCGGGCCGGTCTTCACGGGCCGGTGCGGGCGCACGTCCATGAACTCGCCTTCGGACATCATCCGGCCGCGGACGTCCTGGTAGACGAAGATGTAGCCTTCCTTCGCGAACAGGTCCGACGGCCCGAGCGACGTCTTGTAGGCGCTCGCGCCGTACGGCGCCACGCTGTACGGCGTCCGGTTCAGCAGGATCGGATAGGTCTGCGACGCATCCTTCGGCACGTACACCGCCGTGAACAGCTTCACGCCGTCGCGCATCGCGATCCGGTATTCGTACTTGGTGTAGTTCGCCTGGACGTAGTCGGCGCCCTGGCCCGACAGGACCAGCGACGTCCCCAGCACCGCCGCGACCACGGCCGCCACCCCAACCGCACCAGCGACTCTGAGCCTCATGGGTGATTCCTCACCGGACATTCTACACGGCCGGCCGCGGGGCCGGGCAGTGGGCTCGCGCCCCTCAGTCGTGCCGGAGGGACTGCGCCGGGTCGACGCGCGTGGCGCCCCACGCCGGCGCGGTGCCCGGTCAGTACTCGTTGAAGATCCGCTGCAGGTCCTTCTGGTCGGCCGTCTTCGTCAGGGCCACCATCAGCAGCACGCGCGCCTTGAGCGGCGCGAGGTCCTGCCCCGCCACGAACACCGGCAACCGGCGCCACGCGTTCGCGCCGGACCCGCCGGGGCCATCGCCCGCGCCGCGTCCGGGCGCAATCCGCCCGCTGCCCGTGCGCGTGGTGGTCACGATGAACACGCCCTTGCGGGCGGCGTACTCCAGGCCCTCGGCTTGCGTCCCGCTGGTCGCCCCGGCGCCGGCGGCCGCGATCACAAGCCCCCTGGCTCCGGCGTCCACGGCGGCCTTGATCAGGTCGCCGCTCGCGCCCTGGTAGACCCAGATGATGTCCACGCGCGGCAGGGCCGTGACCCCGGCCAGATCGAACTCGCTGGTCGATGTCCTCCGGGTGGAGGGGCTGCGGTAGTACACGACCGCGTCCGAGTCGACCACCCCCAGCACGCCGTAGCCGCGCGCCTGAAACGTCTGAAGGCGCAGCGCGTCGGTCTTCGTGACCTCGCGGGCGGCGTTGATTTCGTCGTTGAGCACCACCAGCACCCCCCGGTCCCGAGAGGCCGGGTGGGCGGCTACGCGGAAGGCCTCGAGGAGGTTGGCGGGCCCTTCGTACCCGATGGTGCTGGGATTGCGCATCGAACCCGTGACCACGACCGGCCGCGGATCGCGCACGGTCAGGTTGAGGAAGTACGCCAGTTCCTCGAGGGTGTCGGTGCCGCTGGTGACCACGATGCCGGCCAAGGCAGGGTCCGTGGCAAATACCTCGTTGAGGCGCCGCGCCAGGGCGAGCCACTGGTCCAGGGTCAGGGCCGAACTCGGCAGGTTGGCGAACTGCTCGGCTTCGACGTTCACGACTTCGCGCAGCGATGGCACCGTGTCGATCAAGTCCCGAGCCAGGAGCCGCCCACCGGTCTTGTTCGAGATGGTGCCTCCCGTGGCCACCAGACGCACGCGCGGCACCTCGACGGCCCGGGCCGCGACCGCCGCCAACGCCACGCACACCACCGCCCACGCCAGGACCCTGCGCCTCACGATGTCCATGCCTGCACCGTCCTCCGTCGCGTCATCCCTTGAGCAGATCAATTTCCGTCCCGACCCCGGTTTCGACGGCGCGGCGCCAGGCGGCCACGGCGGCGACGGCGTCCTGCAGCGCGGTACCGGTCGCATCGAACACGATGACCTCATCAGCGCTGGTGCGGCCGGGCCTGCGGCCCGCGATCACCTCACCGAGTTCGCCGCGTACGTCGCCCCGCGTCATCAGGCCGGCGGCCAGGGCATGCTGCAGTTCCCCGACCTGGGCCGACTGATCCAGCAGATCGACCACGACGGCGGTGGGCGGCGCCAGAACGTCGGCGTCCAGTTCCTGCTTCCCGGGGCTGTCGGCGCCGATGGCCGCCACGAACGTGCCCGCACGCAGCCACGCGCGACGGACAAACGGTGTGCGCGCCGGCGTGCACGTGGCCACGGCATCGCTGGCCCGCACGGCGGCCTCCAGCTCGGTCACCGCCTCGACGACAAGCCCGGCCCGCGGCGGCACCGCGCTGGCAAGCGCCCGCGCCGCGTCGGGATTGGCGTCCCACACGTACGCACGCGTCAACGGCAGCACGTGCGCGAGGGCCTTCAACTGCACGCGCCCCTGGCGTCCACACCCGCAGATCGTGGCCGTGGCCGACCCGGGCCGCGCCAGCAGGCGCGCCGCGACGGCGGTGGCGGCGCCCGTCCGCTGAATCGTGATCTCGCCGGAATCCAGCAGGGCAAGCGGAGTGCCCTGTTCGGCATCGAACAGCAGGATGCCCCCCTGGATCGCCGGCAGGCCGTGCCGCGCCGGGTTGCCGAAGAACGAGCCGTTCGCCTTGAGCGCGAAGTACCAGCGGTCCAGCAGCAGGCCGCCGCCCTTGACGTGGAACTCGCCCTCGGGCGCATCGACGTGCATGAGCTGCGGCGCCAGCGACCGGCCGTCGGCGTGCAGGCGGAACGCCTGTTCGACGCCGGTCACATAGTCGTCGAACCTCAGCAGCGACGCCACCTGGGCCCGGGTCAGCAGCTTCATGGAGACCTCCAGGCCTCAGTGGCGCAACGCCGGGCGGCCCAGGATGTCCTTCAGACGCCCGGCCGCGTCGAACCGCTCGAAGATGCGGGCGGCCTCCAGGACATCGACGTTGCCGCCGGACACGATGACGCCCACGCGCCGGCCGGGAGCCGGGACGACGCCCGTCAGGAGTGCCGCCAGGCCCAGCACGCCAGTCGGCTCGGCGATGAGCTTCAGCCGTTCCCACACGAAGAGCATGGCCACGGCCAGCGCCTCGTCCGGGACGGTCACCATGTCGTCGACGAAACGACGCACGAGGGGGAACGTGTGTTCGCCCAGATGCGGCGTCCGCGCGCCGTCCGCGATCGTGTCGGGGTTGCGCACGCTGTGCAGCACACCCGTCCGGAACGACCGCGTCGCATCGTCGCCGGCGGCGGGCTCGACGCCGATGACGCGGCAGCCCGGGGCGAGCGCCTTCGCGGCAATCGCGGAACCCGACAGCAGGCCTCCCCCGCCGCACGGCACGAGCAGCACGTCGAGCGCACCCGCGTCCTCGATCAACTCGCAGGTGGCCGTCCCCTGCCCGGCGATGATGTGCGGGTGATCGTAGGGCGGGATCACGGGCAGCCCGCGGTCCGCAGCCAGCTGGCGGGCCAGCGTCTCACGATCCTGCTCGGCCGGGTCGTAGACGATGACTTCGCCGCCGTAGCCGGCGGTGGCGGCGCGTTTGGCGGCCGGCGAGTTGATGGGCATCACCACGGCAACCGGCACGTGGAGGTCGCGTCCGGCGAGGGCCAGGGCCTGCGCGTGGTTGCCAGATGAATAGGTCAGGACTCCGCGGGCGCGCGCCTCGCCGTCCAACTGGAGCAGCGCGTTGGTCGCCCCCCTGATCTTGAAGGCGCCGCCGCGCTGCAGGTTCTCGCATTTGAGCACGCAGCGGGCGCCGGTGGCGGCGTCGAGCGTGGCGGAGGTGGCCGCCGGCGTCCGGTGCACGCGCGTGGCGATCCGGCTCCTGGCTTCCTGAATGTCCGCGAACGCGACCGAGCCGGGTTCAGAATCGGGATTGGCCATGGTTGCTCCCAGCCGCCAGGGCGGCCGCGTTTCAGGCGAACAGGGCCACCTGGCCGCCGGTGTGCCAGAACAGCACGGTCTCGTCCGGCCCGATGCGGCGGTCCCGCACGTACGCGATGAGCCCCGCCAGCGCCTTGGCCGTGTAGGTGTGATCGACGAAGAACCCTTCGGTGCGAGCAGCCAGCTCTGATGCCTCGATGGAAGCTTGCGTCGGGATGCCGTAGCCCTCGCCGACGAAGGTGTCGTCGGCTTCCGCATCGGGCATCAGCGCGACGAGCGCGTCGCGCGCGCCGAGCAGCGCGGCCGCACCGGAGGCCAGTTCACGAACCGTGTCGCACAGGCTCGCAGACGGTTCGTCCGCACTGATGCCGACGACGCGGGGGCGCAGGCCGTGCAGCGCGCATCCCAGCAGGATGCCGGCCTGCGTGCCGGCGGAGGAACTGGCGTGGAAGATGACGTCCGGCTGCAGGCGGCCAACCAGTTCGCCCACGCCGTCGGCCAGCCCGAGGGCGCCCAGGGGCGTGGACGCGCCGAGGGGAATCTCGTACGGGCGGCGGCCTTCGCGCTGCAGTTCCTCCGCCAGCGCGGCCATCGTCGGCATGCGTTCCTCGCGCGACCGGACGTAGACGACCGACGCGCCGAGCAACTGGTTCAGGAGCGCGTTGCCCGTGAGCCGGCCTGGTTTCTGGCCGTTGGCCACGATCACGCAGCGCATGCCCAGGGCAGCGGCCACGGCGGCCGTGGCCCGGGCGTGGTTCGACTGGACGCCGCCGACGGTCAGCAGCGTGTCGGCCCCGTCTGCGCGGGCCGCCGCCGCCACCAGTTGCAGCTTTCTGACCTTGTTGCCCCCGAACCCGAACGGGATCACATCGTCGCGTTTGACGAAGAGGCGCGGCCCGCCGCCGAGGGCGGTGCGCAGGCCTGCCATGTCGTGCAGTTCGGAGGGGGCGCGCAGCAGCGGGACGCGGTCGAAGCCAGCCAGGCGGTCGAGTGCGGCCCGCGCGGCAGGCACGGTTCCAGAGTTCATGGGAAGAGTGTAACCGGAAGGCGACGTTGTTTGGAGGGGCCCCACTCCAGCCAATCGAACTGCTTGTCCGGCCGAAGACGGCCAGGCCTCACCCGCCGACGCTTGCCGCGACCATCGCGCCGGTCGGGTGCAGGCCGTTGTTATGCCGCCCCTCGTTTCCGTTCCGTGTGGAGGGCCTCAATCACCGCTTTGGGATTCCTCGCAGCAACCCGGAGCAACGCCAGTGCAGGACCATCTGGCGTCCGCCGCCCTTGCTCCCAGTTCCGTAGGGTCGCGACGCTGACGCCGATCATGAGGGCGAACTCCGCCTGCGACGCCCCAAGCTTCGCGCGGACCGCCCGGACGTCAGTCGGCTCGAACGTGACGACCCGCGAGGCACGGGATTCGCCTCGTCGAATCCGGCCGACCTGACGAACGCTGGCGAGCAGCTCCTGGAACGCTTCATCCTTCATTTGAATGCCTCTCGTACGACGCGAGCCAGTTCGCGCGTCTGCGCCGGCGTCAGGTCGCCTTGCTCCGCCTTTGTGTAGGCATACACCATGTAGAACACCTGCTCCGCCGGCGCCCAGTAGTAGATGACGCGAAGCCCACCGCGCTTGCCGGAGCCCGGCATCGGCCAACGGATCTTGCGCAGGCCACCCGCGCCGACGATGACCGGTCCTTGTTCTGGGCGGAGCATCAACGCGATCTGCAATTGGCGGTAATGGTCGTCGTCCAGAAGCCGCCGAATCGCCGTGGTGAACAGCGGTGTTTCGACGAAACGCATGGCCCTGTCAACTATACGCCAATGGCGCACTCCGCGCAATCCGGCATCGACGCATTCGTGTCGGCATAACGT
>CAYNDV010000196.1:0-7306 GCA_964396055.1 uncultured Vicinamibacterales bacterium | reverse complement strand
GCGGGCATGCGTAGAGCCCGGCGCGGTCCGCCCGCGCGGCAGCAGAGCCGCGCCAGCCTGCCGGGGGCCGCCGCCCCCGCCCAGCACCGCGCCCGTCAGGTGGCGGCGGTAGGCCAGCAGGTAACAGACGCCGGCCACGAGGGCCGCCAGCACCAGCCCCGCCTGGGCCCGCTCGGCGAGCAGCCGCGTCGACGGCCCCCCGCGCCCCGCCAGCGTCTCGTACCAGCCGAGATACCAGACCGGCGGGCACCAGAACAGCCACGCCGGCGGCGCGTCGGGGATTCCCGGGGGCTGGGTGAAGGCCGTCCGCAGGGGTTCGCCCGCAAAGGCCTCGTGCACGCGGGCGTAGGAGGGCCGCGCCAACGGATCGCGGGGCCGCATCCCGCCACGCACCGGATCGGGCTCGAAGGCCGAGGACGCCGGGATCTCGTTCCAGTCGAAGGTCCGGTCCTCCTCGGCGTAGAGGCGGTGCAGCGCCACCAGTTCCGACAGGCGGCCCTGCCCGTGCGGATCGACGGCCATCATCAGGAACGGCAGCATGAGGAACGCCAGCACGAGCACGAACACGGCGCCCATCTGCGCGAGCGGCGAGACCACACGCAGCGCCCGCGCCGGCAACGCCGCCTGCAGCACGCCCAGCACGGCCAGCACCGCCAGGGCGGCGAAGGCCGCCCCACCGAAGGTGGCGCACGCGTGCGCCACGAATGTCGCCCACACGCCCGGGGCACCGGGCTGGGTGCGGATGTTCGCCACCACGGGATACAGCACCGACGGGATGGCGTTCGCGGCCAGCGCGAACAGCCCGACGAACCAGGCCAGTGCCGTCACCTTGGCCCCGAACACGGTGTGCAGCCGCACCGGCAGCCGGCCGAGCACCTCAGCGTCCCGCCGGTCGGGGTACAGGGAGGCCCACTGCAGCACGGTCACCAGCGCGACGACGACCATGGGCAGCAGCACGAGCAGCACTTCGTGGCGGACGACGAGGGCCGTGTACTCCTCGGTGCGCTTGTAGGGCCAGCCGTAACTGAACGACCACACCATCGGCAGCAGCAGGCCCGGCGCGGCGATGGCCGCCAGCAGGGACGCCAGCGTGGGCACCAGCCCTTCGTCGGGCGACAGCAGGTCGTTCTCGAAATACCCGCGGAGGAAGTGCCGGGTCAGGATGCGGTACGGCGTGACGGCCATGGCTGGCTCCTCAGGCGGCGCCGAGGGTCATCGCCGACACGAGATCGCGCGCGGTGACCGCCGGGTCGACGTCGCAGACCAGTTGCTGGAAGACCGCCTCCAGCGAGCCCTGCTGCAGCACGGTCCGCAGGCGGCCCACCTCGTCGTGGGCCACGACGTGCCCCTGGTGCAGCACCAGCACCCGCGACGACACGCGCTCGACGGTCTCGAGGGAATGTGAGCTGTAGAGCACCGCCTTGCCGCGCGCCGCCAGCTCCAGCAGCAGGTGCCGGAACACCAGCGCCGACGTCGCGTCGAGCCCAGACAGTGGCTCGTCGAACACCAGGAGCGGCGGGTCCGCCAGCAGCGCCGCGGCGATGAGCACCTTCTGGCGCATGCCCTTCGAGTACGACGACAGCGACGTGTCCGCGTAGGTGACGAGACCGAACAGCTCGAGCAGGCCGTCGATCCGCCGGGCGGCGGTGGCCAGGTTCATCTGCCGCAGGCCGGCCACGAGCTCGAGGTGTTCGCGGCCGCTGAGGTATGGGTAGAGGTGCGGCTCCTCCGGCACGCACCCGACGTGGCGCCGGAAGGCGACGAGGTCGGCGTCGATCGGCCGGCCACCGAAGCGCACCTCGCCGCTGGTGGGCGGCAGCAGGCCGGTGACGATGTTCACCGTCGTCGTCTTGCCGGAGCCGTTGGGCCCCAGGTACCCGAGCACCTCGCCGGCGCGCACCGTGAAGCTGACGTCGGACACGACCTTCAGCCCGCCGAACCACTTCGTCAGGGCCCGCACCTCGAGCATCGCCGCCTCCCGCCGTTGTCGTCCCGCCTGCGAGGTTAGACACCGGAGTCCGGGCGGTCGGCGCCCGTGAAACGCGCCGGGCGGAGAAACCCGGCAAAGCCGAACAGGTAGACGCGGGAATTTCGGGAGGTCCGGGACCCGGCCCTCCGTTATCATGATGGCTTCCCGCTGCTGAACCGTGCCCCCCGGGGCTGCCGGTGCGCCCTGCGCGCCGTGCCCCTGTGCCGGTCGGTGGCCCTGGCTCGTCGAGGACCCGCATGGAACGTCCCAGTCCCATCGTGCCTGCCGCCGCTTCCGGTGACCGGGCCGCCGCCCCGCCGCTGTCGGTCCGCGCCCTGGCCACGCCCGAACCGCTCGTCCGGGCCTTCGCGCGGCGCGTCCAGCAGGAGGGCGCCCTCGACCTGACGCAGGGCGACTACAAGAACGCCGACTTCGCGCCCCATCCCGAAGTGGTGCGCGCGGCGCAGCGCATCACGCGCAACACCGTGCACAGCTACGGGCCGGCGGTAGGCCGGATGGATGTCCGCGGGGAGATCGCCGCGTTCTTCAACCGCGACGGCCGCCTGGACTACCCGTCCACCGACGTGAGCTTCCTGCCCGACGAGGTGCTGTTCACGCCCGGCACGCGATCCGGGCTCGCGATGGTCCTCGAAGTGCTGGGGCCCGACGGCTCGGGCGTGGTGGTGCCCCGGCCCAGCTGGGAGTACGACTGGTTCATCGAGCGTGCCGGCAAACGCCTGGTCGAGCTGCCCACGGAGGCGCCGGGATTCCTGCCCGATCCCGACGCGCTCGATCGCCTGCTCGCCCGGGGCGGCATCTCGATGGTCATCGTCAACAACCCGCACAACCCCACGGGCCGGGTGTATCCGCGCGCGCTGGTGGAAGCCCTGGTCGAGATCGCGGTCCGCCACGGCGTCTACGTGCTCTACGACTCGGTCTACCAGCGGCTCGACTACGTGGGCGCGTTCGTGAACCCGGCCTTCGGGCATCCCGGGTGGCGCGATTGGGTCGTGACCCTGTCGGGCCTGTCCAAGATGGACATGTTCGGCGCGTCCACCGGCGCGCGCGCGTGCTGGCTGGTGATGTCCGATCAGATCCGGCAGGGCGGCGTGCGGGCCCGGGAGATTATCGCCAACCTGTCGGCCTGGCTCGTGGCTACGCCGTCCACGCTGGCGCAGGACTGGGCCCTGGCGGCGCTCCAGAGCCCGCTGGCCGCCATCCGCCAGCCGTCGCCCTACATGCGCGAGCGCCGCGACTTCATCGCCGCGGCCGCCGACGCCGCGGCCGGGCTGGGCATCGAACGCACCGACTTCGGCGGCACCTTCTACGCGCCGCTCGCCTTTCCCGGCATCGTCGGCGAAGCGTTCGACCGCGTCCGCCACGGCCTGCGCGAACGGGCCGTCGTGCGCACGGCGGTGGATGCGTTCGACTTCCTGCTCACGGCGGGCGTCGGCGGCATCCCGTTCACGGCGTTCGCGGGCCGTGAGCCGGAGCGGTACGGAACCTGGCAGCGCCTGTCGTACGGGTCGAAGGACGTCAGCGAGCTGGCGGTGTTCATGGCGCGCGTCCGGGACCGGATCGAGCGCCAGGGGCGTCTCGGATCGAGCGCGCCGGCGGCGCCGGCCGGCCAGGCCGCGGGCTCGTTGACCGCCTTCGTGTGGGAGAGCACGGCCACGGCGGAGGGGTACGACGCGTTCGACCGCCTCGACCCCGCAGCCTTCTCCGCGGCGCGGGCCGCCGCCGCCGCGCGCGGCTGGCCCGATCAGCCGCGGCTGACGGGCACGAAGCACCCCGACTCCACGGCCCACCGCGCGGGACAGCTCGCTCGCGCCCTCGACACCGGCCCCGCGGACGGCGCCGGGGCCGCTACGGCGGCCCTCGAATACCTGGAGTGGCACCCGTTCGTCGACGCGCGGGCGGAATTCGAGGAGTCCATCGGCGATCTGCTGGGCCCGTGCAACGAGGTCCTGGTCGATTTCGAGGGCCGCCACATCAGCCCCGAGTGGCTCGACCTGCCCGAGAAGCTGGTGCTCGCGCTGCTGCACCACGGGGTGGTGCCGGGTGAGGACCGCCACCTGCTGTTCCGCGTGCCGAACCCCTGGCTCGAGCAGGACGAAGAGAAGATCTCGAAGATCCTCGCGGCGGTGGCGCGCGCCAACGTCCTCTTCCTGGTGGCCGCCGCGCGCCTCGGCCTCGAGCCCGGGCAGAACGCCATCCACGAGCTGAGCATTCCGCAGGTCAATGCCCGGGCCGACATCGGCGCCCTCGTGAAGATCGGGACGCTTTACCTGCAGGCGCTGGAGGGGCTGTTCGACGCCGCCTCGGACCGCGCGGACCGCTACCTGTGCGCCCTCGTCGCCGACGAGCGGCGGGCAGCGATCACGGCGCGCGCGGCGCGGGTGCGCCTGGTGCCGCTGGTGGAGAATGTCGGGGCACTGTCGCGCCTCCCCGATCTGCTCGAGGCCTACTACACCACCCTCGCCCGGAATCACGCCGTCGAGGGGGCACCGACCACCGACGTCTTCACCACGCGATTCGACGGCGGGGCGACGGCCGTGCGCGTCTTCGTGGCCATGTCCGACACGGCCGAGCAGAGCGGCAAGATCGCCACCGACGCGGCGTACACGCTGATGGTGGCCGGGCGCGAAGAGGCCGAGCGGCGCATGGCGGACCACGCAGGGCGCCTCGGCCAGCCGGCGCCGGCCCTCCGGTTCCTCATCGGTGCCGGCCGCGCCGGCTTCCGCGGCGGGTTCGATCCCGCGCACCCGGGCGTCCTGGCGCAGTTCGCCCGGGCCGACGGCGTGACGCTGCAGGGCATCCGGGCCGACGCCCCGGCAGACGCGACGGCTCTGGCTGCGGCCTTCCGGTCCGCCCACGCACAGCCTCGCACGGCCCCCGTCGTGAACGCCGCCGATCGCGACGCCCTGGGCCGCCTGCTCGTCACCGGCGTCCGGGCCCACACCGCCACGCTGCTGAAAATCGCGCCCCTGGTGGCGCCCTTCGGCGGGCTGGTGCCGCAGACCCGCGTGCGCATCCGCGCCACGGGGTCGGTGAACTACGGACGGTCGATCCCGGAGTACCCGGAGGAATGGGGCGGCGGGCGCGACCTCCCGGACAACCGGGACCTGCGCGACGCGTGGCCCGAGGGCGTCACGCTGCCGCGGGCGATCAACTACAACCTCGGCTGCACCACGCTCGGGCTCCCGGCCGTCGTGAGCGACCTGGCGGCCCTCGATAAGCGCGCCGCCGTCCTGCTGGGCCGGCACGCACCCGGGTATCGCGAGATCCTCGCCAGCGAGCTGCCGTGCTTCGTGCGCGACTCGGTGGCCCTGGTGTTCGGGCGGCGGTTCGCCGACTCGACGGCCCGGGTCTGCCTGCGCGCGGCGGCGGCCATCTGGGCCGACGTCCGGGTGCGGACCGACCTGGTCGCGCCGACCTGCCTCTTCGCGATGCTCTACCTCCGCTACGTCGCCGAGGACGCCGACAGCTGGGACGAGACCAAGGAGCACGAGGGTCCCGCCACGCGCGAGAGCGAACTCATCCGCGACACCGGCGTGGGCGCGTTCCTGGCCGTGTGCGCCGAGCGGCCCGGCGACCGCTGGCCCGCGCTGCAGACGCTCGTGGACCACGACGATGCGGGGCGGCTGCTGCTGGCGCGGGAGCTGACCATCGAGGAGAAGCGGGAGTTCGTCGACCTGCGGATTGAAGGCTGGCTGCGCACTCTGCCGGACGCCTTGTCGGGCGGGCTGCGCCGCGCGTGGGCGCCGCTGCGCGAACTGGACAAGGACGCGCTCACGCTGCGGGCGATCGAACAGCTGATCGACCTCGAGCGCCTGCGCGGCAGCCGCGGCGCCTGATAATCAATCCCGGATTGATTTATGCAGTCCGGTGCATAAATCAATCCGGGATTGATTATCAGAGGGGGGCGAGGCGGCGCAGCTGCACGACGGGCGTCCCGGCCGCGCGCGACGCCGCCAGATCCACGCCGAACTCGGCCACCCAGTCGTTGTGGCCCTCGACATCGACGAGCATCTGCTGGACGGTCCAGGCGTCCTCGTCGGCTGCCCGCGACACGTAGGTGTGGCGGAGGTTGCGCGCCTCGGGATCGAAACGCGGACCGTCGTGATCGGCCCGGTAGGTGTCGAGGGCCGCCTTCAGGCGCTCGGCCGTCCACGGCGCGCCGTCCACGTCGCCGGCGGCATCCAGGGCCGCCAGCGCGCCCGGCGCGTTCCCGATCGACCAGGCGCGCAGCAGGGTGAAGATCCGGTTGCGCACGGCGGCGGTGAACGCGCGGGGGTCGGCGGTGACATCGGGCGGCCCCGCCGCCACGGCCGGCGGCCGCACCGGGGCCCCGCGTGCCACACCGGCCCCGCGCGGCTGGTACGACGGGTCGCGCATCCGCTCCCACTCGTCGGCCAGGCTCGAATCCACCTGGCTCAGCAGCGTGCGCAGGAAGACCTCCAGGTCCCACACGTCTTCGGTCTTGGCCGTGTCGGGCACGGTCTGGCTCAGCACCTTGTAGACGCTGTTCAGGTGGCGCAGGAGCAGGCCCTCCACCCGCTCCAGGTCGTACTCGAGGATGTACTCGGCGAACGACTTGTAGGTGTCGAACATCTCGCGGGCGATCGACTTCGGGCGGATGTTCTCCTCGCCCACCCACGGGTGCTTGTCGGCGAACTGGTTGAAGGTCGTGTAGACGAAGTCCGCGAGCGGCTTCGGGTACTCCAGCTTCTCGAGTTCCGCCATGCGCTGGTCGTAGTCGAGGCCGTCGGCCTTCATCTGCGCCACGGCCCGGTCCTTGAGGCGATCGAGCTGGCGCCGCAGGATGATCTCCGGGTTCTCCAGGATCGACTCCACCAGGGTCACCAGGTCCAGCGCGTAGTCGGGCGCCGTCGGGTCCAGCAGGGGGATGGTCTCCAGCAGGTACAGGGACAGCGTCTGGTCCATCGAGAAGTCGTCCTGCAGGTCGACGTTGACGCGGACCTTCGCGCCCGCCTCGGTCTGCGGGATGATCTCGACGATCTGCCGGGCGACCAGCGCCCGGAACAGCTGCCAGGCCCGGCGGCGGTGGGCCGCCTTCGCCCCCTCGGGCTCGTGCGAGTCGCGGATCAGGCGCCGCATGGCCGCGCAGCCGTCCGACGGCCGGCTCAGCACGTTCAGCAGCATGCCGTGCGACACCCGGAAGCGCGACGTCAGCTGTTCGGGCGACGCCGCGATGAGGCGCTTGAACGTGTTCAGGTCCCAGTTGACGAAGTTGTGCTCCGGCGGCCTCCGCTTCGTCACCTTCTTGCCGTCGCGGGCGGCCTTTTCGCTCAGCTTGAGGTTCTCGATCACGTG
>CAYNDV010000195.1:0-7401 GCA_964396055.1 uncultured Vicinamibacterales bacterium | reverse complement strand
AACGGGGCGAAACGGGGACTGGTCTTCTCGAAGTCGTCGAGGTGGGCCCTGGCCTCCTCGACAAGCTTCGGCACATCGAAGACGTACTCGATCGTGAGCGGCTTACCGCCCGTCACGGCGAAGCCCTGCGTGTCCTTGTCGGCAACGGCCACGCCGCGCACCACCATGGGATGGAACCGCACGCCGTTCTCGCCGCTGTAACGCACTCGTTCCTCCGCCAGCACGAGGTGGAGGCGCAGCTTCGCGGCTTCACGCGGCGCCCGGTCCACGGACACCCTCGCCCGCACCCGCTCACCCGTCCCGCGCGCGGCCGACAAGGCCACACGGGCTGCGGGCCTGGTCGTCAGCCGCTTCTCGAGGGCCGGCTCGACGGTGTCCTTGTAGATCTTCGGCGCCATCGACGCGCTGCCGCCGCCCACGCGTTCCTGCCCGTCGATGATCGTCGTGGGTGTGCCCCGGATTGCGTAGAACTCGGCCCGCTTCAGCGTCGACGGATTCGCCAGCGGGTCGGGCTGCGGGATGTGCAGGTGGTACATCAACACCGCCAGTTCCGAGGGCTGGTACCGTTCGAGCGCGCCTTCGAAGGCGTAGTCCACGCCCACGCAGGGCGGACAGCCGGCGCCCGTGAAGATCTCCGCGAGGACGACGCGGTCGGTGCGGTCCTTCGTGCGCACGTACGGCGTCACATGGACGGGCATCGGGTTCTCTTTCTCGTACCGGGCGTCGAGCATGGCCTCGAGCCCGTCGAGCGAGCCGCCGTGGAGTTTCGTGTAGAGGGCTTCGTAGGCGGCGCGGTCCGGCGCCTTCAGGCGGCCCGCCACCGCCACGGCCGTCAGGTATTCGAACTGCTCGGCCTCGCGCCCGGCGGCCTTCGCGTACTCAGCCAGCTTCAGGGCGGCCGTGGCGCCTGCGGCGCCGCGCGCGGAGATCCGGTACGATTCCAGGAAGGCCTTCTCGGCTGCGCCGGCCTTGCCGCGCTTGTCGTAGACCTGGGCCAGCGTGTTCAGGGCTGACTGGAGCGTCGTCCGGTAGCCGTCCCGGAGCGTCGCTTCGTCCGGCAGGGGTTCGGTGGCCGCCGCGGGACTGCGTTTCGCCGCCTCTGCCTGCTGCCGGGCGGCGTCCTTCCTGCGGGCCTCGATGTAGGCCCGCTCGTCGCGCAGGGCGGCCACGCCCTGTTCGGCAAACGCCTCGGCGTCCTCGAGCAGCAGGTTCGCCGCGAGCAGCGACGAGGCCACCGCCGACGCGCCCCGGCGCGGGCCGGGCTGGCGCCCGGCCATCTGCTTCGCCTGTTCCAGCACCGCCTTCGTCGCGTCACCCGCGCGCTTGACGAGGGCGCTCAGGATCTGGCTGTCCGCCTGATCGACCACGGGCGAGTCCGGGAAGTCGGCCTTCACCTTCGTCAGCGCCTCGATCTTCTTGTCGACGTCGCTGATCTTCACGGCTTCCTGGTAGGCCTTCATGTCCGGCAGCACCTCGCCGCGCGAGGCGGCGGGTGGCTGCGCCGGGGCGGCCGCCTCGGTCTTCGGCGGCGCCTGCGCCGCGGGGCTCTGGGGCCCGCCGCCGGCCTGCAGGTCGGCGAAGGACAACGCCGCCACCGCGACGGCGGCGCAGACAGCAATCGGAACGTACGGACGTGGCATGCGAGTCTCCGTGCGGCTGCGGGTCAGAATCCCGTCAGCCCGTGGGATCGGGTGCGGAGCAGCTTGAAGCGGCTGTAGCCCATGGCGGCCAGCATGCCGAGATCGAAATCCAGCATGCCGTACAGCTCGCGGGGCTTCAGGCTGAAGGAACAGAGCGTCTTCTGCGGCCCGTCCACCTTGTTGGCGCGGGAGAAGGAGGGATAGCAGATCTTCGAAGGGCACGTCAGGGCGCATCCCGCGTTGGCGAACAGCGTGATGCGGTCCTTCTGCGCCAGGCCGTCCAGCAGCGCGAGATCGAGGTTCACGCGCATCGGCAGCACCACCGTGTCGTACCGCTCGAGCACCCGCGCGATTTTCACAGGGGTGTCGATCTCCTTGATGACGCTGGCCTCGAGATCGAAGAGCGGGAAGTCCTGCCGGATCCACGCCGCCAGGTCTTCGCTGACGGTGATGACCGAGTTGCCCTTCCGGTGGTACCGCGCCAGGAACGGCTTCTCCTGCTCGTACTCCTCGCGCGTCACGTGGTGGTTGCTCAGGGGCAGGCGCAGGCCGATGCCGCACTCGGCCATCACGGCCACGTCGCGCGGCGAGAGTTCGGGCTGGGCGAACGGCCGTCCGCCGTAGAGCGGCGACGGCTCCACGAAGCCGAAGATGCTCTCGATCTGCGCTACGGCCACGTGCGGATACTCGTGCGCGAGGTACCGCAGGATGGGCAACTGCGGCACCTTGCCACGGGCCGACAGGGTGAACGTGGCGCCCGGCGGCGGCGCCGGCAGCTTTCCGGGCGTCGTCTTCAGGATCAGCGGGTGATCCGGAGGCGGACTCGGCAGAATCTCCTCGGGCCGGGTCGGACGTGGGGGCGTGGCGTCGTCGGCGCTCATGAGTGACTCGGGAGGGCCATCATAGGACGCCCGTTTCCTCCCGGTCAAACCGGGCGACCGACGGCCCGTGGTCCCGAGGGCAGCGGATCGGGGTCAGCGGTTGAACCAGTACGCCACCTTGATCATGAACACGTTGTCCGCCGGGGCATGGGCGAGGGCGCCAAAGTCGCGGCCGAACCCGAACTGCCCGACGGGCGCGAAGGTCTCCCGGCGCTGCGTCCACGCGGCGTACAAGGTCGACCCCAGCCGCCACTCCCATCGGAACACCGCGTTGAACCGGGCCGACCTGAAGTTGAAGTCGGGATCGCCGAACGAGAACGGCGAGGCGGGGCCCGCGCCGTCGGGATCCACGATGTACCGGCCGGTCAGGCTGTTCTGGTCGACGGTGCCGATGTGCTCGCCGTAGCGCAGGTAGTTGAACGTCCCGGGCTCGGCCAGTTCCTTGAAGCCCCAGTAGTCGCCAGACGAGACGAGCGGCTGCAGGTACACCTGGAGCGACATGCGCGGCGTGAACATCCAGTCCACGCGCGTGGGCAACGAGACCTCCACCTGGTCGATGTCGGCGAAGACGTAGCGGCTGGCATAGGTGGCCGTGGCGTAGTCATCGTTGACCGTGCGGACGTACTGCAGCAGGGTGTGTCCCTTCGACACCTGCGGCCCGCTCTCGATCGTCAGGGCCTGCGAGGGCTTCAGTCGGAGCGACAGCGTGCCGTCCCAGCCCCACGCCCCGCCGCGGTTCCAGCCGTAGTCGCCGTAGAGCGTGGCCGACAGCGTCTTGCGCTGGTCCGTGCTGACATACGCGTCCACCTGCCTGAACGCCAGGCGTTCGGCCGACGGGCCGCCGCGCGTGAGCCGGTCGTCCTGCGAGGCCGTGCTGTAGTACCCGCTGAGCTGCGCCTGCCAGTAGTTGTGGAACTCCGCGCTGAGCGACACCTGGGTGGCGTCCACCTGCTTGTCGCCGCCGAAGTTGGCCACCCACCACTTCAGCACCGTGAGATCGCGGGATCGCGAGAACCGGTCGGGCGTGGTCTTGCGCCAGATGAGTCCCAGATGCCCGCCGATCCGGTCCGCGTGGGGCGAGTAGCCGAGATCGTTGGCCTCGAACCCGGGGCTCACGGCCCAGAGCGCGCCGTCGAGCAGCAGTCGGCCGGCCCGCCGGTTCACGTTGACCTGGCCGGTCCATCCCGACAGGGCCGTGGCGCCGGGTTGCAGCGCCAGGTGGTCCGCGTCGGGACGCTGGTAGTACCGCGCCGACGCCCGCTGCAGGCGCAGCATGGCCGCGGGTTCCCCGGCCACCCAACTGCCGGCAAACGACCCGGAGGCGACCCAGGTGCGCTTGCGGTCGAAGAAGACGTGCCCGTCGCCGCCGAACACCATGGCCGTGTCCGGCAGGGACATCTGCTGCTGTTCGGTGCGCAGGTTCCTGATGACCGACGTGGCCAGGAACCCCACGCTGCCCTGCCGGCCGAAGTCACGGCTGGCGCGGGCGGCGATGTAGTTGGTGAGCGGCTCGATCTCCCAGTCGGATCGCGCGGTGCCATCGGCCACCTGCGCGAACTCACGGCCGGTGAGGGCGTCGAGCAACGCGATGTTCCAGTTGCCGGCGGTACGCCCGGTGAGCTTGCCGGCCCCAAGGATGGTCGTGGCCACCGGACTGTCGACGAATGCGCCGTCGGGCGCCAATTGCGGTGCGCGGCCGATGCGGCGCGAGTAGTACAGGCTGGGGTACGTCGCCCCGAAGCGGCCGTACAGCAGCAGGCCGTTGCGGCCGAAGTTCGTGTAGAGCTGCCCGCCCTCGATGAAGAACGGCCGCTTCTCCTCGTAGAACGTCTCGAACGCCGTCAGGTTGACCACAGCCGGATCGACCTCCACCTGGCCGAAGTCCGGGTTCACCGCGGCATCGAGCGTGAGGCTGCTCGTCAACCCCCACTTCGCGTCGAGCCCCACGCCGGCGAAGACCTCGGTGCCGCCGCGCAGCGGGTTACCGGGCGCCAGGCTGCCGGACTGGTCGATGCCCGTCCGGATGTAGGGCAGCAGGTCGAGGTGCCGCTTGGGCGGCACGTCATCGACGCCGGCCAGGTGTCCCATGGCCGACGCGAGGCGCGACTCCGTCTTGGGGACGAGTTCCCACCAGGCCTCTTCGTTCTTGCGCTGGATGTAGCGCGACACGTTCAACCCCCACGTCTGCCGGGACCCGGGGCGGAATCGGAGCTGCGAGAACGGAATCCGCAACTCGGCGCACCAGCTGCCCTCCTCGACACTCACGGCCGCGTCCCAGACGCCGTCCCAGGCGTAGTCGCGGCTGTTGTCGTCGTACAGCAGGGCGTCGGCCTGGGAGCCCGCGGCGCTCACGCGCAGGAGGACGCCCGTCCGGTGATCGTGCTGGGGATCGAGGTAGATCGTGATGGTGTCGGAGTTGGCGTCGGCGTCGCGGCGCGACAACTGCCGCACGATCCTGGCCGGCTCGCCGTCGTGCATCCGGGCGCCGACATACAGGGCTTCGTCGTCGTACGCCACGCGGATCTCGGTGCGTTCGGTCTCCGGCTGCCCTTCGTTCGGGTCGCGCTGCCGCAGGCCCGTCGTGGCCTCGGCCTGCTGCCACACCACCTCCGACAGCCGGCCGTCGATCACCATCGCGCCCGGCGTGCGGGTCGGCGCCAGCGTGGCCACGCCTTCGGCGTCTGTTCGCCTCGACGGCGGTGTGCCCCCGTCCGCCGCGAGCGGGGCCGCCGTCCACGCCGCCACGACGCATGCCACGCTCAGCCGAATCAGAGCCGTCGCTGGGACCACTGGCACCTCCTGTGGCTTAGACGCCGGGGGGTGCCTGCGGTTGAGGACGGGACGATTCGGTTTTTCTTACAGCGTGCGTGCCCGCCCGGCAGGCGGGCCGGAATCTGGCAGTCCGGCGTGGTGCCGTGGCCGGCCGCCTACGGCACGATGCGGAAGGCAACCAGCTGCTCGGCGGTCTGGTCGCCGAGCTTCGCCAGCAGCCGCAGCATGTACACGCCCTGGCCGAAACTCCTGACGGGCAGCTCGAACCGGACGCGGCCATCCCGCACAGCGGGGAGCGGCAGCCGCGTGAGCTCCTTGCCGTCGCGGCTCAGAATCAACGCCTCGATCGAGGGGGTCCCGGTCGCGGCGAAAGCTGACACGGCAACCTGGGCGCGCTCGGTCCGGCGGAAGCTCCACACGGCCACCGGCTGGGGATCGGGTTCGGCCTCGAGCGCCCGCCACTCGGCCAGGCTGCGCGCCCGGAAGGCCCGCGCGCTGGACAAGCCGACGGGCAGGCCGGCGAAATCGGGAATCGTGACGGACTGCCGCCAGTCGTCGGCGATCCCATCGTCGGCCGTCCGCGCGAGGAAACGGAACTGATAGGTCCCCGGCGGCAGCGCCATGGGCACCGTGGCTGGCACGGCCTTGCCCGGCACGGTCGCGGGCCAGCGAACAGGGGCCACGACCGGTGTGCCGCCTGCCGGCGGCAGGACCTCGATGCCCAACGTCGCGAGCTGTTCGGCGTTGGCGGCGTCGGCCGGCTCCCAGGAGACGTGCACCAGCGTCAGTCCCTCGGGGCCGGGGGAAACGCCCGCCCACACCGCGGCCTTGCGTTTGGTGGGGTCCGTCTGGGCCGCCGCGGTCGCCAGCCGGACGTTCTCGGGGCTCTCCGCCCTGGCCATGGCTTCTGCCGCAGCCTGCATCTCGCGCCCGCTCGGCGCCCAGTAGCCCTGGCGGGCCAGCACCCGGGTGCCAGGCCTCTTCACCCTCACGCTGATCTTGTGGAACTTGCCGTCGTCTTCCGTGCGTGTCGGCGTATAGCCGATGACGTAGTACCCGCTGGTCTCACGCAGCAGCCGGCCGAGGCCCACCGAAAAGTCGTTGGTGTTGACGATGGCGCGCCCGCCGGTTTCGCCCGCGAGTTGGTACAGCGTGTCGCGGGCGCCGAGGCGGGCTTCGCCGCCGAGGCCGCGCGGATCGACCGCGTAGATGGTGACGTTGCCGCGATTGGCCGCCTCGGTGATGTCCCGCATGTTCTGCTGGAGGTTCCCGTCGCGGAAGCCGAGGAACACCGGCGGCCCCTGGCTGACGAAGATGATCGTCTTGCGCCCCTCCCGCATGCCGCCCAGCTTCATCGTCAGGGCTGTGAGGGCCGAAAACGTGACCTCCGCCCGCAGGCGCCGCACCTGGCCGGACGCCCACTGCGCCTCCTCGAGCGGCCCCTTGACCGGAAACAGCTCGCCCTGCCGGCCCTCAAAGGTCGAGATGACCCGGAGCAGGTCGGGCTGGGAACGCGTGAACCGCAGCGAACTGAGCGGCGTCAGCGGGTCCATGATCGCGATGAGATCGGTCGGCCAGAGGTTGCGGACGAACTCGGACAGGCCCCGCCGCAGCGGCAGCGTGATATCCGGCGCCTTGTCGATGTGATAGTCGTCGAGGAAGAGGGCGAACAGCCGCACGTCCTCCCGGGCCGCCTCGGCTTCGGCCTGGGACTGGTTCCGGATCTCGAGCGAGGTTTCGTCGCCGGTCGGGCGGTGCCCGTCCAGACGCAGGAACTGCGCCTGCTCGACGGTCTGCGGCACTCCGTCTTCGGTCACCTCGAAGTCCGCGGCCTGCAGGTCGGACACCGGCTGGTCGTCCCGGCCCGTCACCGTCACGTCCACGCGCACCAGTTGCACGCCGGCGCGAAACACCGGCGGACGCTGCTGCGGATCCTGGGCGGGCGGGGACTGCGGCGGCGAGGCAGGCGGCGCCTGCAGCGGGGGAGCCGAGGGCGGTCCCTGTGGCGGCGCGGTTTCCCTCGCAGCCGGGCCGCCGTACGCCAGCATCGCCACCGCCGCCGCCGCCGCCAGCCGAAGCCGCCACTCGGACATGGGGATCATTGTACT
>CAYNDV010000194.1:3604-7401 GCA_964396055.1 uncultured Vicinamibacterales bacterium | reverse complement strand
TCCAGACGCGCCGCCGGCACTTCTTCAACAAGCGCGTCTCGATGGTCAACTACATCGCGCCCGACACCAGGCCGGAAGAGATGCTGGTCGACGATTCCGCGGGCGCGACAGTCCGGCAACTGGGCGACGCCCTGACCGAACTCGAGATCAACGGCCACTTCTTTGGCAGCTGTTCTCTGACGCTCGTGCTGCATGGAGACGATGGCCGGGCGTTGCAGCAGCAGGCGGCTGAAGCCACGAAGGTAGTGGCCGTCCACGACGGCAGCCTGTTCGAGGAGACCTACAACCTCCTGAATGCCTGGCTGAGCATCGTGCCCGGCAACAGCGCGCAGAACCTGCGCCGCCTGGCCCTGCTCGAAACGAATGCGGCGGACCTCAGCTTCCTGTTCACGCTGGATGGTGGCGAACGGGTCTGCCCGCACCTCCAGCGCGAGGCCCTGGCCGTCTTCGAGACGCCGCATCACACGCCGTACGCCTTCAACCTCCACGTGCAGGACGTCGGGCACACCCTGGTGCTGGGCGCCACCGGGAGCGGCAAGAGCTTCCTGCTCAACTTCCTGGTGACCCACGCTCAGAAGTACGAGCCGCTGACCGTCATCCTCGATCTCGGCCATAGCTATCGAAAGCTCGCCACGCTCCTCGGCGGGAGCTACCTCGAAGTGGGATTGCGCCAGCATGCGGTGACCATCAATCCGTTCGCGCTCGACCCGACACCGGAGCACCTGCACTTCCTGCACGCGTTCGTGAAGGTGCTGCTGGAAGGTGAGGATGGGTACCGGCTCAACGAACTGGAAGACCGCGAGGTCTATGAGGCCGTCGACAACCTCTACGTCCTCGACGCTGGCCAGCGTCGGCTGTTCACGCTGGCGAACTTGCTGCCTCGCGCGCTGACCGGGCGGTTGCACAAGTGGGTCGACGGCGGGCGCTACGCCAGCCTCTTTGACAATCTCGACGACACGCTCACATTCGAGCGGCTGCAGGTCTTCGACTTCGAGGCCATGCGGGCCTACCCCACCCTGCTCGAACCGCTGCTCTTCTATATCCTCCACCGCGTCACGGCCCGCGTGCAGGACCCGGCGGAGGCCGCCACGCTCAAGCTGTGCGTGTTGGACGAGGCCTGGCGTTTCATCCAGCACCCCACGCTGCGCGCCTACATCCACGAGGGGCTGAAGACGTGGCGCAAACGGAACGCCGCGATGATTCTGGCCACGCAGACCGTCGAGGACTTCGCATCGGCCGAGTTGCTGCGCACGATCGTCGAGAGCTGCCCCACCAAGCTCCTGCTGGCCAACCCGGCCCTCGATCGCCGCCAGTACGCCGAGTTGTTCCAGTTGAACGAGACGGAACTGGACCTGCTCACGGGCCTGATGCCGCGTCAGCAGATTCTGCTCAAGCGGCCGGGGCTCACCAAGGTCCTGGACCTGACTGTCGATCCGAAGAGCTACTGGCTCTACACCAACACGCCCGTCGACAACGAGCGGGTGGCGTCCATGTTTCGCGAGTACGGCTTTCACGCGGGTCTCGATCGGCTCGCGGCGTCCGCGTAGGGAGGTGTGGTATGCGCCTGCGGTCGTGGATAGTCGGCGTGGTCGTGGCGGCGTGTCTGATGCCATTCGTGAGCGGTTCGGCGTCGGCCCAAACTCCAGGGGTGCGGGACGTGTCCGCGTCGGACCGGTCGGTCATTCAGCTCCAGACGCGGCTCCGGTTCACGACGATGGTCGTCCTGCCGGACGGGGAAGAGATCCTGGACGTGATCTGCGGGGACAAGGACTTCTGGGTCATCAGCGCCACCCACAACCTGGCCCACATCAAGCCGTCCAAGGAAGGGGCCGCCACCAACCTCAATCTCGTCACCGCCAGCGGCACGGTGTACTCGTTCCTGCTCAATGAACGCGGCGGGCCAACGACGCCAGACGTGAAGGTCTACGTGACGGCCGACCCGGAGGCGTCTCCCGTGCAGCGCCGGT
Organism: uncultured Vicinamibacterales bacterium; assembly: GCA_964396055.1. Taxonomy (GTDB): domain Bacteria; phylum Acidobacteriota; class Vicinamibacteria; order Vicinamibacterales; family JAKQTR01; genus CAYJPV01. The sequence continues at coordinate 5,434 of CAYNDV010000194.1, read as the reverse complement.
TCTTCAGCGCCAGCGACGTCGCCCGATTCCAGACCGAAGTCGCCGAGGCACGAGCGGCGGTCGCCGCCGCCGAGCGTCGCACGACCGAGGCGCTGGCCGCGCAACAGGAGCAGTATCCCTCGCGGCTGCAATTCGTCTACGGCGCTCCGAAGTACACGAAGCCCTTCTTCGTCCGCGCCATCTGGCACGACGGTCAGTTCACGTACCTGAAGACCGATGCGAAGGAGTTGCCGGCCCTGTACGAACTGCTGGACGGCAAGCCGGCCGTCCTGAACTTCCAGGTGCACAACGGCACCTACGTCGTGCCGAAGGTCATCGACCGCGGGTATCTGGCGCTTGGAGACGAGCGCCTGCCATTCGGGCAGCAAGGACGGTAGCCATATGCCAGAGGCACCGCTTCCACCACCCAGCACGCCGCCCGTCACCGACCATCGGCCCGTTCCCAGGCCCGCGCTGCCGCGGAGCATCCAGACGTGGCTGATGGTGGGGCTCGCATTCGGCATGCTCGTGATCATCGTCGTCGCCGGCAGGCCTGAGGCGCCGGAACACCGGGCGCCGACCGCCGCCCAGGCGCAACAGCCGAACCCCGATCGTGTGCGCGAATACCAGGACCGCCTCCGCGCGCTCGAGGCGCAGGCCACCCTGGAAGAACAGGCGGCGCTGACGACTCCGGTGCCCGGCGCCCCGCCTCAACCCCAGGACACGGCAGGCGCGCCGCCCGAGGACCCCATCGTCGCCGAACGCCGGCGCCGCGACTACGAGAGCCTCTTCGCCGGGAACGTCGTAATGAGCCGGCGCCCGGCGGACGAGCGACCCGACAGCACGCAGGCCATGGCAACCGTTCGCCCAAGCAGTCGCGATGCGATATCGGGAAGCCCGTCGATCGACGAGATTGCGGACGCCGCTATGCGCGCCACGGCCAGGGCCGGCGGGCTCGCGGCAAGTCCCGGTGGCTCGACGGGGCTGACGCAAGCGCCCCTCGCGGCCGCGGTGCCCTCGCCGAGCGTGACCCCGGCCGCTCCCGCTCAGACCGGGGCGATCACGGTCGACGGCCCGCTGCATCGCATCCTCGAGGGCACGCTGATCGACACGGCACTGACGAACCGACTCGACGGCAGCAGCGCGGCACCCGTGAACTGCCTGGTGACGAACCCGGTCTACTCGCACACAGGGCGGCTCGTGCTGATTCCCGCCGGCGCGCGACTCCTCGGCGAGACGAAGCCCGTGCAGGCGCTGGGCGAAACCCGCCTGGCCGTCGCCTTCCACCGGCTGATCATGCCGGACGGGAGCACGATCAGCCTGAACCGATTCCTCGGCCTCAACCAGATTGGCGACGCCGGCCTGCGAGACCGCGTCAACCACCACTACCTCTCGACGTTTGGCGCCGCGGCGGCCGTGGGACTCATCAGTGGCCTGGCGCAGTACCTCGGGACGGCGGGCCTCAACCAAGGGTCGGGCGACCGCACCGTGGTCATTGCAGGCGGCGCGACGGACGCCACCGCCCAGGCCGGCCTCCAGGTGATGAATCGGTTCTTGAACCGGCTCCCGACGGTCACGATTCGCGAAGGACACCGCGTCCGCGTCTACATCACCAGCGACCTCGACCTGCCGGCCTACCGGGCCGGCGTGGCGGACTACTGAGGGAGGACATCATGTGCCGTCGTGTCTGGTTCGGCGCGCTCTTCCTGGCCATGGGACCCTCAATGGCCCTCGCCCAAGTGGCGGTAATCGACCCCGCCAACCTCGCCCAGACGGTGCTGATCGCCGAGCGCACGCAGCGTCACTACGAGGAACTCGTGGCGCAGTTCCGGATCATCCAACGGATGGCGC
>CAYNDV010000194.1:0-3504 GCA_964396055.1 uncultured Vicinamibacterales bacterium | reverse complement strand
CAGCGTCACTACGAGGAACTCGTGGCGCAGTTCCGGATCATCCAACGGATGGCGCAGGGACTCTCCGGTCTCGACCGCTACCGGGTGCCGGTGATCGCCATCACCGGCCACGACCCGGCGCGGTGGGAGTTCGGGCGCCCGTGGATTCAGGCGCTCAACAGCGGCGACGCCACCGGGGCACTGTACCTGTCGGCGGCCCTGCCCCTGCAACGCCTCGATCCCAGGCTCGCGCAGTTGCCACTCGCCGCACGGCAGGCGTTCGAGCGTCGGTATGCCACGGTGGAGATTACCGACTCGGTCGCGATGATGGGCGGCCACCAGGTGGCCCTGGTGCGCGGGTACCACAACCGCCTGCAACAGGTCGTGCAGGAGCTTCAGGGCGATGTAATGAACACCCAGCGGGGCTACCACGAGATGACGGCCATCCTCGACAAGATCTCCGCGGGCGAGCTGCTGGGACGCCGCCAGGACATGGCCAGCAATCAGCTCCTGTCCCACGCGGTCGAGCAATTGCTCGCACGCAGCAAGCGCCTGCGGGACACCGAGGCGGCGACGTTGAACATGCAGATCGTCACGTGGCGGGACGGCCAGGCGGCCAACGACGCGTTCGTCGCGGGCACCGGTGACGCCCTTCGCAGGTGGCGGCAGCGGTAGCCGACCGGAGGTGGATGATGCGCCGTACGACTCTCATACTCGCCCTCGTCTGCGTGGTGGTCGGCAGCGCTCCGGCCGGAGCCCAACTCGTCGTCAACGATCCGTCCGTGACGCTCCGGAATGCCATCACGGCCGCGCTGAAGGAGTCGTTGGTCAACACCCAACGTGAGCAACGGCGACAGCTCCGTCGCATGGCGCAGCGGTTGAGCGTCCTCACGCCGCTCAACCGGTACGTGTTGCCCGATGTGCCGCGCTGGCGCACGCACGACTTCCAGAATCCCGACCTGCTGGCGATCGCCCGCGACTACGCCGCGGCCCTGAACTACGGGGATGCGAGCGGGGCCACGTGGGCGGCCGCCACGGTGCCCGTCACGCCCGTGTCGACGCTCCTGGCTCGTCTGAGCCCGGCCGCCCGCCGAACGATTCTCGCGCGCCTCGCCACGCTGGACGTGGCCGACGCTGCGGGGATGGCCACGACCAACGAGACCGGTCAGCTTCGTTACAACGGCCGGCGCGAGCTGGCCGCGATTGACGCGCTGGAGACCGACGTCGTGAACCCGTCGGAGGAGCAGAGCACCGCCGCCGTGCTGGACAAACTCAGCGGCGCGATTCTGATCGGCGGACGGCAACGGCAGGCCCGGGCGCAGTTGCTGGCCGGCCTGCTCGAACAGTTGCTGGTGGACAGCAAGCGGTCCAGGGACACCGAGACCGCGGTGCTCAACATGCAACTCGTCCAGTGGAGAGACGGCCAGGCCGCCAACCACGCGTTCGTGGCGGGCAGCGGCGACGCTCTTCGCACCTGGCGTCAGCGGTAGCCGGCGGAGTCTGGAGGCACACGTGCAGCCGCAGCCATCGCTCAATCTGCTCCCGACCGTTCAACAGGCCATCGACAGCCTGCTGACAGTGTACGAACCCGAGTTCCTCAGCTTCGGCTACCGCCTGTTCCTGGCGTTCGCCACGATCGTGATCGCCTGGCAGGGCATCCGGATGATGTTCTCGCACGAGGGACTCGGTGAGCAGATGTTCGACTTCGCCAAGCTGCTGCTCTTCGTGTCGTTCGGGTATGCGTTCATCGCCTTCTACCAAGCGCCGCTGCCCGGCATCGGCGTGTCGTTCACGAACCTGATCACCGACCAGGCGCACTACTTCTTGAGCGTGCTCGAGGCGCGGGCCTTCGACAACATCTACCACCATCTCGACGACCTCTCCGACCACTTCCTGCAGCCGGATGCCTGGTCGCTCCTGGCGAACCTCATCTATTGGACGGTGCTCCTGCTCATCGCGTTTGCGAAGGCGCTGTCACTCGGCGTGATCGCCTTCGGGCTCATCGCCACGTCCGTCTGCACGCTCCTCGGCCCGATCTTCGTCCCGTTCTTCATCGTGCCCAAGCTCGACTGGCTGTTCTGGGGATGGTTCAAGTCGCTCATCCAGTACTCGTTCATTCCCGTGGTCGCCGTGGCGTTCCTGATGATCTTCGAGCAGTTCGTCTACCGGTACGTGACGACGCTGCCGGCGGCCATTACGTCCGCGGAATACGGCATCTACGCCCTCCAGGCCGTGGCCGTCGTCGTGACGTTCTGCGTGGGCATGCTGCTGGTCCCGTCGCTCACGAGTTCCATCTTCTCGGGACGCGGTGGTGAGAGCGTTCTGCCCTCGTCTATCAATCCGGGACGACTGTTCCGGCGTTAGGAGGATCCGCGTATGACCCGTCGATTTGCTGACGACCGCCCGCCAGAACAAGTGGAGGCCTCGCCGGAGTTCACCCGGCTGTTGTTCATCGGTTTCGGGATCGCCGGACTGATCGGACTGCTCTGCGGTGTCGTCTGGATCGCCTGGCACCTCCTGGTGCGATAGGCGTTCCAGGAGACGAGGAGTGAGCCATGGAGATGACCGTTGCCGACCTGCCCCCGAAGACGCTCGAGAACGCCAAGCGGCAGTTCGTGGAGCTGTATGGCTCCGCCCTGGTCATGAACACGTATCTCAAGATCGCCCTCCTCCTGGTCTCGCTGCTCGCCCTGGGGCTGTTGGGGCTGAACTTCCACACGGCCTCGAAGTACGCCCGCGTCAGGCCCCTCGTGGTCCGGATCGACGACGTGGGGCGGGCGGAAGCGGTGCAGTATGACGCCACGACCTACCAGCCTCAGGCCCCGGAGATTCGGTACTTCCTGACGCAGTTCGTCGTGAAGCACTTCAGCCGGATCCGCGCGACCGCGCAACGGGAGTATCCCGACTCGCTGTTGTTCCTCGAACAGTCGCTGGCCGACGCCACCATCGCGCAGGACCAGCAGAGCCGGGCCATCGAGACGTTTCTCGCCAGCCGGTCCACAGACGAGGTCGACATCGTCGTCCAGAACGTCAGCCTCAGCGAGCTGTCGAAGTCGCCGTACAAAGCCGCCATCACCTTCCAGCGGGTCATCTACACCCCGGGCACGCGGCACGAGCGCACCCGTCAGACGCTCGTGGCGCAGGTGGACTTCGTGTTCCGCGAGCACGTCCCGAACGAGTTCGTTCGCGTCAATCCGCTCGGCCTCGAGATCCGGTACTTCCGTGTCGACCAAGCGTTCGAGGAGGCCCGCTGATGATCGCCAACACAGCCTTCCTCGCCGCGCTCACGGTGTTCCTGCTCGCCGCCTGGCTGGCAGGTGAACTGAGCTTCCTCGCCCGCTTCAAAGTGACCCTGTTTCGGCAGCACGGCGCCGACCTGGCCATCGGGGCACTGCTCGTCTTCTTCAATCTATTCGGCGTCTACTACGCGGCCGCCCGGTGGCTCTTCCTTCGGGATACGGGACGCAAACTCCAGCACCTCGATCGCCAGCTCGGGACACCGGACGCGGTGCTCGACGACCTCGG
>CAYNDV010000193.1:3759-7556 GCA_964396055.1 uncultured Vicinamibacterales bacterium | reverse complement strand
ATCGACATCGGCGGCGAGTCGACGAGGCCCGGCGCCGCCGCGGTGAGCGAGGCCGAGGAACTCCGGCGCATCCTGCCCGTGCTCGACCGGCTGCGCGGGCGGCTGGACGTGCCGGTGTCGGTGGACACGTCGAAGGGAGCCGTCGCCGAGGCGGCGGTGGCGGCCGGCGCCTCTATCGTGAACGATATCAGCGGTTTAGGGTATGATCGGTCGGTCGGCGAGGTGGCCGCGCGCACCGGCGCCGGCCTGGTGCTGATGCACACGCGCGGGCACTCGCGGGACATGTACCGGGAAGCCGTCTACCAGGACGTGGCCGGCGAGGTGGCGATCGAACTGCAGACGGCCGTCGCCCGCGCGACCACCGCCGGGGTCGAACACCGGCGCATCATCCTCGACCCCGGCATCGGCTTCGCCAAACGTGCCGGGCACAGCTGGTCCGTGCTGGCCGGGCTGCCTCGCCTGGCGGCGCTCGATCGGCCGCTGCTCGTCGGCACGTCGCGCAAGTCCTTTCTCGCGGAGGCGCTGGGCCAGCGCCCTCCGGCCGAACGGGACTGGGGCACGGCGGCCAGCGTGACCGCGGCCGTGCTGCTGGGCGCGCACATCGTGCGGGTGCACGCCGTGGGCGCCATGGCGGATGCGGCTCGCGTGGCTGACACCCTGCGCCGCAGCGCGGCGCACTGACGACGGCACCGGCAACGGGGCGTACGGGCCCCGACGAGCCAGCGGAGGGGCATGATCGACCAGCTGACCATCCTCCTGCGGCATCCGGGATTCGGATGGGCCGACGTGGCGGACATTCTGATCGCCGCCGTGGCCATCTACGAATTCCTGAAGCTGATTCGCGGCACGCGCGCCGTGCAGATGGGGCTTGGTGTCGGCGTGCTGGTCGGGCTCTACTACGTGTCGGGCTGGCTCGGGTTCGCCACGGTGAACTGGCTCATCCGCAACCTGGCCGGCTACGTGGTGTTCGCCGCGATCGTCCTGTTCCAGAGCGAGATCCGGCGCACGCTCGCCAACCTCGGCCGCGCGCGCTTCTTCCGCTACCTGTCGCGCTCGGTGCAGGCGGACGAACTGGTGGAGGAACTCGTCGTGGCGGCCACCGTGCTGGCGGGGCAGCGCACCGGCGCCATCATCGCCATCGAGCGCGACATCGGCCTGCGCAACTACATCGAGGGCGGCATTCCCCTGGACGCCACGGTGACATCGGACCTGCTGATCAGCATCTTCCAGCTGAAGTCGCCCCTGCACGACGGCGCCGTCATCGTCCAGGGCGATCGCGTGGCGGCGGCCGCGTGTTTCCTGCCCCTGAGCGTGAACCCGTCGATCAGCAAGGACTTCGGGACGCGGCACCGGGCGGCCATCGGCCTCACTGAGGAGAGCGACGCGGCGGCCATCGTGGTGTCCGAGCAGACCGGCCGGATCTCGATTGCGCTCGACGGCCACATCGACGTGGGGCTCGATGCCGATCGCCTGCGCGCGCGGCTGCGCACCCTCGTGCCCCAGCGCCGGCCGGTGGCCGAAACCCGCGGCGGCGGAGGGTTCGACTGATGGCCTACAACCCCTTCCGCCGCCTCGGCCTGAAGGTCATGTCGGTGGCCATCGCGGTCCTGCTGTGGCTCGCCGTCGGCGGCGAGCAGGTGGTGGAACGCACGCTGCGTTCGCCGCTCGAGCTGCAGAACATCCCCGAGGGCCTCGAGGTGGTGGGGGAGTCGCCCAGCACCGTCGACGTGCGCGTCCGCGGCTCGTCCAGCACCCTCGGTCAACTGTCGTCGGGCGACGTGGTCACCGTGCTCGACACGTCCGCGGCGAAGCCCCGGCGCCAGCTGTTCCACCTCACGCCCGACCATGTGCGCGTCCCGTTCGGCGTCGAGGTGACCTTCGTGGGGCCGGCGACCATTCCCCTCCGGTTCGAGCGGCAGTCCACCAAGACGATCCCCGTGGCCCCGGCCATCGATGGCCAGCCGGCGCCCGGGTACTTCATCGAGCGGGTCCTCGTCGAACCGCCCGAGGTGGAGGTGGTGGGGCCCGAGTCGGCGCTGGCCCTGCTGCAGCAGGCGGCCACGGAACCGGTGGAACTGGGCGGCGCCACCGGGCCGATCCGCGAGACGGTCAACATCGGCCTGCCCGACAGTTCGGCGCGCCTCCGGATGCCACGCGCGGCCCGGGTGACGGTCGAGATTGCGCCCGTGCGGTCCGAGCAGACGGTGCGCGCCGTACCCGTCCGGATGAAGAACCTCCGGTCGGCGCTCTCGGCCAGGGCCGAGCCGACCAGCGTGACCGTGACCGTGCGCGGGCCCGACAGCATCCTGCGGACCCTGTCAGAGGACGATGTCGAGGCGAGCGTGGATCTGGGCGGGCTGGGGCCGGGCCGGTACACGCTGGACGTGCGCCTGTCGTCGCGCCACGCGCTCACCTTCACGCGCGTCGTGCCCGAGCAGGCCCGGGTCGACATCCGGTGAGGCGGGCCGGCACGCGGCGGGCGGACACCACATGAGCGAGAAACTGTTCGGCACCGACGGTGTGCGGGGGCAGGCGGGGCGGCCGCCACTGGACGAGACGACGATCCGGCGTCTGGGCGCGGCCCTCGTGCGCGCGCTCCCGCGCACCGATGAGGCGACCCACCTGCTGATCGGCCGCGACACCCGCGAGTCCGGTGCCTGGATCGAACGGGAACTGGCCCACGGTGCCGCGGCAGCCGGGGCGCACGTGACCAGCGCGGGCGTCATGTCGACGCCCGCCGTGGCCTACCTGACCGGCCGGCGGCACTACGCGGCCGGCCTGGTAATCTCGGCGTCGCACAATCCCTTCGAGGACAACGGCATCAAGGTGTTCGCCGGGTCCGGCGCGAAGTTCACCGAAGCCCTCGAGGCGCAGGTCGAGGCCATCGTGGCGGACCGCAGCTGGGAGACGCCGGGCGGGGCGGCCGGCCCGGTTCCGGTCGAGGACCTGTCGGGCGACTACCTGGCTCATGCCCGCGGGGCGCTGGCGGGCGGCGCGCCGGCGCACGCCCGGCGACTCGCCGTGGATTGCGCCAACGGGGCCACGGCGGGCCTGGCGCCGAGGCTGCTGCGCGACCTCGGGTTCGACGTGGTGGCGATCGGGTGCGAACCGGATGGCCGCAACATCAACCTGCGCTGCGGCTCCACCCACCTCGACGCGGTGGCGCGCACCGTGGTCGAGGCGCGCTGCGACCTCGGCGTGGCCTTCGACGGCGACGGCGACCGGGCCCTGTTGGTGGACCACGCCGGCCGCACCGTGGATGGCGACGCCGTGATGTACATCTGCGCGACGCGCATGGCGGCCCGCGGGACGCTGCGCGGCGGCACGGTGGCGGCCACCGTGATGAGCAACATGGGCCTCGAGATCGCGCTCGGCGACGCCGGCATCCGCATGGTCCGCTGTCCCGTGGGCGACAAGTACGTGATGGAGGAGATGGTGCGCGCCGGCTACGCCCTCGGCGGCGAGCAGTCGGGCCACGTCATCTTCATGGACACGCTGTTCACCGGCGACGGGCTGGTGACGGCGCTCAACGTCCTGCGCGCCATGGCGGAGACGGGCCAGCCGCTCGCTGCGCTGGCTGCGGGGTACACCACCTTTCCGCAGGTGCTGGTCAACGTGCGGGTGCGCGAGAAGCGTGACTGGACGGCCGTGCCGGCGGTGGCTGCGGCGGTGGCGCGCGTCGAGGCGCGGCTGGGCGGGCGCGGGCGGCTGCTGGTGCGGTATTCGGGGACCGAACCCCTGCTGCGGATCATGATCGAAGGCGAGCGCGATGCCGACATCCGGGCGTGGGCGGCGGA
>CAYNDV010000193.1:0-3659 GCA_964396055.1 uncultured Vicinamibacterales bacterium | reverse complement strand
CTATGAGACTCGGTGTCAACATCGACCACATCGCGACCATCCGCCAGGCCCGGCGGGCCCTCGAGCCCGACCCGGTGACGGCGGCGGTCATCGCCGAACTGGCCGGCGCCGAAGGCATCACGGTCCACCTGCGTGGTGATCGCCGCCACATCCAGGACCGGGACGTCGAACTCCTGCGCCAGGTCGTCCGCACGCGGCTCAACGTCGAGATGGCCGCCACGCCGGAGATGGTGGGCATCGCCTGCGGGGTGAAGCCCCACCAGGTGACGCTCGTGCCCGAGCGGCCCGAGGAGGTGACCACGACCGGCGGCCTCGACGTGGCGCACCACCGCGCGGCGGTGGAAGCCGCCGTGTCGGCCTGCCGCGCGTCGGGCATCCGCGTGAGTGTCTTCATCGACACCGAGGCGGCACAGGTGGACGCGTGCCGCACGGTCGGCGCCGACGCGGTCGAGATCAACACGGGGCCCTACGCCGATGCGGCCGACGGCGCGAAGGCCGCCCTGCTGGCCCGGATTCGGGCGACGGCCGAGGGCGCGGCGGCGGCCGGGCTCGAGGTGCTGGCCGGACACGGGCTCAACTACATCAACGTGCGGCCGATCGTGGCGATCGCGCCCATCGTCGAACTCAATATCGGGCACGCCATCGTGGCCCGGGCCGCGTTTGTCGGTCTCGACCGCGCCGTGCGCGAGATGGTGGCGCTGCTGCGATGAGGCGCGCGTGCCTGGCGTGGGCTGTGGCGGTGGCCGTCGCCGCCGGGGCCGGCTGGCCCAGGCCGGTGCTCGCCGCCGAGCCGCAGAGTGTGTCGTTCGCGGCGCGTGACGGCGTGCTGGTGAGCGGCACCCTGTTCCTGCCCGACAAGGTGCCGGCGCCGGGCGTGGTGCTGCTCCACATGGCCACGCGGTCGCACCACGACTGGGACGCCACGTGCGCCGCGCTGGCGAAGGCCGGCGTGGCCGCCCTGGCCATCGACTTCCGGCGCAGCGGGACCGCGTCGCCCGACGCCGGGTCGTGGACCGACCTCGTGCTCGACGCCGAAGCCGCGCGGGCGTACCTCGCGGCCCGGCCCGAAATCGTCCCGTCGCGCATCGGCATGGCTGGCGCGTCGCTCGGCGCCAACGTGGCCGTGCTGGCCGCGGTCAACGACCCGGCGGTCCGGTCGCTGGCCCTGCTGTCCGCGTCGCTGGACTACCGCGGGCTGCGGATCGAGCAGGCGGTCCAGAAGTACGGCGGCCGGCCGGCGCTGATCGTGGCCAGCGCCGAGGATCCCTACGCGCTGCGATCGGCGCGGACCCTGGTCACGACCGGCGAGGGCCAGCGGGAGCTGCGGGTGCTCTCGGAGGCCGGCCACGGGTCCGTGATGCTGGTCCGCCAGCCCGATCTCGTCGACGCGCTGGTGGACTGGTTCCTCCGCACGTTGTTATGATCGTCAATGCGGTCCTGCGCGACGTGATCGCATGAAGGTCCCCTGAACCATGAAACCAGAGAATCTCGTCTTTGCGGTGGCCGGCACGCTGTTCGGCCTCATTGTCGGCTGGATCATCGGCACGCAGCAGGCGCCACGCACCGCGGCTCAGGCCTCGGCGGCGCCGGCGGCGGCCTCGGCGCCCGCCGCGGCCGCGCCCGCCGCCGCGAGGCCCATGATCGACGAAGCCCAGGTCACGGCCATGCGCAACGTGGCCGAGCGCGACCCGAAGAACGTCGAGTCGCGTATCCAGCTGGGCAACCTCTACTTCGACGCTGAGCGGTACCAGGAGGCGATCGGCTGGTACGAGCAGGCCTTTGCCCTGGATGCCGGCAACGCCAACGTCTCCACCGACCTCGCGGTGAGCTACTACTACACCAACCAGGTGGACAAGGCGCTCGCCCAGTTCGACCGGTCCCTCAAGGCCGACCCGCGCCACGTCAAGACGTACCTGAACATGGGCATCGTCCGCGCGTTCGGCAGGCAGGACCTGAAGGGCGCCGCGGCGGCGTGGGAAGAGGTGTTGAAACTGGCGCCGGGCAGCGACGAGGCGCAGGCCGCACGGCGCGCGCTCGACAACCTGAACGCGGCGCACCCGGACGGCGCGGTGCAGCCGCCGGCCGGCCAGGCCCCGCCCGCGAAGTAGAGACGGGCCACAAGGCGGACCATGCTGACGCGGATCCTGCTCTGGGGGCTGCTGCTGCTGCTGATCTTCCGTGCCCTGGGCCGGTTGATCAGGGGGATTGCCCAGGGGGCCGACAGCGCCAGCGACGCCGGACCACGGCGCGGCCCGGCGCGGCCGCCGGCGCCGGCCCGGGGCGAGGCGATGGTCCGCGACCCCGTCTGCGGCACCTTCGTCGTGCCCTCGCGCGCCATCGCGGAGAAGACGCGCGACGGCCTCCAGCACTTCTGCTCCGAAGCCTGCCGCCAGAAGTACCTCGCGCGGTAGCCCCCATGGACCGGCCAGCCGTTCTCATCACACGCCGGATTCCCGCATCGGTCGTCGCCCGCCTCGAGGAGGCGTGTGACGTCGATCTCTACGAGGGTCGCGCCGCGATGCCGCGTGCCGACCTGATGGCGCGCCTGCGCGGCAAGCGGGCGCTGATGTGCCTGCTCACCGACCGGATCGACGGCGAGGTGCTCGACGCGGGGCCCGACCTGCGGATCGTGGCGAACATCGCCGTCGGGTTCGACAACCTCGACCTCGCGGCCGGCCGTGCCCGCGGCGTTGTCATGACCAACACCCCCGACGTGTTGACCGAGGCCACGGCGGACCTGACCTGGGGCCTCATCCTGGGCATCATGCGCCGCATCCCCGAAGGCGAGCGGCTGCTGCGGCGCGGCGCCTGGACCGGCTGGGCCCTCGACTTCATGCTGGGGTCGGACCTGCGCGGCAAGCAGCTCGGCGTGGTGGGCCTCGGCCGCATCGGCCGCGCCGTGGCTGCCCGCGCGGGCGCGTTCGGCATGCGGGTGGCCTGCGCGACGCTGGCGGAGGACGACCCTGCGGGCGCACCGTACCCGCGCCTCGTCCTGGACGAACTGCTGGCCACCTCGGACGTCGTGTCGCTGCACGTGCCCCTGACGCCGGCGACGAGGCACCTGATCGATCGCCGGGCGCTCGCCCGCATGAAACGCCGCGCCTATCTCGTCAATACCTCGCGCGGGCCGGTTGTGGACGAGGATGCCCTGGCCTGGGCGCTGCGCGAAGGCCTGCTCGCAGGTGCCGCGCTCGACGTCTACGAACGCGAGCCGGCCGTGCACGAGGCGTTGCTCAGCCTCGAGAACGTGCTGCTGGCGCCCCATCTCGGCAGCGCCACCGTCGAGACGCGCACGGCGATGGCTGACCTCGCCGCCACCAACGTGCTGGCCGTGCTCGCCGGCCAGCCGCCGGTCACGCCCATCACCGGATGACCATGCCGACGCGCCAGCCTCCCCGACCGCGGTCGCAGGACGTCGAATGGGTGATGCGGCGGCTCGCCCGGGCGATCACCGGCCTCGATCTGCCCGTGGTCGAGAAGATCGCCGAGTCCCAGAAGGAGGACGCGTTCCAGGTCCTCATCGCCACGCTGCTCTCCGCGCGCACGCAGGACGCCACGACGGCGGCCGCGTCGGCCCGGCTGTTCGCCGCGGCGCCCACGCCGCAGCGCATGGTCAAGCTGCCGGTCTCGCGGATCGAGCGGCTGATCTACCCGGTGAG
>CAYNDV010000192.1:0-7556 GCA_964396055.1 uncultured Vicinamibacterales bacterium | reverse complement strand
TGCTTCTTGCTTCTTGCTTCTGTCTTCTGTCTTCTGTCTTCTGTCTTCTGTCCCCGTCACCCCGCCTTCCCCACCTTCCAGCGCGTTCCGGTCGGGCCGTCCTCGAGGAGGATGCCCCGGGCGGCGAGATCCTGGCGGATCCGGTCCGCCTCGGCGAAGTCACGGCGGCGGCGGGCCGCCTGGCGATCCGCGATCAACTGCTCGATCACCTCGGCAGACGGGGCGGCGCTGGCGTCCTCGGCCCGCCGCAGTTGAATGACGCCGAGAATGCGATCGAAGTACGCGAACGCCTCGCGGATCGCGTCCACGTCCGGTGCGCCCACCTCGCCGGCGTCGATGGCCGTATTGAGCGACCGGACGAGATCGAACAGGATGCCGAGCGCGCCGGCCGTGTTCAGGTCCTGCTCGAGCACGGCGCCGAACGCGGCGCGCGCCTCGCGGACCTTCTCGACGGTCTCCGGGTGCGCCACGCCGCCCGTGACGGCGTCCACGCGGCCCAGGAAGTCCACCAACCGCTGCACGGCTTCCTCGGCCTGCTCGAGGCTGGCCCACGAGAACTTCAACTGCTTGCGGTAGTGCGTCGAGATGTAGAGGTACCGCAGCGCCGACGCCCGGAACCCCTTCGCGACGATGTCCGGCACGTTGAACACGTTGCCGAGCGACTTCGACATCTTTTCTTCGTCGATCAGCAGGTGCTCGACGTGGAACCAGAAGCGCGAGAACGGGCGTTTCGTGGCGCCCTCGCTCTGCGCAATCTCGTTCTCGTGGTGCGGAAACACCAGGTCCACGCCGCCGGCGTGCAGGTCGATGGGCGCCTCGCCGAGCAGGCGCAGGGCCATCGCCGAGCATTCGAGGTGCCAGCCGGGGCGGCCGGGCCCCTGCCCGAAGTCCCACGTGGGCTCGTCGGGCCGCGTGGCCTTCCACAGCACGAAGTCGCGGGCGTTGTCCTTGTTGTACGAGTCCGAGTCGATGCGCGCCCCCACCTGGATGCCCGCATGATCGAGGCGCGCCAGCTTGCCGTACTCCTCGAAGGTCCCGATGCGGAAGTAGATCGACCCGTCGCTGCGGTACGTGTGCCCGTGGCGTTCGAGCGCGCCGATCAGGTCGGTCATCGCCCGCAGGTTGGCCTCGTCGGTCGCCCGCGGGTTCTCCTCCGCCGGCTCGATGCCCATCGTGGCCGCGTCTTCGCGGAACGCCTCGATGTACCGATCCGTGTACTCCCGCAGGGGCTGGGCCGCCCGCTGCGCCCCGGCGATGGTCTTGTCGTCCACGTCGGTGAAGTTCATCACGTGGCGGACCTGGTACCCGCAGTGGTACTTCAGCGTGCGGCGCAGCACGTCCACGCACGTGAAGGTGCGGAAGTTCCCGATGTGCCCGCGGTTGTACACCGTCGGCCCGCACGCGTACATGCGGACGGTATTGTCGCGAAGCGGCGCGAAGTCCTCCTCGCGCCTCGTGAGCGTGTTGTAGATCCTCAGCATGGCGTTCCCGGTTCGAGCGGATTCAGTCGGTGGCCGGCCGGCTCAGGTCGAGCAGCAACCCGCGCGGACACCGCACCGAGGCCTCGATGGCCTCGCCCGGCGCGCGCAGCGTCACGTCCATCTCGATGTCGCCGCCGCCCGGCTGGCGGTCGGCGGCTTCGCCGAAGGCGCGCTCGATGGACTGCCCCACCTGCTGCGCCTCGGCTTCGCCGTACCCCAGTGACCGGGCCACCTTGGCCGCCAGGTCCGCCACCGCCGGCCGGAACCGGGGGTCGCACGGAAAGCTGGCGGAGAACCGAAGCGGCACGGCCGGCGCGTCTGGAGTGGTCATGGGCTCCCCGATTGTAGACCGGACCTTCACCCCCGCGCCACAGGAGACGGGCGAGGCCTACACCGCGACCCGTCCGAACAAGCCCCGCGCCTCGTCGCAGTCGCGCGCGATCTGGGCCAGGAGGGCCTCGAGCGTCTCGAAGGGCCGCTCGTCGCGCAGGCGCTGCAGGAAGAACAGCCGGACCGCCGCGCCGTACAGATCCTGGCCGCCGGTCAGCAGGTGCGTCTCGACGGTCGGCGCCAGCCCGTCCCCGAAGGTCGGGCGTACGCCGATGTTCGTCACCGACGCATGCAGGGCCTCGCCCACCCGGGCCACCGTCGCGTACACGCCGTTGGGGGGCAGCAGTTCGTTGGCGGTCCGCAGGTTGGCGGTCGGGAACCCGATCTGACGCCCGCGCCCGTCTCCGCGCACGACCTCGCCGTCGATGAAGTACTGCCGGCCCAGCAGGCCCGCCGCTTCGTCCACGTCGCCGGCGCCGATCAGCTGACGGATCCGCGTGGAGCTCACGACGACGTCCTTGTGCCGCACCGGGTCGATCTTCTCCGCCCGGAACCCGAGCCGCGTGCCGAGGTCCTTCAGGACGGCCACGGTTCCTGCCCGCCCGTGGCCGAAGAGGAAGTTGGCCCCCACCCACACCTCGGCAACCCCCAGCCACTCCACCAGCACGCGCCGCACGAACGTCTCGGGGTCCCACTGCGCGATGTCGGCGGTGAACCGCACCACCGCGACGCCCTGCATGGCGGCCCGTTCGAGCGCCTCGAGCTTCTGGGCATGTGTCATCAGCAGCGGCGGGGCCTTGTCGGGTCGGATCACCCTCGTCGGGTGCGGGTCGAAGGTCAGCACCACGGCCGTGCCGCCATGTTCACCGGCGCCGCGGTGGACGCGCTCGATGATCTTCATGTGGCCGCGGTGCAGCCCGTCGAAGTTGCCCAGCGCCAGGACAGGCGCCCGCCAGGCGGCGGGCCGCGGATGGTCGGGGTACTGGATCACGTCCACGCGTCGATCATACCGGCGGACGTCCCGGCTCGCCACTATCCGCCCGCAAATCAATCCCGGATTGATTTATGCATTTCCGGGCGAGTGCATAAATCAATCCGGGATTGATTTGGCAGCGGGCGGCAGGTCAGAACGCCACCACGAGCCCGTCCCAGGCCAGTTCCACCCCCGGCGGCAGCGTGGCATTGGTCGCGGCGTGCGGCAGATCGTGGCAGACGTGCGTCAGGTACGTACGCCGGGGCGCCAGCCGTTCCGCCACCGCCAGTGCCTCGGCGACGGTAAAGTGGGACGGATGCGGGCGGTAACGCAGCGCGTCGATGACCAGCGTGTCGAGGCCGCGCAGCAGGTCCCACGAGCCGTCCGGCAATCCGTTGCAGTCCGTGAGGTACGCGAACCCACCCAGCCGGAACCCGTAGATCGTGCGCGCCCCGTGCTGCACCGGCACCGGCACGATCTCCTGCCGGCCCAGCGTGAACGGCCCGGCCAGCGGGAACAGGTGGAGGCGCGGCACGCCGCCCCCGGGGTCCGTCGACTCGAAGATGTACGCGAAGGTCCGGCGCAGCTCCACCATCGTGCGGCGGTCGCCGTAACACGGGATGGCCGCGTCCTGCAGTTGGTTGAACCGCCGCACGTCGTCGAGGCCCATGACGTGATCGGCGTGGCAGTGCGTAAACAGAATCGCGTCGACGCGCGTCAGCCCGTACGTCAGCGCCTGGCGCCGCAGGTCCGGCGTGGTATCGACCAGGACGCACGTGCCGTCGGCCAGTTCGATGTAGATCGACGGGCGCTGCCGCTGGTCCCGCGGATCAGTGGACCGGCACGTCCCGCACGCGCAGCCGATCATGGGCACGCCGTGCGAGGTGGCCGTGCCGAGGAACGTCACGCGGCCGGCAGGCGTGCTCACGACGAGGCGGTGGGCAACGTCTCGCCCGCCTGCTGCCGGGCCGCGACGAAACGCATGCGGAGATCGTAGAGGACCTGGTCGAGGAACGATCGCTCCTGGGCGGTGAGGTTGCCCCGCGTCTTCTCCTCGAGCATCTCCAGGATGCCGATCATCTGGGCGGCGCCTTCGAGATTCGGCGCCTTGGTCTCACCCGTCGCCGGATCCGGATAGTCTCCGAAATGAACGGCCGCGGACGTCACCAGCGACATCACCAGACCCGCAAACGACGCAGACGACGGAGTGTCAGACACGGCAATCCTCCCGGGGCACGCCCGCCGGCCGCCCGTGGCCGCATGGTAGCATACCGGTCATGATTCAACCGACGGAGGCCGGCCGCGCCTTCGCGCGCCTCGTCGACCTCGTGCGTCAGCTTCGCTCGCCGGACGGGTGCCCCTGGGATCGCGAGCAGACGCTGCAGACCCTCCGGCCCTTCGTGCTCGAGGAGACCTACGAGGTGCTCGAGGCGCTGGACCGCGACGACCGCCACGCCCTGCGCGAGGAACTCGGCGACTTCCTCTTCGAGGGGGTGCTGCTGGCCCAGATCTGCGACGAAGCCGGCCAGTTCACCGTGGCCGACTCCCTGCACGCCATCAGCGACAAACTGGTCCGCCGCCATCCCCACGTGTTCGGCCCGCAGGCTGGCAGCGCGGCGCTCGACGGGCAGCCGAAACCCGCCACGGCGGACGAGGTATTGGGCCGCTGGGAAGCCATGAAGGCCACGGAAACCGGCGCCTCCGGCAAGCCCCGCACGACGCTCGGCGGCGTCCCGCGATCGTTACCCGCGTTGCTCCGCGCCTACGAAGTGAGCTGCCGCGCGGCCGCGGTGGGCTTCGACTGGGAACGCGCCACCGATGTCGTCGCGAAGATCGAAGAAGAGGTGGCCGAGGTGCGCCAGGCCATCGAGCAGGGCCACACGGGGGCCGGGAGCCACGCGGAAGAGGAGATGGGCGATCTGCTCTTCTCGATCACGAACCTGGCCCGCAAGCTCGGCATCGAGCCCGAGTCCGCCCTGCGCCGGGCCAACGACAAGTTCACGCGCCGGTTCGATCAGATGGAAGCGGCCCTGCGCGCCAGGGGCCGCACGCTCCAGCAGAGCACGCTGCAGGAACTCGAAGACGAGTGGACCCGCGTGAAGCTCAGCGAGGCTGAGCCGACCGGGCCGGAAGCGTGAGCGCGCGTCCCGTGAACGAGGTGATGCGCACCTCGCGGCCGTCGGTGGTGACCGTCACGGCACCATCCCGGTCGGTGCGGAACACGGGCACGCCCAGGGCGCGCCAGCGCGCCAGCGCCGCGCCGTGCGGGTGTCCGTAGCGGTTGCCGCGCCCCACGCTGATGAGGCCGGCCGCCGGCGCCAGCCGGCGCAGGAACGCCTCGCCGCTCGACGTCGCGCTGCCGTGGTGGGGCGCCATCAGGATCCGAAGAGGGGCCGCGTCGGCGGCCGCCACGACCGCCGACTCCCCCGCAGCCTCCACGTCACCGGCCAACACCAGCGACACGTCCCCGTACCGGATCTCGGTCACCACGGAATCGTCGTTGCGCACGCGCTGCCGTTCCCAGTCAGCCGGGGGCGGGTGCCACGTCCGCACCGTCACGCCGCCCAGGTCCACCCGATCGCCGCGCTGCACGATGCGCCACCGCACGCCGGCCGCCGCGGCGGCGTCCCGCAGGGTCGCCCGTACCGCGTCGCCAGCCACCGGCACGCCTTCCCACACCTCGGCTGGCCGCAGGTCGCGCAGCACCGCCGCCGCGCCGTTGGTGTGATCGGCGTCGGCATGGGTCAGCACCAGGACGGCCAGGCGACGAATGCCCGCAGCCCAGATCGCCGGTTCGATGACGCGGCGCCCGATGTCGAACCGGCTGCCGCCGGCGCCACCCGCATCCACCATCAGGACGTCGCCCGTCGGGCACTGCACCACCGCCGCATCGCCCTGTCCGACGTCGATGATGGTGGCCCGCAGGAGACCGCGGGGCGGTGTCGCCGGCCACACCGGGGCCACCAGCACCCAGACCCCTGACGCCGCGGCAGCCCCCGCGCACGCCATCCGGCCCCAGCGCAACGCACCCCCGCGGGCGGAGGACATCCGGCCGAGGCCGATCAGCCCGGCCCACGCGCCGTAGTAGACCACCAGGCATGGCCACCCGGGCGCAGGCACCCGGCGTCCGACCCAGGGCACCAGGTCCACGAGCCTGGCACTCTCGACAAGCCCCCAGGCCGCGTGATGCGCCGCGAGACCGGCCAGCGACGCCACGGACGGCACCACCGCATCCGCGGCGAGCGTCAGCAGCCCCGCCAGCTGCACGATCCCCATCAACGGAATCGCGACGAAGTTGAGGACCAGCCCGGCGGCTGTCACCTGGTTGAAGACGAACGCCGTCAGGGGAAACAACGCCAGTTCCGCGCAGGCCGATGCCACCCCCAACCCGACGGCCCACTGCAGCCAGCGCGGGAGTTGCCCCGCCCGCTCCCGTGTGCAGGCCGCACCCACGACGATGGCCAGCGTGGCGCCGAAGGTGAGCCAGGCCCCCGGGTCGAACAGCGCGAGCGGCTGCACGGCCAGGCCCAGACCGGCCGCCACACCGAGGCCGTTCACCGGATGGCCGCGGTGGTCCATCGCAAACGCCGCCAGCATCGTGACAGCCATGGTCGTGGCCCGCGACACCGAGGCGCCCCCGCCGACGGCCCACGCGTAGACCACGAGCAAACCGGCCGCCGTCAGTTCGGCCGCCGGCGCGCCCACGCGCCCCAGTCGCAGGACGGCCAGGAACAGGCCGGCCAGCATGGCGATGTTGCCACCGGAAATCGCCAGCACGTGGTACGTACCGGCCACCTGCAGCCTCGTCTCCGTCTCATCGTCGAGGCCCGTGCGGTCGCCGATCAGGATCGCCCGCACGATCGCCGACGAGCGCACGTCGTGTGCGCCGACCTGCCGATCGAGCACGCGGCGCGCCCACCTCCGTGCGGCAGCCGCGCCCTCGTCGAACACCGAACCGAGCCCGACCAGTTCCACCAGCCACGCACTCTTCACGGTCCCGACCAGCGCGATGCCCCGCCGCAGGAGCGCCTGCTCGTGGTCGGGCACGCCGGCGTTCAGGTACCTCGATGGGCGGCGCAGCAGCACGGGTGCCCGCACGGATCGCCCCTTCGTCCAGGCGGCCACCCGCCCGTCGGTGGCGTTCCCAGCCACGGTGATCAGGACGCCGCCACGGCACTCTCGGCGGCCGCTGCCGGCATCGACGCTGAGCGCCTCCACGGCCAGGCGGAGGCCCTCGGGACCGGCAACGGCATCGGCCAGGAGGCGCCCGGTGAGCGCCACCGGGTCGCCCGGCCGGTCGCTCACGCCGGACTCGCCGCGGACGTCGGTCAGGACGGCCCGGATTTCCGGGTCGAGCGCGTCCCGCACGGCCACGCTGCCAAGCGCCCACCCGCACGCCGCCGCTGCCGCCGCCGCCGTCAGCGCCAGGATGCGCACGCCGCCCTGGCTGGCGCAGATCCAGGTGAGCGTGCCTGCCAGCCACACGACGGCGGCCAGGGCGCACGGCGGGGCCGCCACCGGCGCGAGCACCCCGCCGGAGGTGCCGACCAACAGGGCAACCGCGAGAGGTACCGCAGGGTGGCGCACGCCGGGGACGAGGCAAGGCGTGTGCCACGGATCTGGCTGGAAGGAGGGAGCGTGCCAGGAGCGGGTCTATGTCGGAGCCGGCCCGTCGTGGGCGCCGGCTTCAGCCGGCGCCAAGTCTCGTCCGGCTGACTTGTCCCGAGCGACGTCGAGGGAAGCCGGACGCCACGAGAGAGAACCGCGGCCGG
>CAYNDV010000191.1:0-7590 GCA_964396055.1 uncultured Vicinamibacterales bacterium | reverse complement strand
CGCCCGCCCCCGGCCCGGCCCCGGTTGCCCCGCCCGCCCGCCAGGCGCCCGTCAGCCGCGGCGACGCGGTCCTGGCCTCGTTGTCGGCGGCGATCGAGCGCGGCCTGGGTGCGCCCTACGTGCCGCCGATGGGCGGCGGCAGCAACAACTGGGTGGTGGCCGGCACGCGCACCGTGACCGGGCGACCGCTGCTCGCCAACGATCCGCACCTCGCGGGCTCCATGCCCGGCATCTGGTACCTCGCCCACATCACCGCCGGGAAGGTCGACTGCATCGGCGCCACGCTGCCGGGCCTGCCCGGCGTGCTCATCGGCCACAACGCCCGCATCGCCTGGGGCATCACGGCGCTGCTGGCGGATGTCCAGGATCTCTACACCGAGCGACTCTCGTCCGCCGACCAGGCCGCATTCGCGGGGGCCTGGGAGCCCCTCCGCATCATCCGGGACGTCATCACGGTGCGCGGCGCCCCGGAAGTGCCCCTCCGTGTGCGCCTGACCCGCCACGGGCCGCTGGTCTCCGATCTCACCGGCGACGCGTCGGCGGCGATGGCCCTGCGCTGGACGGGCCACGATCCCGACGAGCAGTCCGCCGGCGCCATCCTGAAGGTGAATGCCGCCTCGTCGTGGGCGGAGTTCACGGCGGCGTTGTCGCGCGCGCACGTCCCGGCGCTGAACTTCGTGTACGCCGACATCGACGGCAACATCGGCTATCTGGGTGCGGGCGCCTTCCCGGTGCGCACCGGGTCGGATGGCCGTCGGCCCGCGCCGGGCTGGACGGGCGACCACGAGTGGCGCGGCTACGTGCACGACAGCGAATGGCCGCGGGCCCTGAACCCCGGCCGCGGCTACCTCGCCAGCGCCAACAACCAGGCGGTGCCGGACGGCGCAGCGTTCCCGCTCAGCACCAGCTGGGAGGCCCCGTACCGCGCCGCTCGCATTGTCGAGCTGATCGAGGCAACCAGCCGGCACGCCGTGGAGGACATGGGCCGCATCCAGCGCGACGTGCGGAGCGCCCAGGCCGTGACGGTGCTCCCCTTCCTGCTCACGGCACGCCCCACCGACGGCGAGGCGCGCGCGGCCCTGGAGCGCCTGCGCGGCTGGGACGGGACCATGGGCGCCGACAGCCCCGAGGCCGCCCTGTTTGCCGCGTGGTACGACGAAACGGTGCGCGGCATGTTCGAGGACGACCTGGGACCGCAGCTCTTCGCCGATTACGTGCGGTCGCCCAACCTCGCCGCCAAGGCCCTCGATCACGCCATCCAGAACGGCGAGACCGCCTGGTGCGACGACGTGCGGACCCCGGGACCTGAGACGTGCGCGACCCTGCTGGCACGCACGCTGGATCGGGCCCTCACGCACATGGGTGAGCGCCAGGGATCGAGCGATCCGGGTCGCTGGCGGTGGGACCGCGTGAACACCGCCGTGTTCCCCCACGCGGTGTTCGATCGCGTGCCACTCCTGCAGCGGTTCTTCAGCCGCCGGCTGCCGGCCGGCGGCCACGGGTTCACCGTCAATCCCGTGATGCCGCTGCGCGACGACATCTACATCTCGTCGTACCGCCAGATCATCGACCTGGCCGCCCTCGACGCGTCGCGCTTCGTCATCCCGGGCGGCCAGTCGGGCCACGTCTGGAGCCCGCAGTACGATAATTTGCTGCCGCGCTGGGGCCAGGTGGAGTACCTGGCCATGCGCTTCAGCCGCGAGGCGGTGGACGCCGCCCAGACGCACCGGCTCGTCCTCGAACCGCAGTAACGCCGCTAATCAATCCCGGATTGATTTATACATTTCACGCGGCCGGGTGCATAAATCAATCCGGGATTGATTTGAGGGGGCGGGGCGGCGACCAGCGGGCCGTCAGCCGCGAGACCACCGGCAGCAGCACCAGCCCCGTCACCGCGGCCATCGTCTTGAACGGGAAGACGAGCGCCCCGGTGCCGGTCTCGTACCAGGCGCCGGGGTCGATCGGGAGAATCACCGCCGCCAGCTCCGGGTACGGCACGAGCGGGGGGATGCCGAAGAGCGGCTCGCCGCCGCCCGCGCGCAGCGCCAGCGACACGACGAACGCCGTCACGGACCCCGCCAGGTTGGCCCTGCGGTCGAACAACGCGCACACCAGCTGCGGTACCAGCAGGACGAACACCAGGTCGCTCGTGAAGAACCACAGCGCCTGCACGCTCTGCACGCTCAGCGCCAGTACGACGGCCGCCGCGCCCAGCACGGCGATGCTGCCCCGCAGGATCCGCCGGATCGCCGCCACCTCAAGCCCCGGCCAGAGCAGGCGCTTGCAGGTGTTCCAGCTGAACATCGACCCGGCTGACAGGATCGACGCGCTGAAGCTCGAGGTGACCGCGCCGATGATGGCCCCCACCCCCAGCAGGCCCACGAGGGACGGCGTGAGGGCGCGAAAGACGAGCGGCAGCGCGTCGGCAGGCTGGGCCGCCAGCCGGGCGGCCACATCAGGCGGCCACGCGTACACGGCCGCGACAAGCCCCACCATCAGTGGCGGCGCGGTGAGCCCGATCGTCAGCACGCCGGAAAAGATGGAATGCCACTGCGCCCGGGCGGGCGTCCGGCACGCCAGCACCCGCTGGAAATAGCAGTTCCACGGAATGCCGCCGAAGACGAGCATGGCGCTGACGTCCCACCAGCTGACGATGGCCTCCCGGGACCACGCGCCGCCGGCCGAGACGGGGGGCAGCAGGGCGGCCCGGCCCGGACGCGCCGCCGCATAGGCATCCACCACGGCCGCCAGTCCCCCGCCGGCCGCCAGGACGAACGGCAGCGCCGCCACCAGGCCCAGGACGACGAGGCCCAGCTGGAGCGCGTCGGTGTAGGCCACGGACCACATCCCGCCCGCGATCGTGTAGGCGGTCACCACGGCGGCCGACACGAGAATCGCCGTGGTCAGGTCGAGGCCGAGGCTGATGCCCAGCGTGGAGCCGAGCGCCACGAGCAGTTCGGCGCTCCAGAACACCTCGGCCGCCATGGCCGGCACCGACAGCACGGCCGCCCAGCGGCGGCCGAACCGCGCCTCGAACGGGTCCACCAGGGTGGTGAACTCGAGCGCCCGCATGCGGCGAGCGAACAGCAGGCCGCCGAGGATCAGGCTGAGGCCGAAACACAGGCCGCCCTGCACGCCCGACGCCACTGACGATCGCACGACGCCCTCGGCCGTGCCGAGCAGGTAGCCGCCGTCCACCCACGTGGCCGTCATCGTGAGGGTCGCCAGCCACAACGGCATCGCCCGGCCCGCCAGCATGAGGTCGGCCACGGTGCCGCCCCTGGCCTTGCGGGACGCCAGGTAGCCAACCGCGAGGAAGACGGCGTACAGCGCGCCGACCGCCACCCATCCCATGGCCGGATAGCATACCTGTGGTTGACCCCCGCGCAGCGGATGAAGGACGATGGCTAGCCATGAACGACCGGCAACGACGGTACGGCGTGCACACCACGGCCATCCACGCGGGCGAATCGCCCGATGCCACCACCGGGGCCCTGGTGCCGCCGCTGCACCTGGCCACCACGTACCACCTCGGCACCGCCGAACAGGGCGCGGCGATCTTCTCCGGCGAGAAGGAGGCGTTCGTCTACACCCGGTGGGGCAACCCCACGGTGGCGGCGTTTGCCGATCGCGCCGCCGCGCTCGAGGGCGGCGAGGCCGCCGTGGCCACGGCGAGCGGCATGGCGGCCATCTCCTCGGCGCTGCTCACGGTGGTGGCCGCCGGCGATCACATCGTGTCGGGCCGCTCGATCTACCCGAGCACGGTCCACCTGCTGACGCAGCAGCTCGGATCGCTCGGCATCGAGACGACGTTCGTGGACGCCACGGACCTGGCGCAGGTGGAGGCGGCCCTGCGGCCGACCACGAAGGTCATCTACGTGGAGACGCCGGGCAATCCGCTCCTGGCCCTGACCGATCTCGCGGGCGTGGCGGCCCTGGGCCGGGCGCGGGGCGTGACCACCATCTGCGACAATACCTTCGCCACGCCCATCAACCAGCGGCCGCTCGCGCTGGGCATCGACGTCGTGGTGCACAGCGCCACGAAGTACTTCTGCGGGCACGGCGACGCGGTCGGCGGCCTCGTCGTCGGCCGGGAACCGTTCATCGAACGGTGCCTCACGGAGCCGTTGCGGTACTACGGCGGCATCATGGCGCCGTTCAACGCCTATCTCATGCTGCGCGGGACCCAGACGCTGCCCCTGCGCGTGGAGCGCCACGACACCAACGCCCTCGGCCTGGCACGCTGGCTCGAGGGACACCCCGCGGTGGCGTGGGTCCGCTATCCCGGCCTGCCCTCTCATCCGCAGCACGATCTGGCACGAGCGCAGATGCCCGGCGGCTTCGGCGGCATGCTCTGCTTCGAGGTCAGGGGCGGAATGGACGCGGGCCGCCGGCTGCTCAATACGGTGCGCCTCTGCGCCCTCGCGGTGAGCCTGGGCGACGCGCGCACGCTCATCACCCACGCCGCCTCCACCACGCACAGCGTCGTGTCGCGTGAGGAACGCCTGGCGCAGGGCGTGACCGACGGGCTCGTCCGTCTGTCGGTGGGCCTGGAGGATCTCGACGACCTCATCACCGACCTCGACGCCGGGCTGGCCTGATTCGCAGCGGGACGCACCCATGATGCACGACACGATCGCCGTCGTCGACTTCGGCGGCCAGTACGCCCACCTCATCGCCACCAAGATCCGCCGCCTGCACGTGCTGGCCGAGATCCGCCAGCCAGACGACCCCATCGAGGCGTTTCGCGCCTGCAAGGGCATTATCCTCTCGGGCAGCCCGAGCCTCTCGTCGTTCGGCGAGGACTCCGACTACACCCGGGCCATCTACGACCTCGACACGCCCATCCTCGGGTTCTGCTTCGGCCACCAGGAAATCGCCAAGCAGTACGGCGGCACGGTGGTGCACGGCGGCCGCGAATGGGGCCCGGCCGACCTGCACGTGGTCGGCGACTGCCCGCTGTTCGCGGGGCTGGGGCCGGTCGAACGGGTCTGGATGAGCCACTTCGACTCCGTGACGAGCGTCGGCCCCGGCTTCGTCGAAGTCGGCTACACCACGCTGGGCACGGGCGGCACGCCCCACCGCTATGCCGCCATCGCGTCGGACGCGCTGCGCCGTTACGGCTTCCAGTACCACCCCGAAGTGGACGACACGGTGCACGGCACCGAGATGATCGCCAACTTCGTCTTCGGCATCTGCGGCTGCCGGCCCTCGTGGACCATGGCGCGCTACATCGAGGAGCGACTGGCCCGCGAGCGCGAGCACATCGGCGGGCGCAGCGTCTTCCTGCTCGCCTCGGGCGGCGTGGACTCGACGGTGGCCGCCCGCCTGCTCGGCGAGGCCATCGGGTCGGACCGCCTGCACCTGCTGCACATCGACAACGGCCTGATGCGCCAGGGCGAAAGCCACGCGGTCCTCGACACCTTCCGCCAGTTCGGGCTCGACCGCAACCTGCACTTCGTCGACGCCAGCGACGCCTTCCTGTCGGCCCTGGCCGGCGTGGTGGAACCCGAGCGCAAGCGCACCATCATCGGCAACACGTTCATCGAGGTGTTCGAGCGCGAGGCGCGGCGCCTCGGCATCGAACAGCACCTCCTCGGCCAGGGCACGATCTACCCGGACACGATCGAGACCGGCGGCACCAGGCGGGCCGATACCATCAAGACGCACCACAACCGGGTGCCGATCATCGAGGAGATGATCGCGCAGGGACGCGTGGTGGAACCGCTGGCGGATCTCTACAAGGTGGAAGTACGGGAACTCGGGGAGCGACTCGGGCTCCCGCACGAACTGGTGTGGCGCCATCCGTTTCCGGGGCCGGGGCTCGGCGTGCGGCTGCTCTGCTCGACGGGCGAGGCCGACTGGAGCGGCCTCGAGGACGCCGCCCGGGTGCTGGCGCCCGTGGCTGCCTCGTACGGGATCGATGCCCGCGCCCTGCCCATCAAGTCGGTCGGGGTGAAGGCCGACCTGCGGTCCTACGAACACCCGGTGATGCTCAGCGGCGCGGCAGCCTTCGACCGGCTGCTGGAATGCGCGGCGACGATCTTCAAGACGGTGCCCGGCATCAACCGCTGTATCTGGAACCTCGCGCCGGGCGTGCCGGGGACGATCACGCCGCTGGCCGCCACCGTCACGCGCGAGCGCCTCGACCTGCTGCGCGAGGCCGACGCGCTGGTGATGGACGGGTTGCGGCGCCACGGCGTGTACGACAGCATCTGGCAGTGCCCGACGGTGTGCGTGCCGATGGCGATCGACGGGCGCGGCCGGGAATTCGTGATCGTCCGGCCCATCCACTCGGAGCGGGCGATGACGGCCACGCCGGCGGCCCTGCCGCCGGCCCTGCTCGACGAACTGCGCTCCGCCATCCTGGCGCTGCCCGGGGTGAGCGGCCTGGCGCTCGACGTCACCACGAAGCCGCCGGGCACCATTGAATGGGAATAGGGGCCCGGGGCTCGGGACTCGGGACTCGGGGATGCGACGGGCGCGCCAGGGTGTTCACCCCTGCGCGCCCGTTCTGTCTTCTGTCTTCTGTCTTCTGTCTACTGTCTACTGTCTACTGTCACCGCCACCCCCGCCTCGCCGATCGCCTGCGCGGCCCGGCTGAGGTCCTCGGCGGTCGGCGCATGAACGCCCACCAGCCTGTACTCGCGGCCGAGCGCCGGATAGCCGATCGCGCCCTCCGGCCGGTACGGCAACAGGGTCACGGAGGGCGATCCGCACTCAGCCACGAAACGCCCCAGCCGGCGGAGGTGCCCGTCATCGTCATTAATGCCCGGAATGAGCGCCACGCGCACGTCGAGTAACGCGCCACCGGCCGCCAGCATCCGCAGGTTGTCCAGGATGAGCCGGTTCGTCACGCCCGTGACCCGGCGATGCACATCATCATCGAGGTGCTTGAGATCGTAGAGGAAGAGGTCGGTGCGGGAGGCCACGCGGCGCACGACATCGGCCTCCGCGTGGCCGCAGGTGTCGACGGCGCGGTGTATCCCGAGCGCGCCGCAGGCGTCGAGCAGCCGCTCCAGAAACGCCGCCTGCAGCAACGGTTCGCCGCCCGAGAACGTGACGCCCCCGCCCGACGCGGCGCAGGCGTCGCGGTCGCGCTGGATCTCCTCCATCACCCGGGACTCGGTCATCACCGAACCTGCCTGCGTCCGCGCGCCGGTCGGGCATCCGTCCGCGCAGTCTCCACACCACCGGCACACGTGCGCATCCACCACCGGCTCGCCGTCCTTGCGGGAGATCGCGAGCAACTGACAGTCGTCCAGGCACGACAGGCAGCGGATGCAGACGTCGGGCCGGTACACGAGTTCCGGTTCCAGGTGGTGGCTCTCCGGGCTGTCGCACCAGACGCACCGCAGGGGGCAGCCCTTCAAGCGCACCGCGGTCCGCACGCCGGGGCCATCGGCGCGCGAGAACCGATCGATCCGGTAGACGTAGCCCGTCACGGGATCCAGACTATCATTGCGGCGGAGGACTCGATGAAGAACGTGTGCTGGACTCTGATCCTGCTGGCAGCCCTGGCCTTCATCGTCGGGACGTACCTGGCGTTCATGAAGACGACGTACCTGCTCGAGCCCTACGGCTACTGGC
>CAYNDV010000190.1:0-7622 GCA_964396055.1 uncultured Vicinamibacterales bacterium | reverse complement strand
CGCTACGGCGTGATCGTGCCGGTGCTGGCCCTGGCCGGCAACCTGGCCCGCAAGACGCGCGTGCCGCCCTCACCAGGCACCTTTCCCGTCACCACGCCGCTGTTCGGCGTCCTGCTCACCAGCGTCATCGTGATCGTCGGGGCCCTGACGTTCTTTCCTGCACTCAGCCTCGGACCGATCGTCGAGCACCTGCTGATGCACCAGGGCCGTTCGTTCTAGGAGATTCCCGTGACCGCGACACCCGTGACACGCGTGTGGGACGCCGGCATCGTCCGACAGGCCTGCCTCGACGCCGTCCGCAAGCTCCACCCGCGGGCCATGATGCGCAATCCCGTGATGTTCGTCGTCGAGATCGGCAGCCTGCTCGCCTCGGTGCAGCTGGTGCGCCACGTCATCACCGGTGCGGACGGTGTGGGCTTCGAAGTGCAGATCACCGTCTGGCTGTGGCTGACGGTGCTCTTCGCCAACTTCGCGGAGGCCATGGCCGAAGGGCGCGGCAAGGCCCAGGCCGCCAATCTGCGCCGGGCGCGCAGCGACACGTCTGCGAGCCGCCGCCGTGACGATGGCACGTTCGAGACGGTCCCGGCGCCGTCGCTGCGTAAGGATGATTGCGTGGTCGTGGCCGCCGGCGAACTGATCCCCGGTGACGGCGAGGTGGTCGAGGGCATCGCCTCGGTGGACGAGTCGGCGATCACCGGCGAGTCGGCTCCCGTCATCCGGGAGTCGGGTGGCGACCGGTCCGCGGTCACGGGCGGCACCCGGGTGCTGTCGGATCAGATCACCGTGCGCATCACGGCCAATCCCGGCGAGACGTTCCTCGATCGGATGATTGCCATGGTCGAGGGCGCGCGGCGCCAGAAGACGCCGAACGAGATTGCGCTCAACATCCTCCTGGCGGGTTTGACGATCGCCTTCCTGCTGGCCGTGGTCACGCTGGCGCCTCTGGCCGTGTACTCGGGCGCGCCCCAGTCGGTCTTCGTCCTGATCGCGCTGCTCGTCTGCCTGATCCCGACCACCATCGGCGGATTGCTGTCCGCGATCGGCATCGCCGGCATGGACCGCCTGGTCCAGCGCAACGTGCTGGCCACCTCGGGACGGGCGGTCGAGGCCGCCGGCGACGTCCACACGCTCCTGCTCGACAAGACCGGCACGATCACGCTGGGCAACCGCCAGGCCACCGCGTTCGTGCCGCTGCCGGGCGTGCCGGCCGCAGACCTGGCCGACGCGGCGCAGCTGTCCTCGCTGGCCGACGAAACACCGGAGGGCCGATCCATCGTGGTGCTCGCCAAGACGAAGCACGGGCTGCGCGGCCGGTCGGTCGCGTCCCAGAAACAGTTCGTGCCGTTCACGGCCCAGACCCGCATGTCCGGCGTCGACCTCGACGGCCGACGGATCCGGAAGGGCGCCGCGGATGCCATCCGGCAGTTCGTGGCCGCCAACGGCGGCACGACGCCGCCCGAGCTCGATGCCCTGGTCACGGCGATTGCCCGGGCGGGCGGGACGCCGCTCGTGGTCGCCGTCAATGCGCGCGCGCTGGGCGTCATCCACCTCAAGGATGTCGTCAAGGGCGGCATGCGGGAACGGTTTGCCGAGTTGAGAACGATGGGCATCCGGACCGTCATGATCACCGGCGACAACCCGCTGACCGCGGCGGCGATTGCGGCAGAGGCGGGCGTGGACGACTACCTCGCGCAGGCCACACCCGAAGACAAGCTGCAGCTCATCCGCCGGGAACAGCAGGCCGGCCGGCTGGTGGCCATGACCGGCGACGGGACCAACGACGCGCCCGCGCTCGCCCAGGCCGACGTGGCCGTGGCGATGAACTCGGGCACCCAGGCCGCGAAGGAAGCCGGCAACATGGTCGACCTGGACTCGAACCCGACCAAGCTGATCGAGATCGTGCAGATCGGCAAACAGCTGCTGATGACCCGTGGCGCCCTCACGACGTTCTCGATCGCCAACGACGTGGCGAAGTACTTCGCGATCATCCCGGCGATGTTCGTCACGGCGTTCCCGGGCCTCGGGGCGCTGAACGTCATGGGCCTGCGGTCGCCCGCGTCGGCCGTGCTGTCGTCCGTCATCTTCAACGCCGTGGTCATCGTCGCGCTCGTGCCGCTGGCGCTGCGGGGCGTGTCGTACCGGCCCGTGGGGGCGGCCGTTTTGCTGCGCCATAACCTGCTGGTGTACGGCGGCGGCGGCCTGATCGTGCCGTTTGCCGGCATCAAGCTGATCGACCTCGTGCTGACGGCGTTGCGCCTCGCCTAGCCGGCACCGTGGAGGTGGTCCGATGCGCCTGTCGAAGAACCTCGTGACCGCGTGCCTGCTGGCCGCCGCCACCGCCGTGGTGCTGGGCGTGGTGTATCCCCTGCTGGTGACGGCCCTGGCGCAGGCGCTGTTCCCGGCCGAGGCCAATGGCCAGCTGATCTACCGTGACGGCCTGCTGGTGGGATCGCGGCTGATCGGGCAGCCCTTTGCGTCGCCCGGGTACTTCCGGTCCCGGCCGTCGGCGGCCGGGCCCGCGGGGTACGACGCGTCGGCGTCGAGCGGATCGAACCTGGGCCCCACCAATCGGGCGCTGGTCGAGGCGGTGCGGCGGCGCGTGGAGGCGGCGCGGCGGGAGAACCCCGCCGTCCCCGTCCCCATCGACCTGGTGACGGCCTCGGGATCGGGACTCGACCCGCACATCTCCCCCGACGCGGCGTCGTTTCAGGTGCCCCGCGTGGCCCGTGAACGTGGTGTGGCCGCGTCGGCGGTGCGGGAACTGGTGGCGGCCGCCACCGAGGGCCGCGACTTCGGGTTCATCGGAGAGGCGCGGGTCAACGTGCTGCTCCTGAACCTCGCCCTCGACGCCCGCTACCCGATGGGGGCGGGTCAGTCGTCGCCGGGCACGAACCGGTAGCCGACCCACGGCTCGGTGATCAGGTACCGGGGCCTCGCGGGATCGGTCTCGATCTTCTTGCGCAACTGGCCCATCAGCACGCGGACGTGCTCCGGCTGGTCGACCGCGTGCGGCCCCCAGATCGCCTTCAGGATCGCCCGGTTCGTCAGCACCTGGCCGGCGTGGCGGGCCATGAGGGCGAGCAGTTCGAACTCCTTGGGCGTGAGCTTCACCTCGTTCCCGCCCACCACGACGAGCCGGCGATCGAAGTCGATCGTCAGGTCGCCGCGCTGCCACTGCCCCGTGCCGGCGCGGTCGCTCCCGAACACCCGGCGCAGCGCCACCCGGATGCGGGCCAGCAGTTCTTCCGGACTGAACGGCTTGGTGACGTAATCGTCGGCGCCTTCATCGAGAGCCGCGACCTTGTCGCGATCCGCGCCGCGGGCCGACAGCACCAGGATCGGCAGGTCCCACCGCGCCCGGGTCCTCCGGCACACCTCGATGCCATCGAGATCCGGCAGGCCGAGGTCGAGCACCATCAGGTCGGGACGATCGCGCTCGACCGACGCGAGGGCATCATGCCCGGTTCCGGCGATGGTCACCTCGTAGCCCCTCCCGCGCAGGAGCGGAGCGATCGTCCGCTGGAGGGCCACTTCATCGTCGACGAGCAGGATGTGGGCGGGACGCATCACGCCTCCTCGGGTGGCCGCTGCCCGGCCCGGGCGGATGCCGGCACCGCCATCGTGAACAGGGCGCCGCCGTCGGGGTGGTTCTCGGCCCACACCCGCCCGTGCTGGGCCGCGAGCAGGCCCCGGGTGATCGCCAACCCCATGCCGGTGCCGAACGTCTGACGCCGGGCATCCGCGCCTCGGTAGAAGCGCTCGAACAGCCGATCGAGGTCGTCCCCCGCAAGGCCAGGACCGTGGTCACGGACGGCAATCACGAGCTCCTCGGCGTCCGCCCGGCTGGTCAGCACAATCGGCGCCCCGGCCGGCGAGTAGCGGCCGGCGTTCTCGAGCAGGTGTGCGAGGGCGGCCGCCGTCAGCCGGGGATCGACCTGGACCACTTCGTCATCGCGGACGTGGACGTCGATCGGGTGGTCGCGCAGCGCCGACTCCACCTGACGGCGCGCGGCCTCGACGATGTCGGCGGTGTGCACCCATTCCCGCGCCGCGTCGATCGCGCCGGTTTCAATGCGCGCCATCTCGACGATGTTCTGGAACAGGCGGTTGAGCCGGCTCACCTCCGACGTGACGATCTCCAGCTGTTCCCGCCGGCGGGACTCGTCACTCCAGTCCGATTGCAGATTGTCGGAGGCGACCCGGATGGCCGTGAGGGGCGTTTGCAGGTCGTGGCTGAGCGACGACAGCAGGGCGGACTTCAGTTCCGCACCCTGCCGGATCCGTTCCGCGTCGCGCCGGTCGTCGAGCAGGGTGGCGCGCTCGATGGCGATGGCCGCCAGACCGGCCACCGCGTCCAGTGTGCCGGGGTCGACGGACCGGCCGGCGGTGGCCAGCAGTCCCACGGCACGGGTGCCGGCGCGGATGTGCGTCAGCCGGACGGGATGGCCTTCGGCGGCCCGGACCTCACGGTAGCCTCCGTAGGTCCGCGTCCCGGCATCGAACTCCAGGACCCCGCGGGCCGCCGCGATCGCCAGGTCGAACGCGGCGTGGTCCACCGTCGTGCCCGGGGCTGATTCATGCAGGCGCCACCCGTTGGGCGCCGGCAGGGCGACCGCCACGTAGTCGAGTCCGAAGCGGCGCGCGATGTAGCGGGCCAGGACATCGAGCGTGTCCCGGCTGTCCGCGGTCAACAGCACGTCCCGGCTGAGGTCGAACAGCCGGGCGGTCCCGTCGCGACTCGCCACGGCTTCGGCGGTCCGCTGCCGCGCCGTCAGCGACAGGCGCGTGGCCACGGCGCTGACGACGAGGAACACCACGAGAGCCACCCAGTTCTCGGGGTCTTCGATGACGAACCGGCCGAGGGGCGGCAGGAAGAAGTAGTTGATGGCCACGACGGCCAGGATCGAGGTGGCAACCGCCACCCTCAGCGTCGTGCCGGCCGCGACGAACAGCACAACGAGCAGGAACGAGAGGGCCACCACGGTCGGGTTGGTGACATCGATGACGAGGCGGAACACGGCGGTCAACGCCGCCAGGACGGCCACCCCGCCGGCCAGGTGGCCCCACTCGCTCCCCGTCAGGGATCGGGACGATGTCTGCACGTCGCCTCTGGCTGCCCGGGTCCCGACCCCTAGGCGGCGAGTTCGTCGTACGCGGCCACCAGCACGCGCTCGATGAGCGGCCCATGGTCGGGGAACCCCTTGAGGGGATCCGTGATCTTCACGATGACCTCGCGGGACTTGCCGGCCTTCATCTCGCCCCGCACGAACTCGAGCAGCGCCGACAGGTAGTCGCGCTGGTACAGCAGGTCCGCCTGGCTGCCGGTGGCGCCGAACTGCGGGCCCGCGTGGCCGAAGATGTACATCGTGTCCTTCTGGTGGTCGGCCACCGTCGCCTCGAGCACCGTGATCCAGTTGGCAATCGACGCGCCGCCGGGACGATCGATGAACGGGTGCCGGCGGTTGAACACCAGGTCGCCCATGTGGACGACGTTCGCCTTCTCGAACGTGATGACGCTGTCACCGCCCGTGTGGGCCGGGCCGTAGTACTTGAGGAACATCTCCTCGTTGCCCACCTCTTCGCGCCAGGTCTTCTCGTAGGTGGCGGTCGCGACCACCTGCGCGGCCGGCGCCGGCGCCCCGGGCTGCCCGGCCTTGGCGGCCCGCTCGGCGGCCTCGATCTGCAACTTCGGCACGTTCACGTGCGCCAGGATCTTCTTCGCCACCGGCTTGAACACCCCGTTGCCGCCCGTGTGGTCTCCGTGATGGTGGGTGTTCACCAGATAATCCAGCGGACGCGCCCCCGACCGCTCGTTGACGCCGTCGAGGCAGATCTTCGCGGTGGCCGGGAACTGCGAGTCGATGACGACGACGCTCTTCGGGTCGATGTGCCAGCCGATCGTGCCGCCCTGGCCCGTGAAGTACCCGACGGTGCCCCGGACGGGCGTGAAGGCGGTGGCGGGCGGCGCCTGGCCCGCCTGGGCGAACAGCACCCGCAGGTCGAGGGCGGCGGCGGCGGCGGTCAGCGACGACGAGGCGAGGAACTGGCGGCGGCTCAGAGTCATGGACCTTCGGCTCCTTGCGATGCAGGGCATGGCCCGGCGTTTCGGCTGTCCGGCAATCCGCACTATTGTATCCGGAGCCAAAGGAGTTCGCCCGCATGCGCATCCGGTCCCTCGTCCTCACCGCCGCCGCCGTGCTCGTCTCCGCCACGCTGGCGGTTCCGGCCCTCGCCCAGGCCCCGGCGAAGCGCGCCCTCACGCTCGACGACCTGCACAGGATCAAGAACGTCGGCGATCCCCAGCGGTCACCCGACGGCCGGTGGATCGCCTACACCGTCAGCGCGGCCGACATCGAGAAGGACCGCAGCAACACGGACCTCTGGATGGTGAGCGCCGACGGGACGCAGACCGTCCAGTTGACGTTCACGCCCGACGGCGAGAGCGCGCCCCGGTGGAGCCCGGACGGCCGGTTCCTGTCGTTCCTGGCCAGCCGCGGCACCGACGACGAGAAGAAGAAGGGTGCCCAGGTCTGGCTCCTCGACGTGAAGGGCGGCGAAGCCCGGAAGCTCACGGACATCGACGGCGGCGTGGGCGACTACTCCTGGTCGCCCGACGCTGCCCGCCTCGTCTTTACGAAGAGCGACAAGGACCCGGATACCGACCCTGAGAAGAAGGACGGCTGGAAGCGCAAGACCACGCCGCCCATCGTGATCGACCGGTACCACTTCAAGCAGGACCGGCAGGGGTACCTGAAGCACCTCTACACGCACATCTGGGTGTTCGACGTCGCGACGAAGAAGGCCGAGCAGATCACCACCGGCGCCTGGGACGACTCGTCGCCCGTGTGGTCCCCGGATGGGTCGAAGATCGCCTTCGTCAGTAAGCGGGACGGACCCGACCCCGACCGGCACAACGACTCGAACATCTACGTGGTGGACGCCAGACCTGGCGCGGAGCCCAGGGCCCTGACGACCTACGCCGGCGCGGACGGCGGGCGCCCGTCGTGGAGCCCGGACGGCAAGTGGATCGCGTACGTGCAGATCGACGAACAGAAGTACTCCGCCTACGGCCTCGCGAAGCTCGCGGTGGTGCCGGCCGACGGCGGCCCGTCGCGCCTGCTGACGGCATCGCTCGACCGCCCGGTGCAGAGCCAGGGCTGGTGGTCGGCCGATGGCCGAGACGTGACCTTCATCGTGTCCGACGACCGCGTCACCTACGTCGGCCGGACGTCCGTGGCGGGCGGGCCAGTGGAGAAGCTCACCACCGGCCGCCGGACGGTGAGCAGCCTGACCGTGGCGCCCGACGGCACCGTCACGCTGCTGGCCGGATCGGCCACCGCCACGCCGGAGGTCCATACCCTCGACGGAGGCACGCTGCGGAAGCTGACGAACGTGAATGGGGAGCTGTTCGCCAGCCTGCAGCTCGGCACCACGGAGGACTTCAGCTCGACGAGCAAGGACGGCACCGAGGTGCACAGCCTGCTCGTGAAGCCCGCCGGCTTCACCGCGGGGAAGAGGTACCCGCTGCTGCTCATCATCCACGGCGGCCCGAACGGCCAGGACCAGCACGCGTTCAGCTTCGACCGGGAGTTCTTCGCCGCCCACGGCTACGTCGTGCTGGC
>CAYNDV010000189.1:0-7635 GCA_964396055.1 uncultured Vicinamibacterales bacterium | reverse complement strand
AGCATCCGGCTGTTAACCGGAGGGTTGTAGGTTCGAGTCCTACCTGAGGAGCCACTCCCTCGTTTCACTCGGTCGCGGCTCCCCAGGTAATCCGTCAGGCCAACGCACGGCTCTCGCCGTGCTCGGCTCGAGTCCTACCTGAGGAGCCACTCCTTCGCGGTCTATTCCGGAGACATGGGTTACAGATCATTCCGGAGACATGAGTAGCACTTTCGGGCTGAATGGGTTCTCGATCGGCTCGAGCCTGCACGTCTCATCGTCGAAGTATCCCAGATCGTAATCCATAAAGCTCACCAGCCAGATCCGATCGCTCACCTGTCGGACGCCGACGTGCTGTCCGGCGAAGACCAGGCTGAGATTGATCTTCCTCCGCTTCCAGCAAGTGCGGCCGCAGTGCGTGACGGTGGCGGTCCAGTCGTGCAGCGGGTAGTCGACCTCGGCCAGACCGCGGTACGGTCTGGGAGACGGCGTGTAGACCTCGCTGGGGACTTTCATGGCCAGAGCCTGGTGCGGGCGTTCGTGGTTGTAGCGCTCGACGAAGGCGTCGAAGCGGACCTGCTGCTGGAGCACATTGGGGGCGGCCGGCTTGGTGGCCTCCGTCTTCAGGGTGAGGTGCATCCGTTCGTGGCGGCCGTTCTGCTCCGGATGTCCGGGGCGGATGCGTTCGATCTGAATGCCCAGGCGTAGCCACCAGACGGCCAGGCGGCTCAGGCCATAGAGGGCATTCGCGGTCGCGAAGGGGACCCCATTGTCGGTGCGGATCGTCTGGGGGAGGCCGTACTCCTGGAAGACACGCTCAAACACGGTGAAGGCATAGACTTCGCGCGTGCTCGAGAGGGCTTCACAGCTGAGCAGGTACCGACTGGCGAAGTCGGTGATGGTCAGCGGATAGCAGTAGTGCCGGTCGGCGAGCATGAACTCGCCCTTGTAGTCCGCACACCACAGGGCATTGGTGCGCGGCGTCAACTACTCTTGCCGGGCGCAGATCTAATTGTCGCCGCGCATTCTTGGGCCAGGTCACGGTCGCGCCCGGCACGGGCGCCTGGAATCCGCTGCACATCCGCGACATCCCTTGCGAAGTTCTCTGGAGTTGGGGACCTCCGGCCAGTGACAATCGAGTCGATAAGCGACAAAACGATATTGATAATCAATAAAAACATATTGACAAACAGTCTTCATCGGCCCATCCTCTACGTGGCGGCCGAGCGATGACCTGACGAGTCGCTGCCGTATCGGAAGGAGCATCCAGATGCGCTTCTACGGACCCAAGTCGATTGCCACACCCGCCAGGATGGTCATCGACGTCCTGCTCACCATCGCCGGCCTGCTGGTGGCGGGCGAACTGGTGGTCACCGCGGTGCTGCTGGTCAACCCGGCCCACCCCCTTCGCGAGTACTTCCAGGTCACGACCGTGGTGGCGGTGCCGGCAACCGCATGGCCTCTCGAGGATGTCGTGCGCGTCGACCCCAGTATCGCGACCGCGTCCGTCGAACCGTGGGCCTACCTCACGTACCACCCGGTCAGCCGGGCGTTCGTCGCAGCGGCGTCGGTGGCGAGCCTGGCGTGGTGGGCCTGCGCGATGTTGATGCTGCTGCAGCTCAGACGCGCGTTCGTCAACATCGAGGCCGCTTCACCATTCCCCAGGACCAATGTTCGATGCATCCGCACGGCCGGTCTGGGCCTGCTGGGCATGGCGGCGGTTCAGTTCCTCGCCGACCTCTTCGTCCTGACCAACATCTGGCCGGTCACGACCGTCGCGGGGCGCCCCCCCACGATTCCCACCGTCCTGATTCTGCTGGACTTCCCGCTCGCCTCGCTGCTGGGCGGCGCCGTCGTGCTGCTCGTCGCCGAGATCTACCGCGCGGGCGCGGATCTGCAAGACGACCAGGCACTGACGGTGTGAGGGACGACCATGGCCATCCTGGTGAACCTCGACCTACTTCTCGTGAAGCGGAAGATGAAGTTGACGGAACTCGCCAGCCGCGTCGACATCACGCTGGCGAACCTGTCCGTGCTCAAGCAAAACAAGGCTCGTGCCATCCGCTTCTCGACACTGGACGCGCTCTGCCGGGAACTCGGCTGCCAGCCCGGCGACCTGCTCGAGTATCAGCCCGATCCGCCGCAGCCAGCGGAGGCCGACGGCGCCGTCAGTGTCGGTTCAGGCAACGACCCGGAGTCGAACAAGAAACCGTGAGTGAGGAGGCGCACATGTTGTAGAAGCTCATCGTCCTGGCGCTGCCCATCGCGATCATCAGCACATCGGCCATCCCGGGTGAGGGATCCGGCCAGGCCACGACACCCGCCTCGTCGCCGGACCGCTTCGCGAAGGTCAGGGGCATGCTGCTCGACGCCGTCGAGAAGAGCGGAGTCCCTTCCATCTCGATCGCGGCTGCCGAGAACGGAAAAGTCGTCTGGGAGGAGAGCGTCGGCTACGCGGACAAGGAGAAGAAGGTCAGGGCGACGCCCGAGTCCCTGTACGCGCAGGCGTCCATCACCAAGTCGTTCACCGCCACGGGCCTGATGGTGCTGGCCCAGCGGAAGCTCGTCGATCTGGACAAGCCGGTGGACGATTACCACGCGGGCCGAGCCATAGCCCTTCCACTTTGCTCAGGGCGCCGGCGGCGAAGGATCCAGGGTCCGTCGACGATGCCGTTGACGCCGACGGCAGGTCACCGAGAACCATTCACCGCCATCACGGCCTTCTTGTACTCCTCGGCAAACCGCTTGTTGCTCTCGTGGTCGGCGTAGAGCCGGATGCACTTCCTGTACAGATCGATCGCGCGCGTGTCGTCGATGCCCGCCAGCCTGACCGCGAAGTGGTAATTGAGCCGGAAGTCGTCCGGATAGTCCGCCAGGCCCGCCGCGAACATCTTCGTCGACTCCGCCTTCAAGCCGTTCCGGGAATCGAGTTCGGAGGCCAGAACGTAGTAGTCCCACGCGTTGATCTGGTACGCGGGGTCCTTCTTCAGTTCGGCCAGTTGTGCGAGCGCCGCGTCGATGCCCGCCCGTCCGATGGTCAGCCCGAGCGCCTTGGCGATCGACTTCTTCGGCATCGCCACCGGCTTGCCGGCCAGGATGTCGATGACCTCGTTGGTGAGGTCGTAGCACCACTTCACCCCGACGTCGGTCCTGTAGTAGTCGTTCTCCAGGATGATGATGTCGACCCGGTCCTCGACGATGCGGGTCGAATACGCCTTGTAGCCGTCTGTCGATCCGCCGTGGCTGATCAACGTCTTCCTGGCGCCGTTTACCTCGGCGGTGGTGATCCACCAGCCGTAGCCGTACTGCTGCCAGTCCTTGACGTGGGGCGTGAGCATCTCCCGGTAGAGCGCTTTCGAGGTCAACGTCTGCACATCGAAGCACTCGTGGTTGAACCTGGCCATGTCCCCGACCGTGGACAGGATCCCGCCGCTGCCCTTGGTGTGATCCATGGAGACATAGGACGGGAGCTTGTAGCCGTCGAGGAGGTGGTACTCGTAGCCGTAGGCGCGCCTGGCGTCGAGTGCGAGGTTGGAGTTCAGCGACGAATTGCTCATGTGGAGGGGAACGAAGATCCGTTGCCTCAGCAGTTCCCCGAAGCTCTTCCGGCTGACCTTCTCGCACGCGATCGCCAAAAGATTGTAGGCGATGCCGCTGTACTGGAACCCGGCGCCTGGGGCGAAGCGAGGCGTCGTTTCCTTGATCAGCTCCACGTACTGATCCGAGTCGTACATCCAACGGACGCGTTTCTTCGACAGGTCGGGGAT
This sequence comes from uncultured Vicinamibacterales bacterium, assembly GCA_964396055.1. Taxonomy (GTDB): domain Bacteria; phylum Acidobacteriota; class Vicinamibacteria; order Vicinamibacterales; family JAKQTR01; genus CAYJPV01. The sequence continues at coordinate 3,889 of CAYNDV010000189.1, read as the reverse complement.
GCCGCCATGGTCGGGGATCCCCGAGGTGTGGGTCAGCATCTGCCGGATCGTGGCCTGGTTCGCACCCGGTCCTGCGTACCGGGGTATGTACGTGTTGATCGTGGCGTCCAGGTCGATCAGCCCTTCGTTGGCCAGGATGAGCACCATCAGGGCCGTGCAGGCCTTGCTGACGGAGCCGATCAGGAACTTGGCGTCGGTCGTGTTCGCCACGTTCCATTCGCGGTTGGCCAGGCCGAACGCCCGCTCGTAGATGACGCGGTCGCCTTGCTTGACCAGGATCACGCCGTTGAACTGGCCGCCATCGTGGTACGCGCTCATCAGCCTGTCGAGGGTCGCGCGGGGACTCGCCGCGTCAGCGGCAGGACAGGAGGCGAGGGCGATGAGCAGGGTCAGGAGAGCGACGCGACGTCCATTCATGAGTTCCCCCGGGGCATGGGGGCACCAGGCATAGGGGTATACGCCAATTGCGCCCCACTCGTTCCCGGCTTCACGATCTGGCGTGCGTGAACACGGGGCCGCCGGACCGAGAGCGGCAGGCCCCTGGGCGACTTGAGCTGCCTGCGGGCGTAGGCGATGGCCCATGCGCTCGACGGCGCCGAGGCGCCGCCTCTCAGCAGTCGCTGAGGTTGACGGCCACCTGCAGGGCGAGCCCCGCTTCCGACGTTTCCTTGTAGCGCGCGCTCATGTCGGCTGCCGTCTGCCGCATGGCCGCGATGACATCGTCGAGCGACACGCGCGCGTCGCCCGGCTTGCGCAGCAACGCCAGTTCGGACGCGGTGATCGCCTTGATCGCCCCCATCGTGTTGCGCTCGATGCACGGGATCTGGACGAGCCCGCCCACCGGATCGCACGTGAGCCCGAGGTGGTGCTCCATCGCGATCTCGGCGGCCGTCAGCGCCTGGTGCGGGCAGCCGCCGTTGGCCTCGGTCAGGGCGGCCGCCGCCATTGCCGCCGCGACGCCCACCTCGGCCTGGCATCCACCGAGCGCAGCGGAGATCGTCGCGCCCTTCTTGAACAGGCATCCGACCTCGGACGCCACCGACAGGAAACGGATGACCCGATCCTCCTCTGGAAGGCGGCTCGTCCCGAAGACGAGGTGGCACTGCAGGACAGCCGGAATGACCCCGGCCGCGCCGTTGGTTGGCGCGGTGACCACCCGGCCGAACGCGGCATTCTCCTCGCTGACGGCCAGCGCCATGGCGCTGACCGCCGCGACCACGCGCGGGAAGTCCGAGCCGCCCGCCCGGATGGCCTCCAGCCACGACCGCCTGCCATCGAAGCAGGCGGCGCCCGTGAGCCGGGCGGCTGCCTCGGGGGCCCGCCGCTTCACGCGGAGGCCGCCGGGCAGTTCGCCCGTTTCCCGGCACCCGCGATAGATCGATTCGCTCATCACGCGCCAGCACTGCAGAAGGCCGGCGCGCGTGTCCGCGTCCGGCCGCCAGCGGCGCTCGTTCTCCTGGACGACCCGCCAGATCGGCCAGCCGGTCTCGTCGCACCAGCGGAGCAGGTCGGCGCCGGTATCGATCGGGAAGGGCAGCGACACCGTGGCCCCGGCAGTCGTCTCATCATCGTCGCCCACCACGAACCCGCCGCCCACTGAGTAATAGGTCCGCTCGAGAACGTCGCCGGTATCCAGCGTGGCCGCGAAGACCAGGCCGTTCGGATGGTCGGGCAACAGGCTGGCGTGGAATTCGATATCGCGGTCCGGATCGAACGCGAGCGTCTGCGGCCCGAGCGGAAGCAGGGCGGACGAGGCGACCGACGCCAGGGCCGACCAGAGGGCGGGCATGTCGCACGTCACCGGGTCGGCGCCGAGCAAGCCGGCCTGCACGGCGATGTGCGTCCCATGCCCGCGGCCGGTCTTGGCCAGCGAGCCGTAGAGGCGTACGCGGATGCCGCTCACCCGTTCGAGCACGGCTGCGGCTCGCAGGACGCCGACGAACCGTTCGGCGGCGCGCCAGGGCCCGAGGGTATGGGAACTCGATGGCCCGACGCCAACCTTGAAGATGTCGAACACCGACAGCCGTTCAATCTGCACAGGGGGATTGTACGCGCAGCCGCGGCTGGGGGCAGCGGCGGCGCGCTACGTCCGGGATGGATGCGTCCAGGGCGCGCGGTACTCGCGCCGGAGCAGGGCGGCAGCGACGGGGTTCCCAACGACCTGCCCGCTGGCAGCGTCCCAGCTGACGCGGGTGCCGGTGTCGTAGGCAATCATCGCCAGCTTCACGGCGGTCGTGGACGCCACGCCTTCCGCGATGGGGCAGCCCGGCTGGCGGCGCGTGCGGACGGCCTCCAGGAAGTCGGCCATGCACAGCAGGCCTGCGTCGGCTCTGGCCTCGTGCACCTGGCGCTCGGCCGACTTGCCCTTCGGGATCGTGACCCAGCGATGCTCGGCGGCGAAGATGGTCTCCTTCTCGCCGAAGAACGTGATGCCGTTCGAGATCTCGGGGACGTATTCCTCAGCCCCCCAGATACGATGACGCCACGTCAGCGGGCACGTCGGGAACTCGAAGTGGGCCGTCAACACGTCCGGTGTCGTGATCGTGCCGCGCAGGCCGTAGATCCCGCCGGTGGCCGCCACCGCCGCCGGTGCGCCCTCGCCGAGGATCATGCGCGCCGCGTCGATCAGGTGGATGCCCCAGTCCACGAGGTGGCCGTGCCCCGTCGTCTTCTCCAGCCGCCAGTTCATGTGCCCCACCTGAGGGCTGTAGGGAATGAGCGGGGCCGGGCCGCACCAGGCGTCCCAGTCGAGCGAGGCGGGCGGCGCCTGCGGCGTCGGGTCCTTGGTCTGCGCGGTGTAGTTGATCGTGGCCTCGGCGCACACGATCTTCCCGGCGCGCCCCTCGCGGATGTACTGCCGCACGGCCTGGAACGCCGGGCTGTAGCGGCGCTGGAAGCCCACCTGCACGATGCGGCCGCTGCGCGCGACGGCGTCGGCCATGGCGCGGCACTCGCGCACGTCGTAGGCGAGGGGCTTCTCGCAGTACGCGTCCAGACCGCGATCGACGATGTCGATGAGTTGCAGGGCGTGCCAGTGAGGCGGCGAGGCGACAATCACCGCGTCGAGACCCGGCAGCGCAAGGAGATCGCGGTGGTGCTTGAACGCGCGAGGGCGGGCCGCCTGCAGCTTCTCGATGCTGCCGACGGCCTGGGCCAGATGCTCCGCGTCCACGTCGCAGACGCCCGTCACCTCGACGCCGCCCACCTTGAATGCCGCGGCCACGTCCACCAGCCCGTACCAGCCGCAGCCGATGAGGCCGAGCTTGAGCGTCCGGCCCGTGTTCGCGGCTGACGGCACCGGTGCCGCCTGCGCGTGCCGCCCCGACCGCGCGGAGAGCGAAGACGATCCGAGGGATGCGGCCGCGGCGGCGGCGGCCTGCAGGAAGGAACGGCGGGACAGGTGGTTCACGGCATGATCCTCGCGCGCATCCTATGTGCGGAGGCGGCCCGGTGGCAAGGCGGTCTCAGGGCTCCGGCGATTTCCGTCGGTGCACCGCCCGGGCGCGGGCTATCCTCTCCAACATGGTCTGGTGTCTCCGGCCGCTCCGGAGCCGCGACACGTCCCCCGGCTCTGCCTGGTCCAGGCGCGCGCTTGTCGCCGCGGGGATGACGTGTGTGCTCTGCGCGCCGCCCGCCGCGGCGCCGGCCTTGGCGCAGACACCGGCGCCAGGCGGGTCCGAGGCCGTGGGCGGCGCCACCGGGGCGTCACCCCACCAGGACGGCCGAAGGACGGTGCGCCGGTTCGTGTCGAACCTGTTCCGTGGCGCCATCGGCGTCGTGCACACGGACAACCTCAGATCGCTGCTCGTCGGCGGTGCGGCCACCGGCGTCGGCGCCATCTTCGACGACGAGGTGGCGGATTGGCTGGCGGATCCGGACCACGGCTTCG
>CAYNDV010000188.1:0-7942 GCA_964396055.1 uncultured Vicinamibacterales bacterium | reverse complement strand
GCGTCCGTCGTGGCGTCCGTCGTGGCGTCCGTCGTGGCGTCCGTCGTGGCGTCCGGCTTCCCTCGACGTCGCTCGGGACAGGTTAGCCGGACGTGCGGGTCAGCGTGAATGGGAGGTTTGTTGTGCGACACATCGCGTGGTGGTCCGGGTTTGCGGTGCTGCTGGTGATCTCGGCAGCACACACGACGGCAGCGCAGGTCAAGACGGCGGGCGGGCTGGTAAACGGCGTGACCGTCGCCGACGGCACGATCCGCGTCTTCAACGGCATCCCGTATGCCGCGCCGCCCGTCGGCGAACTCCGGTGGCGGGCACCTCAGCCGCCACAGGCCTGGGAGGGTGTACGCGATGCCTCGACGCCGGGGCCGGCCTGCCTGCAGGGAGCCGTGTACCCGGACATCTCGTTCCCGAAGGAGAGCGAGGACTGCCTGACGCTCAACATCCACGCGCCGGCCGGCGGTGAGCGGCGGCCCGTGATGGTGTGGATTCACGGCGGCGGGTTCACGGCCGGCGGAGGACCCGAGCCTCGCCACGACGGGCTGGCCTTTGCCCGCCGGGGCATTGTCCTGGTCACCATCAACTACCGCCTCGGGGTGTTCGGCTTCTTCGCCCATCCGGAACTCACCCGCGAGTCGGGCACGGGTTCGTCGGGCAACTACGGCCTGCTCGACCAGGTGGCCGCGCTGCGGTGGGTGAAGGACAACATCGCGTCCTTCGGCGGCGACCCGGGCAACGTGACCATCTTCGGGGAATCGGCCGGGTCGTTTTCGGTCAGCGCGCTGGTGGCGTCCCCGCTGGCGAAGGGCCTCTTCCACAAGGCCATCGGGCAGAGCGGCGCGTTCTTCAGCACGACGCTCGGCCTGGTGCCGCTGGCAACGGCCGAGAAGGCGGGCGACACGTTCGTGGCGGCAGCCGGCGCGGGTTCGCTCGCGGCCCTGCGCGCCATGCCGGGCGGGCTCCTCATGGAAACGGCCCGCAAGGCGCGGTTCCGTGGGGGTCCGATCCTCGACGGTGTGTTCCTGCCGTCCGACGTGCACGCCATCTACGCAGCCGGCGCCCAGAGCCACGTCCCGCTGCTCGCCGGATGGAACGCCGACGAGATTCGCGCGGCCATCACCCTGCGCCCGGTCAAGCCGACCGCGCAGAGCTTCGCCGACGATGTGCGCAAGCGGTTTGGTGAACACGCGGCGGCGGTGCTCGCGGCGTATCCGGCGGCCACCGATGCCGACGCGATCGAGAGCGCCGCGGCGCTGGGCAACGACAGCTTCATCGGCTACTCCACCTGGAAGTGGATCGAGATGCACCTGGCCACCGGAGGATCGCCGGTCTATCGGTACTCCTTCGACCGCAAGATCCCGGTGCCCGACGGGCACAAGGTCAATGGCGTCCCGGCCACGGCCCGCGACATCGGCGCGCGTCACGCCGGGGAGATCGAGTACGTCTTCGGATCGCAGAAGCGGTCGTTACCCACCGTCCCGTGGGAGCCGGCGGATCTCGCGCTCTCCGAGACGATGACGTCGTACTGGGCCAACTTCGCGCGGACAGGCGATCCCAACGGGCCCGGGCTGCCGCCGTGGCCGCGCTACACCCCCGACGCCCGAAAGGTGCTGCACCTCGACACGGAGATCCGGGTGTCTGACGACCCGTTCAAGGCGCGTTACGAGGCGCTGGATGCGCATGTCGCGGCGACGCGGGCGAAGCAGGCACCGGCCAAGCTCCCGCTCCCGTAGTGCGGGCCTTCAGGCCTGCCGGGCCGACCGCACACGTAGTGCGGGCCTTCAGGCCTGCCGGACTCCGCCGGGAAGGAGGAACATCGTGATGGCTCGACTCCTGTGTGCCGTGGCCGCCGTGTGCTGTGCGGCCACGGCCGCGGCAGCCCAGTCCTACTACCCGGTCCGTCTCGACGACCCGAAGGCCGTGTACGCCGACAGCCTGGGCGCCCGCGGCGACGGCGTCGCCGACGACACCGCGTCGCTGCAGCGCGCCATCGACCGCGTCCAGGAGACGAGCGGCCACGGCATCGTGTTTGTGCCGCCGGGCCGGTACCGGCTCACGGGGACCCTGTACGTCTGGCCGTCCATCCGGCTGATCGGCTACGGGCAGAGCCGGCCGGTTTTCGTGCTGGCGCCTGGCACACCTGGCTATGGCGATCCCGAGGCAGAGCACCACCTGGTCTTTTTCGCGGGGTCGCGCCCCAAGGCGCCGCCTGCCGGGCAGACCCCGGCGGGGACCGTCCGGCCGCCGGACGCCAACCCCGGCACGTTCTACTCGGCGATGGTCAACATCGACATCGAGATTGGTGACGGGAACGCCGGCGCCGTCGGCGTGCGCGGCACCTACGCGCAGCACTCGTTCCTGGCGCACATGGAGATCCGCGCCGGGTCGGGGCTCGCCGGCGTGCACGACACGGGCAACGTGCTCGAGGACGTGCGGTTCACGGGCGGCCGGTACGGGCTCTGGACGCGGACCCCGTCGCCCAGCTGGCCTCTGACGGCGGTGGACGTCAGCTTCGAAGGCCAGCGCGAGGCGGCCATCCGCTCGACGGCGGCCGGCCTGACGCTGATCCGCCCGAGCTTCAGGCGCGTGCCGACGGCCGTCGCCGTGGATCCGGGATCGCACGAGGAGTTGTGGATCGCGGACGGACGGGTGGAGGACGTCACGGGGCCGGCGTTCGTCATCAGTGCCGAGACGAACCCACGGACGCAGGTCAACCTGGAGCAGGTCGTCTGCCGCAACGTGCCCACCTTCCTGCGGCTGCGCGACAGCGGCCGGACGTTTGCCGGCGCCGGCGCCATCTACGAGGTGCGCGCGTTCTCGCACGGACTGCACTACGCCCACGTCGCCGCGGCGGGAGTCACCGAGTCGCGCCTCGATGCCAGACCGCTCGCGGCGATGCCGCCGCCGCCCCCCACCGATCTGCCTCCGCTCCCGCCGGCATCCACGTGGATCGACGTGCGCACGCTCGGTGCGCGGGGCGATGGCGTCACCGACGACACGGACGCCCTGCGCCGCGCGATCGCCGGGCACCGCGCGCTCTACTTCCCGTCGGGCACGTACGTCATCAGCGACACGCTCGCGCTGAAACCCGACACGGTGTTGATCGGCCTGCACCCGCTGGCCACGCAACTGATCCTGCTGGATCGCACGGCGGCGTTCCAGGGTGTCGGGCCGCCGAAGCCGATGGTCGAAGCCCCCCGTGGCGGGACGAACATCGTCATCGGCATCGGTCTCTACACGAACGGCATCAATTCACGCGCCGTGGCGGCGAAGTGGATGGCCGGCTCGCGCTCCATGATGAACGATGTCCGCCTGCTTGGCGGCCACGGCACTGCCAACCTCGACGGCACGCGCACGAACCCGTACAACAACAACCGCACGGCGGATCCCGACGCAGCCCGCCGCTGGGACAGCCAGTACCCCAGTCTCTGGGTCACCGACGGCGGTGGCGGCACGTTCCTGGGCCTCTGGACCCCGAGCAGCTTCGCGCAGGCGGGCCTGCTCGTCTCGAACACCGACACGGAAGGCCGCGTGTACGGCATGTCGAGCGAGCACCACGTCCGTTACGAAGTGCAGTTGCACGACGTGGCGAACTGGAAGCTGTACGCGCTGCAGACGGAGGCCGAGCGCGGCGAGAGCGGGTTCGCGCTGCAGCTGGAGATCGTGCGATCGCGCGACATCACGATCGCCAACTTCTTCGTGTACCGCGTGATCAGCTCGTCCCAGCCGTTCCCGTGGGCCGTCACCGTCGAGGGCTCCCGGAACATCCGGTTCCGCAACGTCCACTGCTACAGCAACAGCAAGGTCTCCTACGATGCCGTCGTCCGTGACGCCACCCACGGCGCGGAACTGCGTCAGCGCGAGTTCGCGTGGCTCACGCTGACGGGCGACCCGCCGGCCCGCCGCGTGCCGCCGCCCTCATCGGTGCTCGAGAATGGGGCCTCGGTGGAGCGCCTGGCGGGAGGTTTCTTCAACATCTCGGGCGGCGCCACCGGCCCTGACGGCGACTTCTACTTCGTGGAGGCCCGGTTCCAGCGCATCCACCGGTGGTCCGTCTCCGAGCGCCGCGTGTCGACCGTGCACGACGCGCCCCTCGAGCCAGTGAACCTCGCCTTCGACCAGAGCGGCCAGCTGCTCGTGGTGTCCTACGCCGGCAACGGTACCGTGTACGCCTTCAGGCCCGGATCGCCCCTCGACCAGATGCAGGTGCTCGCGCCGGTGGCGGCCGCCCCGCGGCCGGGCCTGACCGCCATGCGGCCCGTGGGTGACTGGCGCATCGCTCGCGATCGCGCCACGGGCCTGCCCGTGACGCGCGACTACCACTACCTCTCGGCGGACGGGACCACCTACATCTCCGCCGGACGGGACTTCGCCACGGGCGCGACATCCTGGGGTGTGAAGAGCGCGGATCTGATCCGGGCGTTCGGCCTCCAGGCCGTGCGGCCGGGCGAACCGTTCTACGTCACCAGCGAAGCCGACATCGCGACGTGGCGGGCCACGATGGGACCGGACGGCAACGTCACGGCGTTCGAACCGTTCGTCGAGATGGGCGGCGAAAGCGTCGCGGTCGATGCGGACGGCCGCGTGTTCCTTGCGGCCGGGCAGATCCTGGTCTACGAGCCGGACGGCCGGCTGCTGGAAACGATCGAGACGCCCGAGCGGCCGATTCAGCTCGTGTTTGGCGGGCCGGATCGGCGCACGTTGTTCATCACGGCTCGCGGCTCGCTCTACAGCGTCCGCACGCGCGTGCCCGGACGATAGGGCAGGGCTGAAGCCCTGCACTACGCGGCGTGGGGTCGGGCGCGTTCCTGGTGGCGTCCGGCTTCCCTCGACGTCGCTCGGGACAGGTTAGCCGGACGGACGAGCTGCGTGGCGTCCGGCTTTAGCCGGACGGACGAGCTTCGTGGCGTCCGGCTTCAGCGTGACGGCGTCAGCTGGACCGTCGCCTTCAACGTGAGCGCGGCGTCGGCAGACGATGGGCCCGCGAGCAGCTCGAGCGAGGCGCGTTCGAGCGCCCAGGCGTGCCGGGCGGCGTCCCAGTACGCCAGGTCGCGCCCGCGGATCGGAATCGTGACGCGCTGCGTCTGCCCGGCCGGCACCGTCACGCGCAGGAACCCGACGAGCTTCTTCGCCGGGCGCTCGACGGGCGATCCGGTGACGCGGGCGTAGAGCTGCACCACTTCGTCGCCGTCGCGTGCACCGGTATTGGCGACGTCGAGGCTCACGGCCGCTTCGTCACCCAGGCCGATGGCCGGCCGCGAGACGGCAAGGTTGGCCAGCCTGAACGTGGTGTAGCTCAGGCCGTGGCCGAACGGGTACTGCGGGTCGCCACGGAAGTACATGTACGTGTGCCCATGCCGGATGTCGTAGTCCATCATCGGCGGCAGCTGTTCGAGCGAGCGCGGCCAGGTCTGCGTGAGCCTGCCACCCGGGTTGTACGCACCGAACAGCACGTCGGCGAGCCCCGTGCCCAGTTCCTGGCTGGCGTGGGTCAGTTGGACGATGGCGGGCGCGTGCTCGGCCGCCCAGGGCATGGCGTACGGGAAGTTTGCGATGAGCACGACGACCGTGTTCGGGTTCGCCTCGTAGACCCGCTTGATGAAGGCCTCCTGGTCCGGCTGCAGCACGATGGCCTTCCGATCGACGGCTTCCTTGCCCTCGCTCGGCGACGTCACCACGTCCCAGCCGCCGTTGCCTTCAGGATGGTTGCCCACGCACACGATGGCCATGTCACGCGAGCGTGCGAGCGCCACCGCGGCGTCGCTCATGTCGCCGGCCCACGTCACGCCGACGCTGCGCTGGCCCGCCGGCGGCGCGGCCGCCACCTGCTCGATGCCGCGCCGCGGCGAGATGGCGTACGGCGGCGTGCCGGAGTACCAGTCGAACAGCACGGTATTGGCCAGCGGCCCCACCACGGCCACCGACCGCACCTTCTGGCGGTCGATGGGCAGCAGCCCGCCGCTGTTCTTGAGGAGCACGATCGACTTGCGCGTCACCTCGCGCACGAGCGCCCGTGTCCCGGCCTGCGCCCACGGCTCGGGATCGCCGGGCGCCCCGATCCCGGAGTACGGCACCTGCGCGGGGGGGTCGAGCAGCCCGAGGCGCAACGACACGCGGAACAGCCCACGCAGCGCCTCGTCGAGATCCGCCTCGGTCAGCAGGCCCCGTTGCACGGCCTCGAGCACGGCGTCGCGGTGCCGGTCGAGGAAATGATTGATGCCGGCCTTCACGCAGGCCGCCGACGCGGACGCCAGGTCCGGGAACGCCTTGTGGGCCGTCTGCAGCAGGGCCAGGCCGCCGCCATCGGTGCACAGGATGCCGTTGAGCTTCCATTCCCCCATGACGATCTGCCGCAGCATCGGGTGCACGTGGGCTGGCGTGCCGTTGACCGCGTTGTAGGCGGCCATCATCGCCTGCGATCCGCCGTCGCGGACCGCGCGCTCGAAGGGCCAGGCATAGTACTCACGCCACAACCGGTCGTCGAAGTTCGACGACGAGCTGTTGCGGCCGTCTTCGTTGCTGTTGGCGAGGAAGTGCTTGAGCAGCGCCGCGGTCTTCCAGTAGCGGGGATGGTCGCCCTGCAGACCACGGGTGAACGCGGTGGCCAGCGCCCCGACGAGGAACGGGTCTTCGCCGAACACCTCTTCGGTGCGGCCCCAGCGCGGATCACGGGCCAGGTCGGCGTTGGGCGCGCGGACGATGAGGCCCGAACGGCGGTAGGCCGGGCTCTGGAAGAGATACCGCGCCTCCTGCGCCTCCTGGGCCGCGACGCGGCGGATCAGGTCCGGATCCCACGTGGCGCCGAGCCCGTAGGCCTGGGGGAACTGCGTCGTGGGCGTCGGATTGCGCTGGCCCCAGTTGCTGGGCCCGCCCTGCGCCACGCCGTGATAGCCCTCGATGTGCGGCGAGCCGACGACGTTGAGGCGCGGCACCGAGGCGCGGTTGGCCATCGCGTCGACCTTCTCGTCGAGGGTCATCCGCGAGATGAGATCCGTGATCCGCGCCTCATCGTCGAGGGCCGGGTTGCGGAACGGCGCGTCGGCGGCACCGGGCGCCTGAGCGTTGAAGGATGATGACCACAGCAGGCCGGACACGAGCAGGAGAGCGGTGATGAGGCAGGTACGCATGCGCATGATGACGGGATTCTACGTCAGCCTGGGCGCGGGTGCGGCGGCAATCGCCGCGTCCGCGTGGTGGACGATTGCGCCGGCCGTGCAGGCGGCTGCACCCGTCCCCTTCCTGCCGGCGACGGAGCAGGCCACGGGCGCCGGCGCGTCCGTGCCGTCGGGGCTCGCCCGGCCCGACGCCTACACGCCCCGCCCGCGTGTCGTCGTGATGACCGACATCGCGAACGAACCCGACGACCAGATGTCGCTCGTCAGGTTTCTCGTCTACGCCAACCAGTTCGAGGTGGAGGGACTGGTGGCCACCACCTCGACGTGGCTGAAGCGCGGCCCGCGGAAGGACGTCATCCTGACGGTGCTCGGCGGCTATGAACAGGTGTTGCCGAACCTGTCGAAGCATGCGCCAGGCTTCCCCCCGGCCGCTGCGCTGCAAGCCCTCGTCGTCGAGGGCCAGCCGGAGTACGGCCTGGCGGCCGTCGGGCCGGACAAGGCTACGCCGGGGTCAGACCTCATCCTGCGGGCGGCGGACCGCGACGATCCCCGGCCGCTGTGGGTGCTGGCGTGGGGCGGCACGAACACGCTGGCGCAGGCGCTCGTGCAGGCGCGGGCGACCAGGCCCCCCGAGCTGGTTGCCCGCCTCGTCGATCGGTTGCGGGTTTATGCGATCGGCGACCAGGACGACACGGGCTCGTGGCTGCGCCGCGAGTTCCCGGCGCTGCGCTATATCGTCTCGCCCTCCACGCAGAACGGCGACGAGTACTACCTGGCTACCTGGACCGGCATCAGCGGCGACCGGTTCTATCGCAACGCGCCCGGCGCGGATT
>CAYNDV010000187.1:3848-7948 GCA_964396055.1 uncultured Vicinamibacterales bacterium | reverse complement strand
CGTTCCTCGAAGCGAAGTTCACGGGGTACTGGGGGTACTACTACCTCGACCCGGTGACGAACGACAGCTACCGCTACGACCTCGATGACGGTTCGAGCTCGGGCGGCGCCGGCTACATCTACTACGCCGATCGCGGCCGCAACCAGGTCAACGTGTCGCTCTCGAAGTTCGTGGAGGCCGCCGGCCGCCACAACTTCAAGTTCGGCGTGGAGATCGAGCGCAGCAAGTCGAAGAGCAAGTTCGAGTACTCGAACAACCTCTACTACCTGGACTACGCCGGCGAGCCGTACCTGGCCTACACCGGCATCCAGTACGTGATCGACGGCCAGAACAAGCGCGAGTCGTACTACGCGCAGGACTCGTGGCAGGCCGGGCGCCTGACCGCGAACCTGGGCGTGCGCCTCGACCACATCCGCGGGTACAGCCCGAACGACAAGAAGACCGTCTACACCCCGAAGCTGGCGTTCGGCCCGCGCCTGGGCGTGGCGGTGGACCTGCTCGGCAAGGGCACCAGCGTGCTGAAGGGCTTCTGGGGCCGCTACTACGAGGGCGCCAGCTTCAACCCGTGGCAGCGCGCCACCAGCGGGTACTACGACCAGGTGTTCTACGAGGTCCTCGGGAACACGCTGCACGAGTACGACCGGATCGAGCCGTTCTCCTATGGCATCGTGTCGGACATGGATCACCTGGGGCTCGACGAGATCAACATCGCGTTCGAGCAGCAGCTGCGCCGTGACATGCGCTTCAGCGTGACGGGCATCTGGCGCGATTACGACAACTTCATCAACTCGGTGATCCCGAACGGCACGTGGACGCCGACGTCGGTCACCAACACGCTGACCAACCAGCCGATGACCCTCTGGCGCTGGGCCAACCGGTCCGTGACGGATCAGGATTACCTGATCCGCAACACGGCCGGGTTCCAGTACAAGGATCCGTCGGGCAACGTGATTGGCACCGCGGACCCCTGGCGCAAGTACAAGGGCGCCATGTTCGTGCTGACCAAGAGCTATTCGAACCGGTGGCAGGGCCAGTTCTCGTACGTCTGGTCCAAGACCGAGGGCACCGTCAGCAACGGCGGCACCGCCAGCGTCACCGGGTCGTTCTTCGAGGCGCCCAACTTCGCGCTGGTCAACTCGAACGGCTTGATGGTCAACGACCGCACGCACGAGTTCAAGGTCTTCGCGGGGTACCAGATCCCGAAGATCGAAGTGAACGTCAATGCGTACTACCGGGCCGTGAGCGGGACCACCTACCAGGCTGACCGGACCGTGCCGGGCAGCACGCTCAACTGGACGGCGACTTCCACCATCTTCCTCGAGCCGCGCGGGGCGCGCCGCCTGGACATGCTCCACCAGGTGGACCTGCGGGCCGAGAAGACGTTCAACATCGACGTGCACCGGTTCGGCGTCTACGTCGACGTCCAGAACCTGATGAACACCGACACGATCACGGGCGTGCAGACGCGTTACCCGAATCGGTCGATCAGCGGTAACACCGTCCTGTTCGAGTCGCCGACGTCGATTCAGCAGCCGCGCCAGATCACCTTCGGCGGCCGCTGGTCGTTCTAGCGGCGTCCCGGTAAGACGATTGCGGGCCGGAGGGCAGCGTGCCCTCCGGCCCGTAATTTTTTGGAGGCCGTTCGGCCGTTCGGCCGTTCGGCTACGCCGGGCCGTCTGCGTCGTCGCCCAGCGGGTGCACCAGGATGAGCGCGTCTTCCACGAGGCGCCCGCCGATCAGGTGCTCCTGGATGATCCGTTCCAGGACCGGCGGATCGCACGCCCGATACCAGGCGCCCTCCGGATACACCACCGCCACCGGACCGGCCTCGCACACCCGCAGGCAGTTCGCCTTGCTCCGCAGCACGCCGCCCGTGGCCGACGACAGGCCCAGGTCCTGGAGGCGCGCCTTCAGGTAGTCCCAGGCGTCGTTCGCACGCTGACGATCGCAGCACTTCGGCTTGGTCTGATCACAGCACAGGAAGATGTGGCGCCGCGCGTGCGGGATGCCGACCTTCCGCGCCGCCGTCACCTCGGGGCGTTCATCGGGGATCATGGGGCCATTCTACTGGTGTATCCTGAATCTTCCCATGAGCGACACGTTGCTGAAGAAGGTCTGGGACCTGCATACGGTCCGCACGCTGCCCACCGGGCAGACGCAATTGTTCATCGGCCTGCACCTGGTGCACGAGGTGACCAGCCCGCAGGCCTTCGACATGCTCCGCCTGCGCGGGCGCCCGGTGGCGTTCCCGGATCGCACCTTCGCCACCGTGGATCACATCGTGCCCACCGACGGCCAGCCGCGGCCGTTCGCCGACGACATGGCCGAGCAGATGCTGGCGGCCCTCGAGCGCAACTGCCGTGAGGCCGGCATCCCGCTCTTCGGCCTCGGCAGCGCCGACCAGGGCATCGTCCACGTGATCGGGCCCGAACTCGGGCTGACCCGGCCCGGGATGACGATCGCGTGCGGCGACAGCCACACGTCCACGCACGGCGCCTTCGGGGCCGTGGCCTTCGGCATCGGCACGTCGCAGGTGCGTGACGTGCTGGCGTCCCAGTGCCTGGCCATGGACCCGCTGAAGGTCCGGCGCATCGATGTGACCGGCGCGCTCGGGCGCGGGGTCTACGCCAAGGACGTGGTGCTGCGCATCATCCACGACCTCGGCGTCAACGGCGGCGTGGGCTTCGCCTACGAGTACGGCGGCCCGGCCATCGACGCAATGACGATGGACGAGCGCATGACGTTGTGCAACATGTCGATCGAGGGCGGCGCGCGGGTGGGATACGTCAACCCGGATCGCACCACGTTCGAGTACCTGCGCGGCCGGCGGTTCGCGCCGGCGGGGGAGGCGTTCGACGGCGCCTGCGCGCGGTGGGCGTCGCTGGCGTCGGGCCCCGATGCCCGCTATGACGACCGGGTTCACCTGGACGGGGCGTCGATCCGCCCGATGGTGACCTTCGGCACGAACCCCGGCCAGTCGGCGCCGGTGGACGGGCGGATCCCGGCGCCCGCCGACGTGCCCGCCGACGCCCGGCCGGGCCTCGACGAGGCGCTAGCCTACATGGGCTTGCGGCCCGGCGCGCCCATGGCCGGCACGCGGGTGGACGTGGCCTTCATCGGGTCGTGCACCAACGGCCGGCTCTCGGACCTGCGTGAGGCCGCGCGCGTGGTGCGCGGGCGCCGCGTGGCGGGCCACGTGCGGGCGCTGGTCGTGCCCGGGTCGCAGCGGGTGCGCCAGGCGGCCGAGGCCGAAGGGCTGCACGAGGTGTTCCGGGAGGCCGGGTTCGACTGGCGCGACGCCGGCTGCTCGATGTGTCTGGCCATGAATCCCGATCGCCTCCACGGCGAGGAGACCTGCGCGTCATCGTCGAATCGCAACTTCAAGGGTCGGCAGGGCAGTCCCACGGGACGGACCCTGCTGATGAGCCCCGCGATGGTGGCGGCGGCCGCCGTGGCGGGCGAGGTGACCGACGTGCGGCACCTGCTGGCGGAGGACGGACGATGAGCACCGGAACGGCGGACTCGCGGGTGGTGGCGGTGACGGGCCGCGCGCTCGTGCTGCGGGGCGACGATGTGGACACCGACCGGATCATGCCGGCGCGGTTCCTCCGGGCCGTGAGCTTCGACGGTCTCGAGGCGCACCTGTTCGAGGATGATCGCGCGGCGGCGCGGACCGGCGGCGCCGGGCACCCCCTGGACGCGCCGGGCGCGGCCGGGGCCACGGTGCTGGTGGTGAACCGGAACTTCGGGTGCGGGTCGTCGCGGGAGCACGCGCCCCAGGCGATCGCGCGCTGGGGGATCCGGGCGATCGTGGGAGAGTCGTTCGCCGAGATCTTCTTCAGCAACGCCACCGCGCTGGGGTTGCCGTGCGTGGCGGCGTCGCGCGGCGACGTGGGGGCGCTGATGGAGGTGCTCGGGCAGGATCCCGGCCTGGCCGTGTCGGTGGACCTGGTGCACATGACCGTCACGGCCGGCGGGGGCCGGTGGCCGGTGACGATGCCCGCAGCGGCGCGCGAGGCGTTCCTGGCGGGCACCTGGGACGCCACGGCGCTGCTGACCGCGGATTTCGACGCGGTGAGGGCGGTGGCGGGGCGGGTCGG
>CAYNDV010000187.1:0-3748 GCA_964396055.1 uncultured Vicinamibacterales bacterium | reverse complement strand
AGCCCGATCGCGTCAGTGCCCGAGGGCGAATTCGTGGGCCACGGCGATGAACTCGCGGGCGGCGTGGGAGTGGGCGGTGGCGTGGCGGTGCACCAGCCGCAACTGGCGCCGCATGTGCAGTTCCGGGATCCGGATCGCGATCAGTTCCCGCCGCGCAATCTCGGTGAAGGCCAGGCGGCGGGGCAGGATGGCCACCCCCAACCCCATCTCCACGGCCCGCTTGATGGCATCCAGGCTGGGCAGCGACACCACGATATTGAGCGCCTCGCGGCGCTGTTCGAACAGGCGCAGGACGCGCTCGCGGGCCGGCGACGGATCGTTGTGCGCGACGATGGGCTGGCGGCCCACTTCGTCCATGTGGACCACGCGGCGGCGGGCGAGGGCGTGGCCGGGCGGGACGAGAAGCACGAGGTCGTCGACGTCGATGACGAGCGACACCAGCCCCGCCTCAGTGGGCGGGAAGGTGACCAGGCCCAGGTCGAGGCTGCCCTGCACGACCTCCGTGCCGATGTGGCGGGCCTGGACGCGCCGGACGTCGACGTGGATGCCGGGAAACCGCTCGCGGAACCGCGTGATGAGGGGCAGCAGGCCATGCACGGCGCCTTCGTTGGCGCCGATGAGGATGCGGCCGCGGCGCAGGTCGCGCAGGTCGCGGACGGCGGTCTCGGCCTCGTCGGCGAGGCGCATCAGGCGTTCGGCGTAGTCGCGCAGCACGCGACCGGCCTCGGTGAGGCGGCCGTCCTTGGTGGACCGGTCGATGAGGCGCTCGCCCAGGTCGTCCTCGAGGCGCCGGAGGGCCTGGCTGACGGCGGACTGGGTGCGGTGCAGCTTGCCGGCGGCCTTCGAGAAGCTGCGTTCGGCCGCCACCGTGAGGAACACCTGGAGTTCGTGGATATCCATAAGCCTTGCTGATGAAAACGTAAGAATTATAAACTTGGTGACCACTCCGGCGCCAGTCGACAATGGGGCCTGCGAAGGAGGCCTTCCATGGCTGGCGATCGGCTGACGATCTTCGACACCACGCTGCGCGACGGCGAGCAGGCGCCCGGCTACTCCATGCGGATTCACGAGAAGGTGCGCCTGGCGCGCCAGCTCGACCGCCTCGGCGTGGACCTCATCGAGGCCGGCTTCCCGATCGCGTCCGAGGCCGACGCCGAGGCCGTCAAGGCCGTGGCGGCCGCCGTCCGGCGCCCGATCATCGCGGGCCTGGCGCGGGCCCACGCCGGCGACATCGAGCGCGCCGCGGGCGCCCTGCGTGGCGCCGCCCGGTCCCGCATCCACACCTTCATCGCCACGTCCGACCTGCACCTGTCCCGCAAGCTCAACATGACGCGCGAGGCCTGCCTCGAGGCCGCCGTGTCGGCCGTGAAGCAGGCGCGGCGCCATACCGACGACGTGCAGTTCTCGGCCGAGGACGCCACCCGCAGCGACATGGACTTCCTCTGCCGCGTGGTCGAGGCCACCATCGACGCCGGCGCCACCACGATCAACCTGCCCGACACGGTGGGCTACTCCACGCCCGACGAGATCGCGGAATTCTTCACCACGGTGCTGTCGCGCGTGCCGAACGCGTCGCGGGCGGTCTTCAGCACCCATTGCCACAACGATCTCGGCCTGGCCGTCGCCAACTCCCTGGCCGCCGTGCTGGCGGGCGTCCGGCAGGTGGAGTGCACGATCAACGGGATCGGCGAACGGGCCGGCAATGCGTCGCTGGAAGAAGTGGTGATGGCGATGCGGGTGCGGCCGGACCGGTTCCCGTACGTGACCCGCATCGTGACGCCGGAACTGTACGCCTCGAGCCAGCTGCTCACCGAGGTCACCGGCCAGGCCGTCCAGTCGAACAAGGCCATCGTCGGGCGCAACGCCTTCGCGCACGAGGCCGGCATCCACCAGGACGGCATGCTGAAGGACCGCCGTACCTACGAGATCATGCGGCCGGAAGACGTGGGCGTGCCCGCCAGCACGCTGGTCCTCGGGAAGCACTCGGGCCGCCACGCCGTGCAGAAGCGCTGCGAGGGAATGGGCTTCGCGCTCTCGCGCTTCGAAGTGGACCGGGTCTACCGCCAGATGGTGGCCCTTGCCGACGCGCACAAGACGGTCACCGACGAGCAGCTGCAGGCGATCGTCCTCGACGTCCAGAGCGGCGCCGCGGCCGGCGGGCCCCAGTCGGCCTTCGTGGCCGCCGTGCCCATCGCCGTGCCGCACCCGGCGGTCGAGCCCGGCATCGCGCCGGCCGAGGCGGGCTACGGGCATGGGGTTTAGGGCGGGCCTTCGACGGCCATTCGGCTATCGGCCGCTCGGCCATCGGCGCAACAGCCGAACAGCCCAACGGCCCAACGACGTTATCATGAGCATCGATGTCTGATCGTATCGTCGTGCTGCCCGGTGACGGGATTGGTCCGGAAGTCGTCGATGGTGCGCTGACGGTGCTGGCGGCCGTCGGCCGTCGGTTCGGACACCGGTTCGAAGTCCAGACGTGCGCGATTGGCGGGGCCGCCACGCGGAGTGTCGGCGTCCCGCTGCCGGACGCCACGCTGGAGGCGTGCCGGGAGGCCCGCGCCGTCTTCCTGGGCGCCGTCGGCGACCCGGCGTACGACGCCGCCCCGCGCCACCTGAAACCCGAGACCGCGCTCCTGTCCCTGCGCCAGTCGCTGGGCGTGTTCGCGAACCTGCGACCGGCGCGCCTCTGGCCCGGGTTGGAGGACGCGGGCCCGCTCAAGCCCGAGCGCGTGCGCGGCACCGACCTGCTGGTCGTGCGCGAATTGCTCGGCGGGCTCTACTTCGGGGAGCCGCGCGCCATCGATGCTCAGGCCACGACGGCGGTCAACACCCTGCCTTACACCAGGCCCGAGGTGGAGCGTGTCGCGCGCGTCGCGTTCGATCTCGCCCGCCAGCGGCGCAGGCGCCTGACGTCAGTGGACAAGGCCAACGTGCTCGAAACGTCCCAGTTGTGGCGCCGCGTGGTCAACGACGTCGCGTCCGAGTACCCCGACATCACCGTCGACCACCTCTATGTCGATGCGTGCGCGATGGCGCTCACGCTGGATCCCCGCCGGTTTGACGTCATCCTGACCGAGAACCTCTTCGGCGACATCCTCTCGGACGAGGCCGGCGCCGTCGTCTCGTCACTCGGCCTGCTGCCGTCGGCCAGCCTCGGTCCGGGGCCAGGGTTGTACGAGCCCGTCCACGGCTCAGCGCCCACCCTGGCGGGGAAGGACGTGGCCAACCCCCTGGGCGCGATCCTCTCGATGGCCATGCTCCTGCGGCACAGCTTCAGCCTGGAGACCGAAGCCGCGGCGATTGAGACAGCCGTCGAAACCGTCCTGCGGTCGGGGGCGCGCACAGCCGACCTCGTCGCTCCTGGCGCCTCTGACGCGGTGCCGTGCTCGGGGATGACCGCCCTCGTGTCCGCCGCACTCGCGTCGTAGAAGAGCCACGCACGTCGCTGCGTCTCGTGACGTGATCGTAAGTCTCCGGAACGAAACAACTTGGCCGGAATCGACGGGGTACCGGCAGTGCGACGGGTTCCCGCAAACGGGATTCCCGTCGGCTCTCCGGCAGCGCACACGCCGCCAACGAATTCAGGCCAGAAACACGGCGATCACCAGGAGCGCTTCTCTGGCATCACGATTGCTAAATAAGAGGACAGCAGCCCGCCGCCTGGGCTCTGGGATATCCGATGGGGGCCGGACATTCTGGAGAACGGGCGACGGGCTACTGTTATGTACGGCCGTTAGGCCGTTAGGCC
>CAYNDV010000186.1:0-7950 GCA_964396055.1 uncultured Vicinamibacterales bacterium | reverse complement strand
TGACACGCAGGAGGTCAGCGGTTCGAGTCCGCTCGTGCCTACCACTCCCCCGCACCCCCGAGGTGACTTCGGCTGCGGTGAGACGCAAGGATCGCCGGCGCCGGATTTTCTGCCGATGTCGATGAACGAAGTTTCCGTCACGCTACCGGACGGCTCGCGCCGCCCGGTGCCCGCGGGCACGCCAGTGGCCGATGTGGCGGCGTCCATTTCGCCGCGACTGGCGAAGTCCGCCCTGGCGGCCCTGGTGGACGGCCGCCTGGTCGATCTGTCGCACCAGCTGGCCGCCGACGCCGAGCTGCGCATCGTCACGTCGGACGCCCCAGGGGCCCTCGACCTGTACCGGCACAGCACGGCCCACCTCATGGCCGCGGCGGTCACCAGCCTGTTCCCGGGCACCCAGTGCGGCATCGGCCCAGCCACCGACGAGGGCTTCTTCTACGATTTCGTCGTCGAGCGGCCGTTCGTCCCCGAGGACCTCGAGGCCATCGAGCGCCGGATGCAGGAACTGGCCGCGCGCGACCTGCGCTACGAGCGCCGGATGCTGCCGAAGGAGGAGGCGAAGGCCCACTTCGCCCGCCTCGGCGAGCCGCTGAAGGTGCAGCTCATCGAGGAGAAGGGCGGCCCGGTGGTGTCGTGCTACGCCATCGAGGACGTCTTCCTGGACTTCTGCACGGGTCCGCACGTGCCGTCGACGGGCCGGCTGAAGGCCTTCAAGCTGCTCACCACGTCGAACGCGTACTGGAAGGGCGACGCGGCGAACCAGCCGATGCAGCGCATCTACGGCACGGCCTTCTTCTCGGAGGCCGAGCTCAAGGCGCACCTCCAGCGCATCGAGGAAGCGAAGAAGCGGGACCACCGCCGGCTGGGCCGGGAGCTGGGCCTGTTCCACTTCCACCCGTGGGCGCCGGGCGCGGCGTTCTGGCTGGCGAAGGGCACCACGCTCTACAACCTGCTCGCGGATTACATGCGGGCGGTGCTGTTCCCGGCGGGGTACGTCGAACTCAAGACGCCGCTGGTGTTCAACAAGGCCCTCTGGGAGACCTCCGGCCACTGGCAGCACTACCGCACCAACATGTTCCTCGTCGAGTCCGAAGGCGAGCAGATGGGCATGAAGGCCATGAACTGCCCGGGCCACATGCTGGTGTTCGCGAGCGAGATGCGGAGCTACCGCGACCTGCCGCTGCGGTTCCACGAGCAGACGGCGCTGCACCGCAACGAGGCGTCGGGCGTGCTCTCGGGCCTGACCCGCGTGCGCCAGTTCTCGCAGGACGACGCCCACGTGTTCGTGATGGAGTCGCAGATCGGCGAGGAGGTGGAGCGCCTGCTCCGCCTGGTGCAGCGCGTGTACGGCGACTTCGGCCTGGACGTGAGCATGAAGCTCTCGACCCGGCCCGCCGAGTTCATGGGCGAGATCGCCCAGTGGGACCACGCGGAGGCCGAGCTGAAGCGGGCCCTCGACGCCGTGGGCGTGCCCTACGTCGTCAACGAGGGCGACGGCGCGTTCTACGGGCCCAAGATCGACTTCGACGTCACCGACGCCCTGGGGCGGAAGTGGCAGTGCGCGACGATCCAGCTCGACTACCAGCTGCCGCAGCGCTTCGATCTGAAGTACATCGGCGCCGACAACGCCGAGCACCGCCCCGTGGTGATCCACCGGGCGATTTTCGGGAGCTTCGAGCGCTTCATCGCGATGCTGCTCGAGACCTACGCCGGGGCCTTTCCCCTGTGGATCGCGCCGGTGCAGGCCATCGTCCTGCCCATCGCCGACCGCCACGCGGCCTACGCGGCCGGCGTGCGCGACCGGCTGGGAGCGGCGGGCCTGCGCGTCGAGCTGGACGGGCGGCAAGAGAAGATCAACTACAAGATCCGTGAGGCGCAGCTGCAGAAGATCCCCTACATGCTCGTCGTCGGCGATCGCGAGATGGCCGAGGACGCCGTGTCGGTGCGCAGCCGCGCGAGCGGGGACCAGGGCCCGCAGGCCGTCGGGGCGTTCATCGCCGCGGCCCTGGACGAAGTCCGACGCAAGGGGCGGTAGCCCCGCGTAACCGAGGGAGGCGCATATCGCTTTCGAACGTTCTGGTCCGCGCCGCGAAGAACGCACCCGGGTGAACGAGCGCATCCGCGTGCGGGAGATCCGGGTGATCGATGACACGGGCGCGCAGCTCGGCATCATGCCGCCGCAGCAGGCCCTGGCGCTGGCCCGGTCCAAGGGGCTCGACCTGGTGGAGGTGGCCGCGGCCGCCGTCCCCCCGGTCTGCCGCATCATGGACTTCGGGAAGTTCCAGTACCAGGAGCAGAAGCGCACCCGGGAGGCCCGCAAGCACCAGAAGGTGATTGAGGTCAAGGAGATCAAGTTCCGGCCGAAGGTCGACGAGCACGACTACCAGTTCAAGAAGAAACACATCGAGCGGTTTCTCCTGGACGGGGACAAGGTCAAGGCGACGATCTTCTTCCGGGGGCGCGAGATGGCGCACCCCGAAATCGGCCAGCGCATCCTGGAGCGCCTCCTCGAGGAGCTGCAGGAGGTGGCCGTCGCCGAGAACATGCCGCGCCGGGAGGGCAACACGATCCACGTGATCCTGGCCCGCAAGGCCGGCGGGAAGGGCCACGCGGCCCCGCGGGCGCCGCGGCCGGCGGCCCCGGGAGCCGACGCCCCGGGAGCCGACGCCCCGGAGGCCGACGAGCCCGCAACCAACCCGACCGCCTGATCGGCGGCGAGGACCGAAGCAGGAGAGTACGGAGTCATGCCCAAGCTGAAGACCCATCGCGGTGCCGCCAAGCGCTTCAAGAAGACGGCGACCGGGAAGTTCAAGCGGGGATCGGCGTTCAAGCGCCATATCCTCACCAGCAAGACCACGAAGCGCAAGCGCCAGCTGACCAAGGCCGTCATCGTGTCGGATGCGGACCAGGCCACGCTGGAGCGGATGCTGCCCTACAAATAGGGCTGGCACACGTGCCCGGGCGTCCAGCGAGACGGGGATGCCACCCCCCGCGAACGGACCCGGGTGACCAGGGACGCCGAGGCGTCCCGCCACCGTCAGGTGGTTGATCAGGGAGAACGATCATGCCGAGAGTCAAGCGTGGCACCGTCCGGCGAGCCAAGCGGAAGCGGCTCCTGTCGCGTGCCAAAGGGTATTTCCTCACCAAGAGCAAGCTGTACCGGTCCGCGCAGCAGGCTGTCGACAAGGCGCTGAAGTACGCGTTTGTCGGCCGCCGCAACAAGAAGCGCGATTTCCGGCGCCTCTGGATCGTGCGCATCAACGCGGCGGCCCGTGAGAACAACTTCACGTACCGCCAGCTCATCCAGGGCCTCAAGCTCGCGAACATCGAGATCGATCGCAAGCACCTCGCCGAGATCGCCGTCGCCGACGCGCCGGCCTTCACGCAGATCGTCGAGCAGGCGCGCAAGGCCATCGAGGCCAAGAGCGCCGCGTAGGGCGCGCCCGGCAGCCGCACTGGGGAGCACCAATGGCCAGAACTGGACAGACCGTCGAGATCGAAGCCTTTGACCGGCTCGAGGAGAAAGTGAAGCTGCTGGTCGCTCTGGTCGGGCGCATGCGGACCGAACAGGCCCGCATGGCCGAAGAGACCGTCCGCCTCACGAGGGACCTGGAGGCCGCCCGCGCGCGCCTCCAGGAGGCCGAGCAGGCCTCGGCCCTCGTGGGCAGCCTGAAAGAGGAGCGGGACCAGATCCGCGGCCGGGTCAGCTCGCTCCTCGAACAGCTCGAGGGCCTCAACCTCTAGCCGCGGGCACGACGATGGCCGATGGCCTGGTGCCCGTCGAAATCCTCGGACAGCGGTTCCCTGTCCGGAGCACGCTGGACGAACGGTACGTCCAGCAGCTGGCGACGTACGTCGACGAGAAGATGCGGGCGGCCGAGGACGTCACCCCGGGCAGCGACGCGCTGCGGGTGGCGCTGGTGGCCGCCCTCAATCTCACCGACGAGCTCTTCCGCGCGCGCGGGCTCGGGGACGGCACCCTGTCGGCCCTCACGGCCCGCGCCGAACGCCTCGAACGGCTGATCGATCAGGCGCTCGAAGCCTGAACGACCGGGCCCCCACCCCGCGTCCTTTTCGTTGACCCCCGCCTGCCGCCACGTCTAAGATGGGCGTGGACATCAGTGGTTCCCTGCTTTGCGCGTGATGTGCGGAGGCTCGTTTGAGCCAACGTTTCACCCAAGCGGACTGTGATGCCTGGCGGTGTGCATGCCTCCGAGCCGAGGAAGCCTGAAGCCGGGCTTTTGAGCGGTCCCACCTGCTCTAGCAGGTTCATCGACCTCCCCACACGGCAAAGCGGGGACCTTTATCTCATTCCTTCCCTCGGCTGCCTGCAGCGCGGGGGCGCGGCGCGCCCGGGCCCGTGTCCCGCGAGGCTTCCTGCCCTGGCCTCGAAAGGAGGCGGCATGGAATACACGATGTACGTCATCGACGCGGTCATCACGGCCGTGGTCGGCGGCGTCTGGTTCGTCATCTGGCTGCGAGCGCGCCGGCGCGTAGCCACCGAGGTGGTGGGCCGCGCGGAAGAAGACGCCGCCCGCCTGCGGCGCGAGGCCGAGCGCGACGCGGAATCCCTGAAGAAAGAGGCCCTCCTCGAGGCCAAGGAACGCACCCACGAGTTCCGGCTGGAGGCGGAGAAACAGGCCCGGGACCGACAGCAGCAGCTGACGGGGCTCGAGCAGACCCTCGCCCGGCGCGAGGAGAAGCTGGCCGAGCGCGTCTCGGCGGTCGACCAGCGCGAGCGCGACGCCCGGACGCTGGAGCAGGCCCTGGCCCGCCGCGACAAGCAGTCGGCCGAACTGGCGGCACGCTACGAGAAGCTCGTCGCCGACCAGCAGCGCGAGCTCCAGCGGGTGGCCAGCCTGACCGCCGACGAGGCGCGGGACCTGCTGCTGAAGCAGATCGAGTCGGACGCCCGCCGCGATGCCGCCAACCTGGTCAAGCGCCTCGACGCCGAGGCCCGCGAGTCGGCGGCCGCCAAGGCCCGCCAGTACATCACGGAAGCCATCCAGCGCAGCGCCGCCGAGCACGCCGTCGAGACCACCGTGTCGGTGGTCGACCTGCCGAGCGACGACCTGAAGGGCCGCATCATCGGCCGCGAGGGCCGCAACATCCGCGCCCTCGAAATCGCCACGGGCGTCGACCTCATCGTCGACGACACGCCGGGCGCGATCATCCTGTCGGGCTTCGATCCGTTCCGCCGGGAGATCGCCAAGCAGGCGATCGAACGGCTGATCGAGGACGGCCGGATCCACCCGGCGCGCATCGAAGAAGTCGTGGACAAGGTCCGCTCCGAACTCGAGGAGGAAGTGCGCCGCGAGGGCGAGGCCGCGGCCTTCGAACTGGGCCTCCACGACCTGCACCCGGACGTGCTGCGCCTGATGGGCCGGCTGAAGTACCGGACGTCGTACGGCCAGAACGTGCTGTCGCACTCGAAGGAAGTGGCCTTCCTGGCAGGCATCATGGCGCGCGAACTGGGCCTGCAGGCCCACGTGGCCGTGCGCGCCGCGTTCCTCCACGACATCGGCAAGGCCATCGACCGCGAGATGCAGGGCACGCACCTCGAGATCGGCCTCGACTTCCTGCGCAAGCACGGCGAGTCGAAGCCGGTGCTCGACGCCGTGGCCGCCCACCACATGGACATCGACTGGCCCTCGCTCGAGGCCATGATCGTCCAGTCGGCCGACGCGATCTCCGCAGCGCGGCCCGGGGCGCGCCGCGACATCCTCGAGTCGTACGTGAAGCGGCTCGAAAAGCTCGAGGGCATCGCCGACTCGTTCAAGGGCGTGTCCAAGGCCTTCGCCCTGCAGGCCGGACGCGAGATCCGCATCATGGTCGAGAGCGAGAAGGTGAACGACGAAGACGCCGTCTGGCTCTCGAAGGACATCGCCCGGCGCATCGAAAACGAGCTCGAGTACCCGGGCCAGATCAAGGTCACGGTCATCCGCGAGACGCGGGCCGTTGAGTACGCCAAGTAACGTCGCCAGCGCCGGTGAGCACGCGCTCATCGATCTGATCCGCCGGCGCCTGCCGGCCCCCCCGCCCTGGGTGGTGGTCGGCGTCGGCGACGACGCGGCGGTCGTGGAGCCGGCCCGCAACACGATGGATGTGTTCACGGCCGACGCCCTGGTGGAGGGCGTGCACTTCGACCGCGCGTTCACCCCGCCTGCGGCCATCGGGCGCCGCGCCCTGGCCGTCAACCTCAGCGACCTGGCCGCCATGGGCGCCGCCCCGCGCGTGGCGCTGCTCTCCCTGGCCCTGCCGGCGAGCCTGCCGGTGGCCGACCTCGAAGCCCTCGTGGACGGCCTGCTGGCGCTGGCGGAGCGCCACCAGGTGCACCTCGTGGGCGGGAACATCACCCGGTCGCCAGGCCCCCTCGTCATCGACATCACCGCCGTGGGCAGTGTGCGCCGGCGGCGCGTGTTGACGCGGGCCGGCGCGCGCCCCGGCGACGACCTGTGGGTGAGCGGCGCCGTCGGCGCCGCCGCGGCCGGCCTTGCGATGCTCCAGGCCGGACACGCGCCCGTCAGCGACGAGGAGGCGGCCTGCGTGGCCGCCTGGCTCACCCCCGAGCCGCGCCTGCGCCTGGGGGCGCTGCTCGGCCGGAACCGGGCCGCCACCGCCTGCGTCGATCTCTCCGACGGCCTCGCGGACGGGGCCGCCCAGCTGGCCGCCGCCTCGGGCGTGGGCCTCGTCCTCGACGCCGGCGCGCTGCCCGTGCCGGAAGCCGCCCGACGGTGGTGGGAGGGACGGGGCGAGGATGCCGCACGCCGCGCGGCCGGCGGCGGCGACGACTACGAGCTGCTGTTCACCGTGTCGCGGAGGCGCCGGTCGCGCTTCACGCACGTGCAGCGCCTCGCAGGCGACCTGCCGCTGACACGCATCGGACGCGTCACCGACGACGGGCTGGTGCGTCTGGAGCAGGATGGGGTGACGACGCCGCTGGCAGCGGGGTACGAGCACTTTCGATGATTCGCGTCACGAAGGCCCTCGCCCGGAAATGGGTGACGCTGCTGCTGCACACCCATGACACGCCGCGGCGGACGGCGGCCGCCTTCGCCGTCGGAGTGTTCCTGGCGTTCTGTCCCCTGCTCGGCCTGCACACGGTGCTGGCCCTGGCCATCGCGTTCGCGTTCGGCCTCAACCGCGTGGCGGCCGTCGCCGGGGTGTACGTAAACCTGCCCTGGCTGATCGTGCCCTACTACACGATGGCCACCATGGCGGGCGCGCAGCTGCTCGGGACGACGGCGCCCCCGCAGTTCGGCGAGCGCCTGGCGCGGACCTTCGAGCTGTCGGTCAGCAGCGGGGCGTTCTGGCGGGGCCTGGCCGACGTCGTGGCGCCGTTCGCGTGGCCGTTCGTGATAGGCTCCACCATCGGCGCCGTCGTCCTGGGTGCGGTGGCCTACGTCGTGGCCGTCCCCGTCATCGTCGCCGGGCGCAGGCACCTGCACCTCCCCCACCGGCATCCACACACGGAGGCCCCGTGAAGCTGTCTCACTCCTGGTGGCGGAAGGTGGCGGCAACGGTGGTGGTGGCCCTGACGTTCGTGCTGCTCTACCAGGTGCAGACCATCGACTCGCGCTACGCGGCCCGCCACGCGCTCTACCGCGAGACGGCCGAACTGCCGGCCCCGGGCGCGCGGCTCCGCTTCACGGCCACAGCCTACTGCAAGGGCCAGATCACGGCCTCTGGCGTGAAGGTGCGCACGGGGGTGGCCGCGGCGGACCCGCAGCTGCTGCCGGTGGGATCGGTGATCCAGGTGGCCGCCGAGTCGAAGTACGCGGGCGTGTATACCATCATGGACACGGGCCCGGCGGTGCAGGGGCGCCAGATCGACATCTACATGTGGAGCTGCCACGAGGCGCTGCGGTTCGGGCGGCGGTCGGTTGACGTGACGGTGCTGCGCCTGGGCTGGGACCCGAGCGCGAGCCACCCGACGATGAAGGACACCCT
>CAYNDV010000185.1:0-8033 GCA_964396055.1 uncultured Vicinamibacterales bacterium | reverse complement strand
CCGTCCTCGGGCGTGACGATCACCGGCACCCCGTAGACCATCTTCACCATCTCGGGGTAGCTCACCCAGTACGGCGCCAGGATCACCACTTCGTCCTGCGGGTTCACCAGGGTGTACAGCAGGTTGTAGAGCACCTGCTTCGCCCCCGACGACACGATCACGTTCTCGGGCGCCGCGATCTTGTTGTAGTGCTCCTCCGTGTAGCGGAGAATCGCCTTCTTCAGCGACGGCAGCCCGTCGGTCGGGCAGTACTTCACGTCCGCCTGCGTCAGCCGCGCCGCCGAACTGAGCAGCGCGGTGATGGGCGTCTTGTTCTTGGGCTCGCCGATGCCGAGGTGAATCACCGGCTCGCCGCGTTCCCGCAGCAGCCGGGCTTCTTCGTTGAGTCGCAGCGTCGGCGACTCGATGATCGATCCTGCCAGTTCACTGACGCTCATGATGGCTCCTTCAGCCTTACGCGCCCTGCGGACCCGTCCGCCCCTGGGCGCGTTTCTCGTGCAGCCGGTACTCGACCAACTCCGGCACCAGGCCGGTGACGGGACCGCCCAGGGCGAATACCTCCTTCACCAGCCGCGAACTCACGTAGGTGTACTGCTCCGCCGGCATCATGAACACCGTCTCGATCTCCGGCCCGAGCCGGCGGTTCATCAACGCCATCTGCAGCTCGTACTCGAAGTCCGACACCGCCCGCAGGCCGCGCACGATGGCCGACGCCTGCCGCAGGTGGGCGTAGTCCACCAGCAGGCCGTCGAACGAGTCCGCCTCCACGTTCGGGTGCTCCCGGAACACCTCGCGCGCCATCGCCACGCGCTCCTCCGCGGTGAACAGCGGGTGTTTCTCCGCGTTGCGGAGGATCGCGACGACAATCCGGTCGAAGAGCCGCGCCCCCCGCAGGATGATGTCGACGTGCCCGTTGGTGAGGGGATCGAACGAACCCGGGTAGACCGCCACGCGCTCGCGGGGCGCTGTCATGACTCCTCCACACCGGCCTGGCCGGGCCCGGGATCGGCACGGTAGAACGCCAGGCCGCTGTCGCCTGCCGTCACCTGCCGCGTCCGGGCCAGCGCCGCGACCCGCTCCGGCGCCTCGCGCCGGCGGGCGTGCTCCAGCACCACGACGCCTCCGGGCGCCAGGCACCGGCCGGCCGCTGACAACACCTCGTCGACGTCACCGACGGCATAGGGGGGATCCAGCAGGACGAGGTCGAACCGCTGGCCGGCGGGCAGGCGGGGCACCGCCCCGACGAAACCGCCGCGGATCATAGCATAGCCCCTGTCGATCCCGCAGTGCGCCAGGTTCTCGCCGACCAGCGCCAGCGCCCGGTCGTCGCTGTCGATGAAGGTCACCCACCGCGCCCCCCGGCTCAGGGCCTCGATGCCCAGCGCCCCCGACCCGGCGAAGCCGTCGAGCACCTGCGCCCCCTCCACGATCCCGCCCAGCACGTCGAACAGCGTCTCCTTGAGCCGGTCGGAGGTCGGCCGCAACCCGCTCCACGACGGGGCCTTCAGCCGGCGCCCCTTATAGATACCTGTGATGACGCGCATGAGAGGAATCCGAGGACAGAAGAAGACAGAAGACAGAAGACAGGAGACAGCAGACAGAAGGCGGCCCTCAGCCCACGTCTCCCAGCCCGAACTGCGCGCCCCAAGTGCGCGCCGTCTGTGCCACCAGCGGCGCGCACTCTGGATCGTCGAGCGCCCGCGCCGCGTACCGCCGCGCGTCCTCCATCAGCGTACGATCGCGCACGAGGTCTCCCGATCGAAGGGTGGGAGCGCCGGACTGCCGCGTCCCGAAGAAGTCGCCCGGCCCCCGCAACTCCAGATCCCGTTCCGCGATCACGAAACCATCCGTGGTCTCCACCAGGGCCCGCAACCGCGCTTCCCCCTCAGGCCCGAGCGGTCCCTGATACAACAGCACGCACGACGAGGGGTGCGGCCCGCGGCCGACGCGGCCCCGCAGCTGGTGCAGCTGCGCCAGGCCGAACCGCTCAGCGTGCTCCACCACCATCACCGTCGCGTTGGGCACGTCGATGCCCACTTCGATCACCGTCGTCGACACCAGCACGTCCAGGTCGCCGGCCGCGAACGCCCGCATGACACGGTCCTTCTGCTCCGGCCGCAGCCGGCCGTGCAGCAGGCCCAGCCGCGCGTCCGGAAAGACCTCCTGCGCCAGATGGTCCGCGGCCTCCGTGGCGGCCCGCAGATCCACCCGGGCCGATTCTTCGATCAACGGGAACACGATGTACGCCTGGTGGCCGGCCTTCACCTGCTCCCGCACGAAACGATACACCTCATCGCGCTGGCCGTCAGGTTTCGCCGCCGTCCGCACCGGCGAGCGGCCGGGCGGCAGGTCCCGGATCACGGAGACGTCGAGGTCGCCGTACGTCGTCAACGCCAGGGTGCGCGGGATCGGCGTCGCGGTCATCACCAGCACGTCCGGCCGCCAGCCCTTGTCCCGCAGGACCGACCGCTGCACGACACCGAAGCGGTGCTGCTCGTCGATGACGACGAACCCCAGGCCGTGAAACCGGACACGCTCCTGCACGAGCGCATGGGTGCCCACCACGAGATCGACCGTCCCGCCCTCGAGACCCGCCAGGATCTCGCGGCGCGCGGCGGCCGGCGTCGACCCGGTGAGCAGCGCCACCCGGTACCGCGCGCCCTCGAGCGTGCGCCGCATGGTCCAGGCATGCTGCTCGGCCAGGATCTCCGTGGGCGCCATGAACGCCACCTGGAGGCCGTTCTCCATGGCGACGACCGCCGCCAGCAGGGCCACCACCGTCTTGCCCGCGCCCACATCGCCCTGCAGCAGGCGGTGCATCGGCGGCGGCTGCGTCATGTCCGCGACGATGTCCTTCAGCGCGGCCCGCTGGCCGGCCGTCAACGTGAAGGGCAGCACGGCGCGGGCCGCCGCGCGCACGCGGTCGTCCACGGTCGGCACCACGGGTTTGTGGTCGGCCCGGCCGGCGCGGCGGCGCGCCAGCAGCCCCAGCTGGTACTGGAAGAACTCCTCCAGGATGAGCCGCACCTGCGCAGGAGTCCGGCGCGCGGCCAGCACCGCCGGGTCGCTGCCGGCCGCCGGGAAGTGCGCGGCCGACAGGGCCTCGTACCGACCCGGCAGGCCTCGTTCGGCCAGCAGCCACGGTGGGAGCACCTCGGGCACGCCGGCCGCCAGGGTGTCGAGCGCCGCCGTCACCAGTCCGCGCTGCACGCGGCTGGTCAGCGCGCCACACCGCTCGTAGATCGGCACGATGCGGCCCGTGTGCAGCGTCGGCGCATCGTCCTCGTCGAGAATCTCGTAGTCCGGGTTCGTGAACTGCAGTCCGGCCGGGGCGCGCTGTTCGACGGTGCCGAACAGGGCCACGCGTGTGCCGCGGCGCAGCACGTCAAGCATGTAGGGCTGGTTCATCCAGACGGCCCGGATGGTCCCGCCCGCATCGGCTCGGACGACAATCTCGGCAATCCGGAAGCCCGGCCGCCGGGTCAGGCGCAGGCCCGACCCGACCACGGTGCCGGCCAATGACGCCGGTTCGCCGGGCACGAGCGTCGAGACCTCGCGGGTCCGCGACCGATCCTCGTACCGCAGCGGGAAGCGGGCCAGCAGGTCACCGACCGTGCGCAGGCCGGCACGCTCGAAGTCGGCCGCCCGGCGCGGACCCACGCCCCGCAGGCTGGTGAGCGGGTCGTCGAGCGTCACTGGACGATGACTGCCTGGCCCGGCCGCACCTCGATCTGCCGGATGCCGGCGGGCAGGTGGAAGGGCGCGTCGAGGTCGAACCCGCCTGGGTTCGCCGCCG
This sequence comes from uncultured Vicinamibacterales bacterium, assembly GCA_964396055.1. Taxonomy (GTDB): domain Bacteria; phylum Acidobacteriota; class Vicinamibacteria; order Vicinamibacterales; family JAKQTR01; genus CAYJPV01. The sequence goes on along the minus strand of CAYNDV010000185.1, from coordinate 4,237 downwards.
TGCGCGTGTAGAAGCTCACCAGTTCCTGGAGCAGCCCCTTGGGGATGCGGACGCCCGAGGCGGACGCCGACTCGAGGTCGAAGGACCCGATACCGTCCTGCGTTCGCAGGGTGCCAGCCGCCGCGATGGGCATGCGGCCGCGCAGGAGGCGCATGGGATCCAGCAGGCCGCGTTCGCGCGAGTCTCGGACCGCGTCGAGGTCCACCTCCGCCCATGCCGCCAGCCGCCCGTCGCCGAGCACCAGGATGATCGGTTCGATGATGCCCTTCGGAAGGGTGCTGGCGCCGCGGTACCGGAGGTACGCGTTGATCTCGGGCTCGGTGAGGATCGTCTTCAGGAGCGGCGCGGCACGGCCCGGCCTGGCCGGCTGGCCGCTGCGCTCAACGATGGCGGTCAGCTTGCCGGCGAACCGGTCCCCGTCGGCGGCCGCAAACGGCAGGGGATCGCGCTGGGCAAGGGCCAGCGTGCCCGCCGCCAGGAGCAGGCCTGCCGCCGTCAGGAGTGCCGTCGCCGGGCTCGGGGCTGGCAAACAGTCGCGTCGGGGCATCGACGCCATCGAGTCTAGCACGCCTGTCGGCGGCGGGCCGCGGCGGGCCGGGTCAACGCACGTCGCGCGGCGCCCGGGCGGCCTCACCGCGGCGGGCGCGCAGCATCAGGTCGAACTTGCGACGCTCCATCTGCAGTTCGAAGACGCGGAACCGCGCCTGCTGGCGGACGTCGAGCGTCAGGTCCAGCGCGTCGTACGCGGCACTGATGTCAGCCGCCGCCCTGGGCGCGAGGTCGCGCAGCGCCTTCATCGCTGCCCTCAGCCGGCCGTCGTCGGTGACCTGGGCCGACGCGGTCAGGCGCGCCAGTTCGGCCGTCAGTTTCTGCCGCTCGGCCTCGGCCCGCCGCCGCGCGGCCTGCAGGTTCCGCAGCCGGGGCAGGAACCGGGCGAACTGCTCCTCGTCCAGGGCGAGCGCCTGCTGGGCCTGCATCGCCGTATAGGCGTCGAACAGGCGCTGCACGTCGCCCGGCCCCAGATCCCCCGCTTGCGTCTGCGGCGGCCTTGCCCGCTGGGCCAGCGCCGGGGCCGCCGCGCAGGCCAGCACCACCGCCACCACGACGCCCGCGCCCCACGCCGTCCGCTTCCTCATCTCCGCTCCTTCGTCCCTGCGCTACAGCGGACGCCGGGCCAGTTCGGCCTCGAGCAACCGCACCAATTCGTCCCGCTCGCCGGCGCTCAGCGTCTCAGCCGCTTGTTCGGCGCTGCCCGGCACGGGGTCGAGCCCGGCCGCCAGCGCGCCGTCCGGCGGCAGTTCGTCGCTGAGGGCGGCCACCAGCGCCCACGGCTCGTCGAGCACGTCCGGCCCGGGCGTGTCGTCGGACCCCGCCGGCAGGCCCTCCGCCAACGGCACCGCGGGAGCCGCCGCCGGGCCGGCGGGCGGCACGGGCGCGGGCCGGACAACCACGAGGAGGACGAGCGCCACCGCCGCCAGCGTCGCTGCGGCCACCAGCCACGCCGGCCGCAGCCACCGGACAGGAGCCGCCGCACGCCCGGGCTGCGCCTCGTCGGCAACGGCATCGGACACGCGAGCCGACAGATGCTCCCAGAACAGCGGCGACGGCTCCGGGACGTCGGCCGCGCGGGCCTCGGCCAGTACGGCGCGCAGGTCGTCCACGCGCGCCGCGCAAGAAGGGCACGCGGCCAGATGCGCGCGCGACGCCGGATTGCCCCGCTGCTCAGCCAGGTCGAGGATGTCGTCGTTCGAGAGGTGACGCGGCCCGATCATGACGGCCTCCCGGCCAGCAGCTTCTTCAGGTTCCCGAGGGCGTGGAACAGGTTGGCCTTGGCCGCGCCTTCGGTGGTGCCCAGAATCTCGGCGATTTCTTTGTGCGACCGGTCGTGGTACACGCGCAGGATCACCGTGGCCCGCTGCTTCTCCGGCAGCTGAGCCACGGCCGCCCGGACGCGGGCGGCCCGTTGCGAGGCGTCAAGCCCCTCGGCCGGATCGGCGGGAGCCGCGGCCGGTTCGGGGGCATCGTCGAGGCCCACCTGGGGCACCCGCCTGGCGGTCACCCGGTTCAGGCAGGCGTTGACCCCGATGCGGTAGAGCCACGTCGACACCGAGGAGTCCCCGCGGAAACGCGGCACCGCGCGCCAGGCCCGGAGAAACACGTCCTGCGCCAGGTCGGCCGCGTCCTCGTGGGTCCGGACGAAGCGATAACAGAGCTGGTAGACCGTGCGCCGGTGCCGCTCCACCAGCACGTCGAACGCGGCGCGGCTACCTTCGCGGCTTGCGGCGACAAGGGCCGCATCGTCGAGGACGTCGAGCCCGGCCCGGCTGCCGGCGGGTTCGTCGCTGCTCACCACTCGCGTCACCGTCCACTCCGGCAGTCGGCCCCCCGCCGCCAGGCGGCCCGCATCGCTCGCCATCGCCTCACGCTCCAGCGTCTCATTCCGTTAGACTGGCGCGGCCCCACGGCGTCACATGCCGGCGCCGATGGTAGCACGGGAGTTGACTTTCGCCTTTCCTTTGATAAAGTGAACACGAGCCCGGGGGGCGGACTTCCAGGAGGATGGCGACGTGGCTCTACCCTTGACCAAACGGCAGCGCGAAATCCTCGACTACCTCGGCGAGTTCATCCAGCAGCACGGCTACGCCCCGAGCCTCGAGGAAATCGGGCGCCGCTTCAACCTGTCGTCGCTGGCCACGGTCCACAAGCACCTGACCAACCTGCAGGAGAAGGGGTTCATCCGTCGATCGTGGAACCGCAGCCGCTCGGTCGAACTCGTGCCGACCCGCGGCGGCGGCCGGGCGCTCGAACTGCCGCTGCTGGGGTATGTCGCCGCCGGCGCGCCGATCGAGGCCATCACCTCGAACGAGGCGATCGCCGTGCCCGAAGATCTGGTGGGCAAGCGGGACACCTACGTGCTCAAGGTCCGCGGCGATTCGATGATCGACGAGCAGATCCGCGACGGCGACTTCGTCATCGTCGAGGACCGGAAGACGGCTGAGAACGGTGAGATGGTGATCGCGCTGCTGGGGGGCACCGACGTCACCCTGAAGAAGCTCTACCGGGAGAACGGGCGAATCCGCCTGCAGCCCGCCAACCCGGCGATGCAGCCGCTCGTCGTGCCGGCCGACCTGCTGCAGATCCAGGGCGTGGTCGTCGGCGTGATGCGGAAGTACTAACCGGCGGTGCCCGGCGCCCGCCGCGAATCCGGGAACGGACTATGGCCGACGAACCACGCCAGATCAACTTCACCATCGTGCCCGGCGACGGCGGCGACGCGCCGCGCGTCTACGCCAACTTCTGCGCCGTGGCGCACACCCCGTTCGACTTCACGCTGTCGTTCTGCGAGGTTCTGCCCCTGTCGGAACAGGACATCCGCGATGCGCAGCAGGAGCACGTGGTGCGGGCCCCGGTCCGCACGCGCGTGGTGCTGCCGGTGCAGCTCGTGCCCAGCCTGATTCAGGCCCTGCAGGACCAGTTGCGCACGTTCCAGGACTCCTACGCCAACGTGGGCTGGAACAAGGGGCCGGTGCACTGACACCGGCGGGTCGGGCCGAGGACACTACATGGGCGCACTGAAGACACCGGCCGAAGTCGTGGCGATCTTCGAGGCGCTGAGCCGGCAGCACCCCAACGCCGACACCGAACTGCATTACCACAACGCCTTCGAACTGCTGGCGGCGACCATCCTGTCGGCCCAGTCGACCGATGCGCGCGTCAACCTGGTCACGCCCGCGCTGTTCGCCCGCTACCCGGACGCCCGGTCGCTGGCGGCGGCGGACCCCGCCGACGTGGAGGCCCTGGTGCAGTCCACGGGCTTCTTCCGACAGAAGACGCGGGCGCTCATCGGCATGGCGGCGGCCCTCGTCGAGCGCCACGGCGGCGAGGTGCCCCGGACGATGGAGGCCTTGACGCAGCTGCCGGGTGTCGGGCGCAAGACGGCCAACGTGGTGCTGGGCCACGCGCTGGGCATTCCCGGCTTTGCCGTGGACCGGCATGTGCTGCGCGTGGCCGGGCGCATCGGCGTCACGGACAGCGACGATCCCGAGCGCGTCGAGCAGCAGCTGACGGGGGCGCTGCCCCCACTCTGGTGGACGCGCGCGTCCGACACGCTCATCCTGCACGGGCGCCGGGTGTGCAAACCGGTCCCGCAGTGCGAACGGTGCGTCATCACCGGCCGGTGCGCGTTCCGGCTGGCCAGCGGCCGGCCGGCGACCGCCCGCGCCGGACGGGCGGCGGC
>CAYNDV010000184.1:0-8050 GCA_964396055.1 uncultured Vicinamibacterales bacterium | reverse complement strand
CACGTCCGGCTGAAGCCGGACGCCACGACTGGCGGAAATCAATCCGGGATTGATTCTGGGGCGCGCGGACGGGTAATCGTGACGCTGCCGCGCGTGACGCTGAAGGCCGGCGCGACGATGGACGTGCCGGTCCGGTTCGTGACCACCGGGGCGGCCGCCGCCCGGCTGATGAGCGCGGAGTTCGATCTCGTGTACGACCCGGCGGTGGTCGTCATCGAGCGAGTCGCGGCCGCTGCCGGCGCGCCGGGCTGGACGCTGGCGGCCAATACGACGGTGCCAGGCCTGGCCCGCATCGCGCTGGCCAGCGCCGGGGCGCGAGCCCGCGGCGAGGTGGTGACGCTGACGCTGCGCGCGGTGGGCGCGCGCGGCGCGACGACGGCGCTCACCCTCGGGCGGGCGGCGGTGGACGATGGCCGGGTGACGGTGGACATGCGGCCGGGCCAGGTGCGGCTGCGGCGGTAGGTGGCGGTGCGGCAGGGCAGCGGCTGAATCGGGCGCGCGCGGTCCCACGGGGGAGGGTGTCATGACGGGTCGGACTGGCTGGCGGTTGGCGGCGGCGGCAACCATCGCGATGGCGATCGCAGTCGCGGTCCCCGAGGCAACCCAACACGACGCGCCAGGCAGGCCATCGTCGCCCGCCGCCGGGCAGGGTGCACCAGCAGGGACGCCCGCGTTGGCGCTCGAGGCGCAGCGCCTGGCGGGCGTGCCCGGGGGAACGCCGCTGCCGGGCGGCGCCACCGCGGGGGCGGATGCCGCGTGCCCGCCGGGGTGGTGCGATGCGGTGCCGGGGCGCGTGCTGATCAAAGTCGCGGGCAGTGGCACGCGGCGCCTGGCGGCCGCGGTGGCGGCCGACCTGCGCGGGCCGCTGGCCTCGTACGGCGTCGGCGACCTCGTGCCCGTGTTCCCGCACGCCACACCGCCGCAGCGCGGTGCGCGGGTGTTCGGCCCGGACGGCAGCGCGCAGCCGGTGCCCGACCTCACGCGGTGGTTCGCGGCGTCGATTCGCGAGGGTGCCGATCCGAAGGCGCTCGCCGACAACCTCCGGAAGGTGCCCGGGATCGAGATGGCGGAGCCGGAGTATCTGCGGCGGCCGATCGGGACGCCGGGGGCACTGGGACGGGGACAGAAGCAAGAAGCTAGAAGCCAGAAGGAGTCACGCGGGTCCCACGTCCCACGCCCCACGCCCCACGTCCCTGATCTGCCCGCCTTCAACGATCCGCTGCTCGCGCAGCAGTGGCACCTGAATGCGGTGAACGCGCCGGCGGCGTGGGCATGGCTCGAGTCGCAGGGCCTGCCGCCCGGCGGGGCGCGCGGGATCGTCGTCGCGGTGATCGACACGGGCGTGGACTACCTGCACCCGGACCTGGCGGCCAACATCTGGACGAACGCGCGGGAAGTCGCCGGCAACGGCATCGATGACGATGCGAACGGGTACGTGGACGACGTGCACGGGATCGACGCGACCGGGGAACAGGCGCCGGGCAATCCGGCGGACAACCACGGGCACGGGACGCACGTGGCGGGCATCATCGCAGCGCAGGCGGACAACGGCGCGGGCGGCGTGGGCGTGGCGTGGAACGTCCAGGTGATGCCGCTCAAGGCGGCGCAGTATTCGGGCGTGCTGGCGACGTCGCACATCGCGCAGGCGATCGTCTACGCCACCGAGCAGGGCGCCGACGTGATCAACATGTCGTTCGGCGGCTACGTGCGCTCGACGCTGGAAGAAGACGCGCTGACGGTGGCCTTCGGGCAGGCGGTGCTGGTGGCCGCGGCGGGCAACGACGGCATGCCCAACGAACCGCCATGCGCGCCGAACAACGCGATGTACCCCGCGGCGTACAACTGGGTGCTGGGCGTCATGGCGTCGAACCAGGCCGACCAACTGGCCGGCTTCTCGAACCACGACTGCACGCCGCAATCGCCAATCGAGTACGAGGTGATGGCGCCCGGGGTCGATGTCTGGAGCACGCTCCCGAACGGCCAGTTCGCGGCCTGGGACGGGACGTCGATGGCGGCCCCGATCGTGTCTGGCATCGCGGCCCTGGCGCGGACGCACTTCGCGGACAAGGACACCTACTCGTCGCGCTTCATCATGGGACAGGTCGCTTCGAACGCCGGACCGGTCGTCCGCGCGCTGGATACCCTCACCGTGGCCCCGTCGCCCAGCCTGTCGTACCTCGAGCACTGGACGTTCGACTCGACGACGATCAGCGCGGCCAACGACGGCGACGGGCGTGTCGATGCCGGGGAAACGATCGAACTCGCCCTCGTGATCCGCAACCACTGGGGGAAGGCCGATCCCGTGTCGGTCACGCTCGACGCGTGGGCGGGGGGCGCCATCGGGCCCGATCCGTTCATCACCTGGGACGTGGACACCGTGGACTACGGCGCGGTGGGGTCGTTCAACTGGGACGACAACGGCCTGATCTACGACACCGACGGCTACATCATCGGCGTCCGGTACCCGTTCCGCTTCACGGTCGACCCGAACACGCCGAACGACCACATCATCCCGTTCCGGGTGACGATGACGGCCGGCAACGGGTACGATCCGGCGCAACCGCCGCTCACGTTCACGGACACGTTCACGCTGATGGTGCAGCGGGGTCGCGAACTGCCGCGCGTCATCTCGTCAGACATGACGCTGACGAAAGACGACTTCTGGATCGTCGAGGGACCGACGCTCATCGAGCCGGGCGTCACCGTGCGCGTCGGGCCAGGCACCCGCATCCAGTGGGGCACGGCCGACCCGAACGATCCGTACGCCCAGGGCCTCACGCCATACATCCAGTCCGAGGGCACGCTCATCATCGAGGGCACGTTCGACGAACCGGTGGACCTGATCCCGTCCGAGTTCGTGAACAACGGCGACGTCATGGTGCAGATCACCGGCAACTTCTCACTGAAGTACGCCCGCGTGAACCAGCCCTGGCTGACGTTCGCCACTGACGTGGACCATGCCTACATCTACAACAACCGGCGGGTGCCCAACGGCGGCGTCGAGACGCAGCGGATGTCGAACAGCACGTACGTCTCCTGGGACATGATGAACCGCTTCCAGACGGGTCAGTCGTCGGTGAACCAGTTCATCAACCGGTCCGTCGGCGACAACGACTACTCGAACGGACACGTCAGCGACAGCGTCTTCCTGCAGAACGCCCGCGAAGGCGGCAACTGGTGGATGCTGAACGTACCCGGAGCACCGCTGATGGCCCGCACCGCGACGCTGCTGGAGGCGCCCGCGGCCTGGGGCGGCCAGACCTATGCCTTCAGCCGCCATCCCGAGGCGACGGCGGATCTGGCGGCCCGGTACTTCAACGGCCACGCGTTGTCGATCGACTCGGAGGACGAGCGCCTGTTCGTCGAGTCCTACCTGGCCGGACTGGGCGCCACCCCCGCCGATGGAACCGTGGTGGAGTTGCCGGGCGACGTGACGCCCGCGCAGATCGACAGCGGCGCCGCCGCCATGCGCCGGTACGTCATCGGCCGGCAGAACACCGCGACGGGCAACGCGTTCCTCAGCCGGATGTGGGATCCCAACCTCAATCGCTGGATGCGCGTGCAGGCCCAGCCTGGCCGCGAGTGGCTCGTCGGCGCGGGAGGCAACTACTGGGGCACCACCTCGCGGCGCCTCATCGACGAATCGGTGTACGACTACTTCGACAACTTCGATCGCGGCGAACTGGTGTACGAGCCCGTCCTCGAGATCCCGGCGGAGACCACGTATCCCTTCGCGTGGAACGTCCTGCTGAACGGCGTGCCGGCCGAGCAGGTGCCGCGGGTGGGGGCCGAGGCCGTCGAGTTCACCGTGCTGTTCAACCGCGACATGGATACGTCCGCGCAGCCGCTGGTGTCGTTCGGGCCGGACGTGCCATTCACGGACTACACCGTCCACCGGATCAACGGCGGCTGGCAGGACGCGCGGACGTGGAAGGGCACGTTCAACATCGGACCCATCACAGGCGACGGGTATCAGCTGATCCGGATCGCCGGGGCCAGGGCCGCCGACGATCCGTGGCTGGTGGCGTACGCCGATGAGGCCCGCTTCCGGTTCGAGGTGGTCACCTCCGGCACCGAGGCGATGAGCCTGCAGGCGTTCGGCGCGGAAGGGAGCGTGCAATTGTCGTGGGTGCAGGACGACTTCGACCTGATGGCCGGGTACAACGTGTACCGCTCCACGAGCGCGAGCGGGCCCTTCAGCCGGCTGAACCCGGCCCTCGTCCCGCCCGGCACGCGCGAGTTCGTCGACACCGGCGTGCAGCCGGGCGTGCCGTATTACTACACCTTCACGGTGGTGAAGACCGACTTCACCGAGTCGGCCGCGTCGAATGTCGCCTCCGCGACGCCCACCGACACGATTGCCCCCGTCATCACCCACACGCCGGTGGCGCACGCGGCGCCCGGGCTCGCACTGACGCTGGCGGCCGACGTGACGGACAACGTGCGCGTGACCGGCGCCACGCTGTTCTACCGCGCCGCAAATCAATCCCGGATTGATTTATACACTCCCGGCAGGGCTGAAGCCCTGCACGACGGGACCCGTGACGACGCCCTGCACGACGGAACCCGTGAGTCCGGCCTGCGCGACGGTGCGACGGCGTCCGGCCTCGGCCAGGGACCCGAGGCGTACGCTGCCGTCGCGATGACGAACACGACAGGCAACCGGTTCGCGGCCACGATCCCCGGCGCGAGCGTGCAGGCGCCGGGCCTCGAGTACTACCTCGAGGCCCAGGACGGCGTCAGCGTCACACGATTCGGCGAGCCGAGCGCGCCCTTGGCCGTGTCGGTCACGGATCGGCCCGTCGTCACCGCGGTCAGCCCCGCCCGAGGGCCGGCCGGGGGCGGCACCCCGGTGGTCGTCGCGGGCGCCAACTTCAAGGTGGGCGCGACCGTGGCGATCGGCGGCGTGGCCTGTGCACCCGTGACACGCGACAGCGAGAACCAGTTGCGGTGCACCACCGGCGCGCACCTGCCGACCGTCGTGGATGTCAGCGTGACGAACCCCGATGCCGCAACGGGCACGCTGCTGCGAGGTTTCACGTACGAGGCCGCTACCGCCACCGTCGGACTCCCGCACGCGAGCGGCCGACAGGGCGCCATCGTCCAGGTGCCGCTCAGCGGCACCAACGTCACGAGCCTGGCCGCGGCGTTGATTGTCGTGACGTTCGATCCGGCGCAGTTGCAGGCGCGGCGCGTGCTGACGGGCACGTTGACCACCGGATGGACCGTCGAGGCCAACCTCGGCACGCCGGGACGGGCCATCATCGGCCTGGTCACGCCCTCCGGCACGGCCACGGGGACGGGCAGCCTGGCCCATCTGGAGTTCGACGTCACAGGCAGCCCGGGCGCCACGGCGCCCCTGCACATCGAGACCTCGTCGTTGAACGACGGAGCCCTGCCGGCGCAGACCGCCGATGGCTCGTTCACGATTGATGAGGTCGTCGATGTCGGCGGCCGGGTGACGTTCTGGAACACCGGCGCCGGCGTGCCCGGCGTGACGTTGTCGCTCTCCGGGTCCCGGTCGTACACGGCCGACTCGGATGCCACGGGGGCGTATCGTCTCGACGGTGTCCAGCACGGCAGCTACGTCCTGACGCCCGGCAGGACCGCGGCCGACACGGGCATCGGCGCGTTCGACGCGTCGCTCACCCTGCGCCACGCGGTGGAACTCATCACGCTCACGGGTGCGGCGGCGACGGCGGCCGACGTCAACCGTTCGGGATCGATCACCCCGTTCGACGCCTACCTCATCCTGCAGTACGCGGCCGGGCTCATCCCGCTGCCGTTCCCGAATGCCGGCATCGTGTGGGAGTTCTCGCCGGCGACGCGGACCTATCCCGAGCTGGCGACGACGCTGACGGACCAGGACTTCACGGCCATCCTCCTCGGCGACGTGTCGGGCAACTGGTCCGCCTCCGCGCCCACCTCGTTGATCGGCTCTAGCGGGCGCGACGGCGAGACCCCGACGGCGGCACACGTCCGGCTGAAGCCGGACGCCACGACTGGCGGAAATCAATCCGGGATTGATTTGCGCGAGGCGGGCGGGGCGATGCTCGCGCTGCCGTCGCTCGATGTCGCCCCGGGCGCGGAGGTAGTGGTGCCGATCACCATCACGCCGTCCGCCGGGGCGGGCGTGACGAGCGCGGAGATCACGATCACGTTCGACCCAGCCGTCGTCTCGGTGTCGTCGGTCGCCGCCGGCGCGCTCACGCCGTCGTGGCTGCTGGCGACGAACCTCGGCACGCCGGGCGTTGTCCGGATTGCCGCCGCGGGCGCGCAGGCGGTCAGCACGCCTGGCGAATTCCTGCGGCTCGCCTTCACCGCCATCGGCACGCGCGGGCAGACGACGGCGCTCACCGTGACGCGCGCCGAATTGAACGAAGGTGCCGTGGCGGCGACCACGCAGGACGGCGCCCTCACGATCCCCGTCTGCACCGTCGCGATCGATCCCGCCAGCCGCACCGTCGCGGCGCTGGGCGGCGGCGGGTCCATCGCCGTGGCCGCGCCGGCCGGATGCGGGTGGACCGCGTCGACGGCGGCCGGCTGGATCACGGTGACGGGCGGCACGGTCGGAACCGGTGACGGCACCGTCACCTACACTGCCGGCGCAACCGAACTTCGTGTGCCTCGCGAGGCCGTCATCGATGTGGGAGGGCGGACGCACACGGTGACGCAGCCCGGACTGGCCGACTTCACCATCTCCGGCGCCGTCACCTACTGGAGCGCCGGCGCGGCGGTGCCGGGCACGACGCTGACGCTGACAGGCGGCGCGGCGCCCGCACAGGTCACCACCGGCGCGCAGGGCGGCTACAGCATCGGCGAGGCGATCGAAGGCGGCACCTACACGCTGACCCCGTCGAAGGCGGACGCCGCCTCCGGCATCTCCGCGTTCGACGCGTCGCTGGTCCTGCGGCACGCGGCGGGACTCGTCACGCTCACGGGCCACGCCCTCACGGCGGCTGACGTCAACCGGTCGTCGAGCGTCACGGCGGGCGATGCATCCGCGATCCTGCAGTACGTGGTCGGGCTCGCCGGATTGCCCTTTGCCGGGTCGGACCGCGTCTGGGACTTCGCGCCGGGGTCGCGCACCTATGACGCCCTGGGGGCGAACCAGACCGGCCAGGACTTCACGGCGGTGCTGCTGGGCGACGCGACGGGCAATTGGTCTGCCTCCGCGCCCACCTCATTGATCGGTTCTCGTGGACGCGTCATCGTGACGCTGCCGCGGGTGACGCTGAAGGCTGGCGCCACGGTGGAGGTGCCGATCCGGTTCGTCACCACCGGGTCGGCCGCCGCCCGCCTGATGAGCGCGGAGTTCGACCTGGTGTACGACCCGGCCGTGGTCGTCGTCGAACGTGTGGCGGCAGGCGCGGGCGCGCCGGGCTGGACGCTGGCAGCCAATACGTCGGTGCCCGGCGTGGCGCGCATCGCGCTGGCCAGTGCCGGGGCCCGCGCACGCGGCGACGTGGTCACCCTGACGCTGCGCGCCGTAGGCGCGCGCGGTGCGACGACGGCTCTGACGCCGGGACGGGCGGTTGTCGACGACGGACGCGTGCGCGTGGAGACGAAAGCAGGATTCGTGCGACTCGGACGCTGAGTCCGAGGCGCCGGGGCCGGGACTGAGTCGCGACCCCAGGGAACTGGCGGGCAGTTGCAAGGGAGGTCGGTATGACTGGTCGGACACGATGGCTCATCGCGACGGCGGCGACAATGCTGGCGGGGGCGGGCCTCGGCGGGCAGCCCGAGGCCGCCGCCCAGGCCGGACGTGCGGCGTCAGCGATTCCGGCCGTTCCGGGCGCCGCTCAACCTGGCGACGCCGCGTGCCCGCCTGGTTGGTGCGACGCGGTGCCTGGCCGCGTGCTGATCAAAGTCGCGGGCAGTGGCACGCGACGCGTGGCCTCCGCGGTGGCGGCCGACCTGCAGGGGCCCCTGGCGTCGTACGGCGTCGGCGACCTCGTGCCCGTGTTCCCGCACGCCACACCGCCGCGGCGCGGGGCGCGGGTGTTCGGCCCGGACGGCAGCGCGCAGCCGGTGCCCGACCTCACGCGGT
>CAYNDV010000183.1:5456-8127 GCA_964396055.1 uncultured Vicinamibacterales bacterium | reverse complement strand
CCCGGGCGACGACGCAGAAGGCGTCCGGCTCGTCGCCCTCCGAGAAGATGGCGTCACCGCGCTCGAACTGCCGCACCCGGGCCACGTCCGCCACGCGCTGGCGGTCGTCGGCCTCGAGACGACGGAAGACAGGCACCTGTCGGAGCAGTTCCGCAGCGTCGTGGGACATGATGAGTGATTCTATCCGAAGCGCTCCTGGGGGCCGGCTCCGGCGGCGGTGAACGAACGGACGATGCCTGTCGTAGGTTACCGGCAGAACCGGCCGCAGGGCCTCGCGCGAATCTGGACTCCTCATGAAACGTTTCGTTCTCCTCGTGGCCCTGGTGCTGGCGGGCGCTCCGGCGGCCGGACAGGACCGCCCCTCGATGACCATCCCCCGCGTGTCGACGCCACCGGTCCTGGCGCACTACCTGGACGGCCAGACGGTCCCTCCCGGCGCGCGGGTCACGGGTTTCAGGCAGCGGGAACCCGGTGACGGCGTGGAGGCGGAGTCCGATACGTCCGTGTACGTGTCCTACGACGAACGGCACCTGTACGCCGTCTTCATCTGCCGCGAAGATCCGTCACGGCTGCGGGCGAACCTGACCAAGCGCGAGAACATCATGGGCGACGACATCGTCGCCCTGATGCTCGACACCTACGGTGACGGCCAGCGGGCGTACATGTTCCTCACGAACCCGCTCGGCATCCAGATGGACGGCATCACGGCCGACGGCCAGGACGACGACTACAGCTTCGACACCTTGTGGTCGTCGGAGGGGCGGCGGACGCCGTTCGGGTTCGTCGTCCTGATGCAGGTGCCCTTCAAGAGCCTGCGGTTCAGCACGGCGTCACGCCAGACGTGGGGGGTGGCCTTCGGCCGCATGGTGCCGCGGACGAACGAGACCGCCTTCTGGCCCTACATTACCCGACGCATCGCGACGTTCGGCAAGCAACTGGCCCGCCTCGAGGGCCTGGAAGGCATTTCGCCGGGGCGGAACTTCCTGGCCATCCCGTACGGCAACTTTGCGGCGGACCGGGTCCTGGAAGAAGACGGGTACCGGTCGGAGAGGTCCGCGCAGGTGGGCCTCGACGTGAAGGCGGTCATCAAGGACACCTTCACGGTCGACGCGACGGTGAATCCCGACTACTCCCAGGTGGAGTCCGACGAGCCGCAGGTGACGATCAACCAGCGGTTCGAGGTCTACTTTCCGGAGAAGCGGCCGTTCTTCATCGAGAACGCCAGTTACTTCGAGACACCGGTGACCCTGTTCTTCTCGCGCCGGGTGGTGGATCCGATGTTCGGCGGCCGCTTGACGGGCAAGGCCGGCCGCTGGGCGTTCGGCGCCCTGGTCACGAACGACGAGGCGCCCGGCTCCCAGGTCGCGTCGTCCGACCCGCGCTACGCGCGTACGGCGCTGGTCGGCGTGGCCCGGGTGCAACGCGAATTCGCGAACCAGTCCTACGTCGGCGGCATCGTCACGGATCGGGAGTGGGGCGACACGGCGAACCGGGTGTTTTCGGCCGACGGCCGCTGGCGCATGAACGACAACTGGTCGCTGGCGGGGCAGGGCGTCGGCAGCCAGAGCGTCCAGTTCGAGGGGCCGGACCTGACAGGCGGCGCGCTGGCCGGGCACCTGGCCCGTGAAGGCCGCGGCTTCGACTTCGAACTCGGCTACCTGCAGGTCAGCCCCGACTTCCGGACGGACCTGGGATTCGTGCGCCGGCGCGACATCCGTGACCTGTCGACGGAGGTGGACTACACCTGGTACCCGAAGAAGGGCCGGATCCAGAACTACAGCCTGAACATCGAAGGCGAGACGATCTGGAACTTCGCCGGCAACCTCGAAGAGTGGGTGTTCGAACCCGGCGCCGAGATGCAGTTCGCGGGGCAGACGGAGATCGGTCTCCGCCACTGGAACCGTTTCGAGCGGTTCGAGGGCCAGGACTTCCGGCGGCACTCGACGGCCGTGTTCTTCGGCAGCGAGTGGCTATCGTGGCTGAACGTCAACGGTGCGATCGAATGGGGAACGGAGATCAACTACTACCCTGCGGCGGACCTGCGCCCGTTCCTCGGCGATGCCCGCAGCGCCGAGGTGGGCGTGACGCTCAAGCCGCTGCCGCGCCTGCGCCTCGATCAGTCGTATCTGTATTCCAGCCTGACGACGCGTGACGACGAGGGGGGCTGCGGCTGCACGGCGGCGTCGGGGACGGTTTTCACGAATCACATCTTCCGCACCCGCGCGAACTACCAGTTCACGCGCGCCCTGTCGCTCCGGGCCATCCTCGACTACGAAGCGGTGTCGCCCGACCAGGCACTCGTGGATCTCGATCGGGAGCGGCGTGTCGGCGCCGACGTCCTGGTCACCTACCTCGTGAACCCCTGGACCGCTGTCTACGTGGGCTACAACGACCGGTACGCGAACTGGGAACTCGAGTCGCTCACCGATCGCCCGATCGGCCGCAGCGACTCGGCGCGTACCAACGTGGGCCGACAGGTGTTCGTGAAGATCAGCTACCTGTTCCGGTACTGACCTGTGTCGCGGGGCACCCTGACCCTTCGGCGAAGCTCAGGGTCACCCCGAGCAACGTCGAGGGGTGACGCCCTACCGCGTCCCGTCCGGGATGTCGAGCGGGAGCAGGTCCCGGACGGTGACCCGGGCGCCGGTGCGGGCGGCGGGGTCCTCGGCCT
>CAYNDV010000183.1:0-5356 GCA_964396055.1 uncultured Vicinamibacterales bacterium | reverse complement strand
AGCAGGTCCCGGACGGTGACCCGGGCGCCGGTGCGGGCGGCGGGGTCCTCGGCCTGGTTGGCGGCGTTCGCGTGGGCGATGAGGTGTGAACCCATCGGCGTCGTGACGCGCAGGTTGCGGGTATAGAGCGCGTCCACGGCGCGCACCCATTCGCCGGTCAGATGATCGGCGACATACGCGATTTCCCCCGGCCGGACGCGGGTGTCCCGGGACAGGTGCTCGATCATGCACCCGATGTCGTTGAAGAACATCGGCGCGGCACCGTCGGCGACGATCTGCGCTGCCAGGGACTGGTCGACGATGACCATCTTGCAGTGGCCGCAGACCACCGCACCGGGGGTGAAGGCCGCCGGCGGCGGCGGACCGCTGGCGCATCCAGCCAGGGCGGTCAGGCAGAGCAGGACGACAGCACGTCGCATGGCAGAGGCTCCGGGAGCGGAACGCTTCACCGAACGCGCCTATGGTGGCCCGTCCGGGCGTTCCGGCGCAAGACCTCGCCGATCTGACCCCCAGACCGGGTCGAGAGACCCGCGCCGGACACCCGGTCTGGAGACCAGGTCTGAGGACCGACGAAGGGCGGTGGGCCTATAATGCCGCCATGCGCCTGAACGCGTGCGAACTCGAGATCGACCTGATGTGCCGGGGCCTGCGTGTGCCCGACGATGTGCCGCTGGACGGGGCCCGGGGCATTTCGCGGACCCGCGCCGGCCTGGGCTCGGGCCTCGAGATGGTACTGCCGACCGACTCCTGGCTGAAGCGGGAGGTGTGGGTCAACGTGCCGGTGGTCGAGACCTTCGCGCAGGCCTCGCCGTACCGGCTCTGCGGCTCACCGGGGGACGGGTACGCCGTCGTCCATGACGCAGAGGGGCTGACCTACCCCGTGCGGTTGCCGCGGGAACCGGCGTGGTATGCCCGGCGCACGTCACGCGACATCCCGATGAACCACATCGGGGTGCTCCAGGGCACGTATCTCGGCGTCTACGTGAACATGGTGTGCACATTCTGGAACTACGACCCGGCGTTGAACTGCCGGTTCTGCACCACGGGCCAGAACGTCGGCGAGAGCGAAGCGGCCGACAAGGCCGTGTCGGATGTCGTGGAGACGGCCCGGGCCGCCCGCGACGAGTCGGGGGTGACCTTCATCCACTTCAACGGCGGGTTTCAGGGCACCCGCGGGATTCAGTTCACCGAGCCCTACGTTCGCGCGATCAAGGAGGACGTCGGTCTGCTGGTCGGGGTGCAGCTGGCCCCCGAGAAGGACTTCACGCGCTACGACCGGCTGATCGACCTGGGCGTGGACCACCTGTCGTTCTGCGTCGAGTTCTGGAGCCCCGAGTGGTTCGCGAAGATCTGCCCCGGCAAGGAACGGATGCTGAGCCAGCGGCTGTTCTTCGACGCGATGGAGTACTGCGCCCGGCGGATGCCGCGCGGCGCGGTCTCGGGCGAGATCATCGCCGGCGTCGAACCGATCGACGACACGCTGCGCGCCATCGACTACATCGCCGGGCTCGGGGCGTTCCCGACGGTGTGCATCTTCCGCCCGACGGTCGGGTCGGACATGCAGGACTGGCCGTCGCCCGGTTACGCCGACATGCGACGGGTGATGGCCCACGTCTACGAGGCCTGTCGCCGCAACTGGATTCCCATCGGGGCTGCGCCGAACATTGAGGTCAGCATCGTGGTCAACCCGGACGATGCGGCGTTGCTGGCGCCTCGGACGGCGGGTTTCTGGGTCTACGAGGCGTATCGGCGCACGGCGCGGCTGGTGGCGGCGCCGCTGTTTGCGTACCGGCGGCAGCCGCGGGCCCGACGAGATCCCGGCGTGACCGGCGACGGAGCGGCGGGTTCCGCAGGGCGGCCCGCCTGAAGGGGCGTCTGCGAGCCGGAAACGGGCCCTTCTGGGCCGTGCCAAGGCGTGCGGCGTTGGCACCTGGATTGCGTGAGGCCCATCCAGGTGACGGAGACGCTGCATGATTGACCGCGAGAAAGTCCTGACCGTCCTCCACAAACGGTTTCCCGGCGCCGGGTCCGACCAGTTGGCGGCTGCGGCGAACGCGATTGTCGGGCTACCCGACGAGTGGGAAGACGTCACGGACCGCGAACCCGAGCTGGGGTACCACTTTTCCCAGCAGTGCAGCGATATCTGCTATCTGGCGGGGCAGGTCCGACAAGGCGCGGAGATCCGGGTGCTGATGCGCCGGCTGCCGCGGCAGGCGTGACGTGACGCGGGCGGGCGCTGACGGCATCTCGGCAACCCGGCGCTGGTATGACCGGTGAATTGCCGGGACATCGCCGGTCCGCGAGGGAAGCACTCAAAACAGGCCTGAATTTGTATGGCACCTGACTTGCTTAAGTGTCATGCGCATGGGTTCAGAACCTTCGGTGTTCTGGCCTGTGGTCTAGGAAGAACGGTTGTGAACGCAACGATCTTGCCGCTCGGGAGGCTCGCGCATAGGAATCCTCTTATACCCACCGCGATCGGTCAGCCCATGAAACGGCCGGTCGTGCAGTTCCGCTTGACCTGTTCCTTCCCGACCCATAATCCACAGGGCGACTCTCCCGAGCGGCGGATCGTTTGCGAACGATGACTGGGTGGCCCCCGGCGTGCCAGAATGGCGGCACGCCGAGGCACCAGCCCCCCGAATCCCAGCCAGAGGAACGACCATGAGAACCGAACGGATGCCCTGGACCTGCCGCTGGAGCGAATTCCGTCCCACGACGCCCGCGCCGCTGTGGATGGAGCAGTGGATGGCCCAGTGGAGTTGCCTTATCGAGCGCCGCCCCGAGACGGCCGGCGACCTCGATCGCTGCGCCGACTGCGAGCGCTGGGAGACGCGCGACGAGCGCGTCGGACAACCGCCGCGCGACCGCGAGATCTGACGACGCGGGTTTCCCCGGGATACCGTTTTCATCCATACTGTGCGTTGCATCGTGTAGCGCTGCGTCCTGCGGGGCTGCGTGGCCGTCGTCCGGTTCGCGCACGGCCCGCGCGCGTGGCAGGGGTTGTTCATGAATCGTGTCGCACTGCTCGTGCTGGCGCTGGGCCTGGCCGCGCCGGCCGCGGCGGCCCCCGGCGACCCGCCGAAGCCGCCCACCAACGACGACTGCCTCATGTGTCACAGCGATCCGGCGGCTGCGCGCGCCGACGGGCGCCTGGTGGCCGTGTCGCCGGACGTGTTCGCCGGGTCCATCCACGGTCAAGCCGGCCTCAGCTGCGTGGACTGCCACGTGGACCTCGCGACGGCGGCTGAGTGGCCCCACGCGGAGAAACTGCAGCCGGCGCAATGTGCCACCTGCCACGAGCCCGCCGTGACGGCCTACGACCGCAGCGTGCACGCCGTCTCGCGGCGCAGCGGGGGCAATCTGGTGGCCGCGTCGTGCGCGGACTGCCATGGCGCCCACGACATCAGGCCCAAGGCCGATCCCGAGTCGCGCACGCACCACATGAAGCTGATCGAGACGTGCGGGCGCTGCCACGGCAACGAAGAGATCATCAAGCGCGGGAACATCGCCATCGGCAACGTCGTCGACCTCTTCCGCGATTCGATCCACGGCCGGGCGCTGCTCAAGAGCGGGCTCACCGTCGCGCCCTCCTGCAACGACTGCCACGACAGCCACGACATCCGCCGGAGCAAGGACGAGGCGAGCAAGGTCTTCCGGACGACGATTCCCGCCACCTGCGGCAGCTGCCACGAAGGCATCGCGCGCGAGTACGCCTCGGGGATCCACGGCACCCTGGTGGCGAAGGGCAGTCCCCTGGCGCCGGTCTGCACCGACTGCCACACCGCGCACGACATCCGGCGCGCGGAGGTCGAGGCCTGGCGTCTCGAGGTGGTCAAGGAATGCGGGACCTGCCACGAGCAGTCGGCCCGGACCTTCCAGGACACGTTCCACGGCCAGGTGACGAACCTCGGCTTCACCCGCGTCGCGTCCTGCGCCAGCTGTCACGGCGCGCACGCCATTCACCCGAAGTCCGATCCGCGTTCGAGCATCGCGCCCGCCAACCTCGTCAAGACGTGCGCGACGTGCCATGAGGGTGCGAGCGAGGGCTTTGCGCGCTTCGATCCCCATGCCGACCCGCACAACCGCGAGCGGAACCCGCTCCTCTACTACACCGCCCGGTTCATGCAGTTGCTGCTGGTGGGGGTCTTCTCGTTCTTCGGCCTGCACACGGTGCTGTGGTTCGGACGCGGGCTGCAGGTGAAACGCGCCGAGCGGCGCCGCACGCCAGGAGGGCGCGCATGACCCCGCACGCATCAGAGGGCGAGGCCCGCACCTTCACGCACTTCCACCGGTTCGACCGGGCGGACCGCGTGCTGCACGGACTGCTGATGTTCAGCTTCCTTGGGCTGGCGCTGACCGGGCTGCCCCTGCTGTTCAGCCACGAGGCATGGGCGGGCGCCCTGGCGCGCTTCTTCGGCGGCTTCGAGGCGGCCGGGCTCATCCACCGCTTCTGCGCGGTGGTGATGATCGGCGTCTTCTCGACCCATGTGGGCCGCGTGATGCACCGGCTGTTCGTCGTGAAGGACCTCTCGATCCTCTGGGGGCCCTCGTCGATGGTGCCGCAGCCGCGGGACCTCTTCGAGATGATCGCCCACATGCGGTGGTTCGTGGGTCTCGGCCCGCAGCCGAAGTTCGACCACTTCACGTACTGGGAGAAGTTCGACTACTGGGCCGTGTTCTGGGGCATGGGCATCATCGGCGGCTCAGGACTCCTGCTCTGGTTCCCCGAGTTCTTCGGGCGCTGGCTGCCCGGCTGGATCTTCAACATCGCGACCGTGATTCACGGCGAAGAGGCGCTCCTGGCCGTGTGCTTCATCTTCACGGTGCACTTCTTCAACGGCCACCTGCGGCCGGAGAAGTTCCCGATGGATTCCGTCATCTTCACCGGGCGCGTGACGGTCAAGGAGATGGAAGAGGAGCGCCCCGACGAGTACGAACGCCTGGTCCGGTCGGGCCGGGTGGACGACCTGGCCTGCGAGGCGGCGCCGCCGTGGGTGTATCGTCTCGGACGCACCGCCGGCACGGTGGCCGTCGTCCTGGGCCTCCTGATGGTCGCCCTGATCGTGTATGCGATGCTGACCTAGGCCGGCCGCACGCCGGCTGCGCAGGATACCGTCATGACTACGCCTTCCGACCGGTTCTCCCTCTATCGCAACGGCGTCACCATTTTCGGTGCCGCGCTCGCGACGACGGGCGCGGTGCTGTTCGTCGTGTTCTTCCTGTTCGAGGTGTTCGGCTACCACGGCAACCCCTACATGGGCATGCTGTTCTTCCTGGTGTGCCCCGGGTTGTTCGTGGCGGGCCTGCTCATCATCCCCGTGGGCGTGTGGCTCGAACGCCGGCAGCGCGCCGC
>CAYNDV010000182.1:0-8176 GCA_964396055.1 uncultured Vicinamibacterales bacterium | reverse complement strand
CGCAGCATGTCGCCCACGCTCGCCTCGGGGTTCTGCGTCCACGGGCGCACGTTGCCCCAGATGTAGTACTGCATCTCGGGGTTGAACTTCAGCTCCGTGCGCAGGTACCGGTTGATCGCCGCGCCGAACGGGCCGTTCCAGTCCGCGATTTCCGGGGAGTACTCCGGCCGTTCGCCTGCGGCGCTGGCATCGACGCCGAGGTAACGCGTGTCGAGCCGGCCCACGGTCATCCGCTGGTCGCGCAGCAGCTCCTTCCAGTGCTGCGGAAAGCTCACGCGGAGGTTCGTCTGCAGCACGAAGTCGCGGTTGAGCCCGGTGTAACGCGCCACCTTGTCGGCCATGGCCCCGCGTTCGGCGTCGGTCAGGCGATCACCTTTCACCAGCGCCATCAGGTACTCGCCCATCGCGAAGGTCTCGGCCTCGGCCAGCACGTCGCGAAGCGGCCTGGCCTGGAGGTCGGCCGCGAGCTGCCGGTGGTACCACGCCGTCGCGGTCTTGGTCGAGAGTCCCGCGGCCGTGGCCACCTCGGGGCCGCGCTCGACGTCGAGCTGCGTGGCCGAGACCAGAATCACGCCGTTCAAGTACATCTGGAACCGGCTCTGCAACGACGCGGCCAGGCCCGACGCCCGCGTCGTGCCGTAGCTCTCGCCGATGATGAACTTGGGTGACGCCCACCGATCCTTCCGGTTGACCCAGGTGTGGATGAAGTCGCCCACGGACTGGATGTCGGCGAGCTTGCCGTGGAACGCGTGCAGGTCTTCGCCCTCGACCATCCGGCTGAAGCCCGTGCCGATGGGATCGATATAGACGATGTCGGCGACGTCGAGGATCGAATGGGGATTGTCCTCGAGCCCGGCCGGCGGTCGCTGCTGAAAGCCCTCATCGTCGTAGGTCACCCGGCGCGGCCCGGTGTACCCGAGGTGCATCCACACCGACGCCGTGCCCGGGCCGCCGTTGAACGAGAAGATCAACGGGCGCGCGGCCGGATCGGCGACGCCGGTCTTCGTGTAGGCGAAGTAGCCCATCTTCGCCACCACCTTCCCGTCGACGCGAATCGGCAGCCAGCCCACCTCACTGGTGTACGCGACGGTCTGGCCGTTGAACTTCCCCGTGTGCTGCGCCACCACCGGCTCGGCGGGTAGCAGGTCGGCCTCTTTGCCGGCCTTGAGCGGCGGCCCACCCGAGGGCGCCGGTGCGGCCGCGGGGGACGGAGGCGCCGCGGTGGCCGGGCGACCGCTCGGGGGCTGCGCGGCAGCGGGCAGGGCAGCGAGAAAGACGGCTGTCGCAAGACCGAGAACCAGCAGTCGTCGGTGCATGGGCGGGCACTCCGTGTGTGTGGTTGGCGCGCAACGGCCCCGGGCTCCCGGGACATCACCGGGTGCAGTATACCCGCCGGACGCCTGGCGTTCAGCGTCTTGCGCCTCGCGGCCTGACAAGGACCACGTCGCCATCCGCCCGCTCGCCCATCGGGTCGGATGGGCGATTCACCACCTGGCCCTCCACCACCATCGTCGTCGAGCCGCCGCCGTCGAGGTTGATGGCCGCCACGGCGCCCAGCGCCTGCATCACCTGCGCGGCTTCGAGGATCGACAGGCCCGCGCTGTGGCCGGCCTGCCGGCCGTCGACGGCCACCAGCAGCACCCGCCCGCGCGCGTCGACGCCGGCCATCGTGCGTGGGTTGCGCTGGCGCACCCAGCCGAAGAAGAAGTTGTCGACGCCGGGCTCGTGGCGGACGAGGCCGTCGCGGTCGGCGTCGATCACGATGACGCCGCTTTCCACGAGCATCGGCCCGCCGTTGACGATGGAATCGCCGGCCCCGAGCGGGACGAGCGCGCCCCGGGAATCGCGGACCTCCGTCGTGATGCGAAGCGCCTGGCCCACTCGTGCGACGCCGCGCAGCCAGGCGGCCTCGTCGCCGATCGCCTGCAGCACCCACGAACCCGGCGGCGGCGCGGCCCCGGTCCGATCGCGGACATCCGTGATCGTGCCCGTCGGGCCGAGCACCACCTCCACGCCCGGGCCCTGCGGCAGTTTCGACAGCCCATCGGGTGTAAACGCGACGATTTCCGACGGATCGGTGCACGTCATGTCGTGGGCGGCCCGCTCGGTCGGGACGTCGCCGCCGCGGCCGCCGCAGTTGCGGATCACGCCGGGGACGCGGTTGAGGCCGTCGACCACGCGCCGCTCGCGGCCGGGCCCTTCGACATGGATGGTCGTCGTGAAGCGATCGATCACCACCTCGCGCCCGCCATCGCGCAGCAGCACGGCCGGGCGTCCGGCCGTGGCCTCGCTCACCAGCCGGCCGTCGATGGCTGCGATGCCCGCCGCCTCGCCGGGTTCTCCGTCGCCGCGTCCCGTCGCCGGGTCGAAGGGCTGCATGTTGAAGAAGCCGCCGTTGACGGCTGCAGTCGCCCCATCGCGTGCGGCGATGGCCTTGACCGTTTCCCGGCCCACGATCGACGCGCCGAGCGAACTGCCGACCGACCAGTGTTGCGGATCGATCGTGAGCACGTGCACGTCCCACGGTCCAGTGGTGGTGTCACCGTCGTACGACGTGTGCCATCGGCGCGACCGGACACCTTGCTGCCGCAGCTTCCGCTCGTCGTCGGCCAGCGCGTCGGGCGAGGCGGCGCGGCCGATGCTGACGGCGTAGCCGATGTCGTGCGCGGGCACGTCGGTGGGGAGGGCGGGTGTGGCGAAACGTTGCGTCGACGGCGTCCATCCTTGAGCCGCAAGCGTCGCCGCGACGCCGTCCGCCGTGGCCTTCGAGCCCAGCATGCCGACAGGCGCGTCCGGGTCGAGGCTGCCCTCGCCCTCCCGGCTCGGCAGCATGACGCGCAGCGTCCAGTAATCGTCGGGCGACGGCTGGCCGCGGACGATGCGCGTGTAGGTGAGGCCGTCGGCGATCGTGCGGTCCGTGCGCTGTTCCTGGAGGGCCGTGGTGCCAAGCGGCAGGACATCGCGAGCAAGCGTGGCCGGACGTTCCTGGGCCGACAAGGCCTGTGCGAATGCGAACGCCGACAGGGAGACGATCCTGCTAACCTTCATGAGGCGGCCGGCCACGGCAGTCATGCGCGCATTATACGTGGTGCCGTTGGACGCCAGAGGCCGGCGACGCTTGAACTCCACCCACGGAATCCGCATAATCGGCCGCAGCCGCAGCCTCCGCGCGCGAGGCCCATTCGTATGCCCCGGTCGGGCGGGAGGCATCCACCATGGCGTCACCGGCGGACGGTTCGTCGCACGACACGGCGCGCCGCCCGCCTGAACAGGACGCTCACCGCCGACTCGAATCCTGGAAAGAGATTGCCGACTACCTCGGCATCAGTGTGCGCACGGCCCATCGATGGGAAGAGGGAAACTCGATGCCGCTGCATCGGAGCCCCTCCGGCCGGGTGTACGCCACGAGTGCCGAACTGAACCGCTGGCGCGAATCCGCCAGGCGCCGGCGGTGGCGGCAGGGGTTGCTGGCCTCGGCTTCGCTGCTCGCGTTGGCCGCCATTGCCACCGCGGCCCTTGTCTCGTGGCGCGCGCCCCGCGAGTCCGCTCCCGCGGCCGTGGACGTTCAGGGGGAGCGCGTGACCGTCACCGATTCTGCCGGTCGCACCTGCTGGACCACGACGATACCGAAGTGGGTCCCGCCGCCCGACAGCGGCTGGGAGGTTTCGGTTCCCGCGCGGACGCTCGTGGACGACCTGGACGGTGACGGTGCGCGCGAGGTGCTGGTGAACGTCGCCCAGGACGACCCGGACGCAGAGAGCCAGGGGGTGCTGTGTTTCTCTTCCGACGGTCGGCGCCGCTGGGCGTTCGTTCCCGGGCGGGCGTTCGAGGACGCAGGTGGCTCGTATTCGCTTCACTACAACGCGCACATCCTGAAGCCGGTCAGGATCGACGGCCGTCCCTTCCTGCTCGTGGCGGCAACGCATCGGCTGTGGCATCCCTGCCAGGTGGCGCTTCTGGACGTGGACACCGGCCACGTTGTGGAGGAGTTCTGGCATCCTGGCGCCATCACGCACGCCCTCCTGACCGATCTGGACCGCGACGGCCGGGACGACCTCGTGCTGGCCGGCCTCAATAACCCCGGAACCGGCCCCGGGGAACCCGTCCTCATGTGGCTTCGCCTGCCCTTCTCCCGGGTGCCGCCGGTTGGCGCGTCGATGTTCGGGCAGATGAGCGACGGCGGGCCTGCGGCGTACGCGGTCCTTCGGCGGCCGGACGTCCTGACGGCCCAGGGCGGACTGACCTTCTTCATCCGGCTCGACGTGGCCGACGCGGGCAGAATCGTCGCCCACGGACGTTACGCCCGCTCGTGGAAACACCCCCAGGAAGGCTTCGCGGCCGTGAGCTACCTGTTCGACGCCCGGTTCGACCTGGTGAACCTGTTCACGCCGCTCCAGATGACCGCCCTGCACAACGCTGAATGGAAGGCCGGGGTCCTGGACCACCCGTTTGGCGACGAGGACCTGCTCGCGCTGCGCCGCGTGGTCCACTTCAGCCACGTCCCCGACGCCGGCGGCCTGACGAGGGGCGCTGCCGCCGCCGGCCGCTAGCCGCACCCGGTCGCAGCACGGTCCACCCCAGGGCCGTTTCGAACACCACATCCTCCCTCTGCGGCTCCCCGCGCGCGGGGTGACATTGCGTGCCGTCACGTCTTGTCCCTTGAGCGGCCCCGGCGGTCCTCGCAGATTGGCGGCGTGCGTCCCCGGTGGTCGGGGTCGCCATCACGGGAGGTAGCAATGAGCCGTTCTCCACACGAAGCCCGTTTCGGGGCGCCCACGTCTGTGCGGCCGGCCATCGTCGTCGTGTTCGTCGCCATCCTGGCCGGATGGCTCTCCATTCAGGGTCCAGCGGTGTCGGCGGCGTCGGCCGACCCGGCCCCCGGGTTGGGTGGCCAGTCCGGGCCCGGCGGGTACGGGACGGTGAACCTCGCCCTGCACGCCCCCGTGGCGGCCCTCTCCAACACCGCCGGCGGATCCCCCCTCCATGCCACGGACGGCGACCACGAAACGGTGTGGTGGAGCTTCGCGGGTTCGCCCGTCACGAACAGCTTCGTGATCGATCTCGGGACGTCCCACCGGATCGGTCTCATCACGGTCATCCCGGGTCAGACCCACTCCTTGACCGTCAGCACGTCCGAGGACTGCGTCACCTATACGCAGCGGTACACATCACCCTGGAGCGGCACCAGCGTCAGCATGGTGCCGATCGCCGTTGCCGCAGACGGCGCGTACGCCGCGCGCTGCGTGCGATACACGGGTCAGGCAGCGTGGGCCCAGTATGTCGGGATCTACGAGATCGAGGTCTACGAGTGGCTGGACACCCTGCCGCCGCCCCCGGCGGGCACGCCCGACACCGAGAACCTGGCGCTCAATCGCCCCGTTCTCAACGTGGTGAGCGCCTGGTCCGGCGACCTGGCGACCAATCCCCCGTCGTTTGCCGTCGACGGGTCGACCGACTCCGTGTGGCTGGGCAACCACATCGGCCGCGACGACTGGAGCCACAAGTACAACGCCTCCGGCTACAGCATGATCGACCTCGGCGCGCCCACCGAGATCGGGCGCCTGGTCGTTGCGCCGGCCGGCGTGCAGTCGTACTGGGTTCGGCTGTCGACCGAGCCGATCGTGCTGGGCACAGACATCATGCCGCCGGCTGGGGCGACCATGGTCTACCAGACTCGGACCGACCTGCTCGGCACCCCCGCGACGTTCTCGGACGTGGGCGTCTTCGATTTCTACGGGACGGTCACCGCGCGGTACGTCTACGTGTCCATGGTGAATCACGACCTGACGCTCAGGCACCCCGGCATCGCGGACGTCGAGGTCTACGGATGGGTGGAAGGGGCGGTGGACACGACGCCCCCTGTGCTCACGCTGCCGCCGGCCATCGACGTGGAGGCCACGGATGCTGCCGGTGCCGAGGTCTCGTTCCCGGCGTCGGCTGTCGACGACATCGATGGCGACGTGCCGGTGGCGTGCACCCCTGCGTCGGGATCGATCTTCTCCGTCGGCGCGACCGTGGTGGAGTGCCGGGCCAGCGATGCGGCCGGCAATACGTCAACGGGCCGCTTCACCATCACGGTGACGCCGCCGCCAGCCGTCGGCCTGCGCGCGACGCTGGAGGGCCTGTTGGCGCACCTGTTGGCGCTGCAGCACGAAACGGGGGGACCGGGTGCCGTCCCGGCGCTGGACGCCGCCATCGTCCACCTGACGCGTGCGCTGGACCCCTGGTGGTGGAACGCTGACGGGGAGTCGCTCAATCCGGCCCGCGGTGAACGGGTGCTCCAGGAACTGAAGAACACCGTGAACAAGCTGCGCGTGCTCCTGCTCACGGGTGGCGGCATCGTGCCGGAAGCCGACGTGCGGCAGGGAGTGGCCACGGTACTCGCCGTGAGCCGGTTGCTGGCGGCGGAGGCCATCGAGGTCGCTCAGGTCGCTGGCGGCACCGCGCAGAAGCTGGCGCTCGCAAGGGCGGAACTCGCGAAGGGCGATGCACAGGTCGATCGCGGAAACCCGGTGCCGGCCGTCGAACAGTACCGGAACGCGTGGAAACACGCGATGGCAGCCATGGAGGATTAGTCCCGCGGCCCTGGCGCAGGCCGGCCGGCAACGCCGGCCGGCCTGGGGGCGCAGATTGTAAACGCTTTCAATCAGACGCGTCAAAGCCGGCCATGATCGTCGCCGCGCACCCTTCGGCGTCTTTGGCAAAGCGCTTACATGCTGCTAGAATGCCGGCGGTTTCGGGACGGCACCTGGCGGTGGCTGCGTGGGCGGCGTCAATCGTGGAGGATGTGGCATGTCGAACTCGACCCTCAGTCGTCGTCAACTGCTTCGCCTGTCGGCCACCGCCGGCGTCGGCGCCGCGCTGCCGGGCGCCGCGCAGGCCTTCCAGGGCGCCAGGCCCGCCGCTCGCGTGGCGGCCGCGGCCAAGGCGCCCGCGGGAAGCTGCCGCACGCCCCGGACCGCCGTGGCGAGCACGCGCTACGGCAAGGTGCGCGGCTACATGGAGGAAGACGTCTTCACCTTCAAGGGCGTGCCGTACGGCGCGGACACCGGCGGCGAGAACCGCTGGCTTCCGGCCAGGCCTCCGGCGCCGTGGGACGGGGAGTACCCGGCGCTGACCTACGGTGCCAACTGCCCGCAGCGCCTGCACGGCTGGTCGAGCGAGCAGACCTTCCTCCAGCAGTGGACCGACGGGTGGCAGAGCGAAGACATGCTCAAGGTGAACATCTGGACGCCGAGCCTGACCGGCAGGCGCCCGGTGATGTTCTACATCCACGGCGGCGGCTTCACGTTCGGATCGGCCTACGAACTCGCCTCGCAGGACGGGGCGCAGATGGCGCGCCACCACGACGTCGTATCGGTGACCGTCAACCATCGCCTCAACATCCTCGGGTTCTTCGACCTCGCCGAGTTCGGCGGGCCGGCGTACGCCGATTCGGTCAACGTCGGCATGACCGACCTGGTGGCCGCGCTGCGCTGGGTCCACGACAACATCGCGAACTTCGGCGGCGATCCGGACTGCGTGATGATCTACGGCCAGTCCGGCGGAGGCTCCAAGGTGACGACGTTGCTCGGGATGCCGTCGGCGCAGGGCCTGATCCACCGCGCGTCGCCGCAGTCGGGCGGCGGCGGCAACCCTCCGGGCGCCGACCAGTCCAGGGAGCTGGCCAGGCGGGTGATCGCCGAGCTCGGCGTCACCGACATGGCCGCGCTGCAGAAGCTGCCGTGGGCCAGGCTGAACGAGGTCGGCAACGCCGTCGTCGCGAAGATGAACCCGGCGATGGGCCCAGGCAGTCCGACCCCGATACCTGGAACGAGCGCGCCGCGCGCCGGGTGGGGACCGACCGTTGACGGCCGCCTCATCACCATGCGCGCGTTCTACGAAGAGGCGCCCGAGATCTCGAAGCACGTGCCGATGCTCATCGGGTCGGTGAGCGAAGAAGGGAACCGGATGTCGTCCCGGCCCACCGAAGCGGAGTGGATGGCCACGTTGGCGAAGAGCTACGGCGAGGCCAGGGCCGCCGCGCTCGCCGCGGCGCTGAAGAAGGCGTATCCCGCGAAGAGCATCCGGACGCTGTCTTACATGTGCAGCGGCGGCGGGCTGAACGGCCTGGCCATGCGCAACAACGTGACGCGCATGGCCACGATGAAGCACCGGCAGAACGCCGCGCCCGTCT
>CAYNDV010000181.1:0-8344 GCA_964396055.1 uncultured Vicinamibacterales bacterium | reverse complement strand
GATCGCGCCCGGCGCGGCGGCGAAGGGCGTGCCGGCCACCAGGACCGGCGGCACCGGGTCCACCGTCGGCGCGACGCCGAGGTGTCGCAGCGCCTGCTCGGCCACGCGCTTGAAGACGGGCGCCGCCACGTCGCCGCCGTAGTACCTGCCGGTGCGGGGCGTGTCGATGACCACGAGCACGGTGATCGCCGGCTTGCGGGACGGCGCGAACCCGACAAACGACGCGTAATACTCCGACTTGGAGTAGGCGCGATTGACGATCTTGGCCGCCGTGCCCGTCTTGCCCGCCACGGTGTAGCCCGGTACCTGCGCCTGGCGGCCGGTGCCGCGCTCGACCACCAGTTCCATGATGGCGCGCAGGTCCTCCACCGTCGCCGGGTCGATCGTCCGCCGCAGCGTCAGGGGCTCGACCTCGGCACGGGCGCCGTCGCGGCTCAGCGCGCGGACGACGCGCGGCTGGATGAGGGCGCCGCCGTTGGCCACTGACGACACCGCTGCCACCATCTGCATCGGGGTCACGCCCACCTCGTACCCCATCGAGATCGAGGCGAGGGCGCTCGCCGACCAGGAGGACGGCTCCGACAGCATGCCGGCGGACTCGCCGGGCAGATCCGGGCACAGGCGCTTCCCGAACCCGAAGCGGTTCACGTAGCGCCCGAGGCGCTCGGGGCCGAGCCGCGCCCCGATCTTGATGGCCCCGACGTTGCTCGACTTGACGATGACGTCCCGGAAGCTGAGCGTGCCGTACTGGTGCACGTCGCGGACGATGCGCGGGCCGATGCGGATGAGGCCCTCGCTGACGTCGATCGGATCGTCGGAGGCGAAGGCGCGCTCCTCGATCGCCGCCGAGGCCGTCACCACCTTGAAGGTCGATCCCGGCTCGTAGATCTCCTGCACGCTCCGGTTGCGACGGCGCACGTCGTCGACCTTCTGGTACGCGTTGGGGTTGAACGTGGGTTCGTTGGCGAGGGCCAGCACCTCGCCTGTCCACGGGTCCATGATCAGCACGGACCCGGACTCGGCGCGGTGCTCGCGGATGGCCGCGCGCAGCTCGCGCTCGGCGATGTACTGGAGGGTGCTGTCGAGGGTGAGCTCGACGACCGCGCCGGCCGTGGGCGGCGTCTCCACCCGGCCGAAGGCCTTCTTCTTGGCGTCAATCTCGAACAGCAGCGTGCCGTCGCGCCCGCGGATCTTCGAATCGTACGACGCCTCGACGCCCCCCAGCCCCTTGTTCTCCAGGCCGACGTAGCCGAGCACGTGCGCCGCCAGTTCGCGGTTGGGGTACACGCGGCGCGACTCGGTCACGAACGCCACGCCGGGCAGATCCAGATCGCGGATCCGGTTCGCCTCGGCCGGCCACAGCTGGCGCTTGAGGTACAGGAACTGGCGCTTGCGGTTCTTCTCGACGCTGCGGACGAGCCCTTCCCGCTCCCCGGCGCCGCAGCCCTCGAGGGCCGCGCAGAGCCGGGTCATCGTTTCGCGCGGGTCGGCGATCTCGGTGGGCACCGCGTACACCGATTCGGCATCGACGCTGTACGCCAGCGTGCGGCCGTGGCGATCGACGATGGCCCCGCGCCGAGCCGGCACCTGCACGGTGCGCTTGCGCTGGTTGGCGGCGCGCGCCACCAGGGCGTCGTGCTGGTAGACCTGCAGCCACACGAGGCGCGCCTCGATGCCGACCGCCCAGGCGCCCAGGACGGCGGCGGCCACGAGGACCCGGCGCCGGATCGTCGTCCGCCACGCGTGCGCTGATGCGGCGTCGTCCATAGGTCCTCCGGCCTAGCGGCGCGCCACCGTCGTCCCCGACGGCGGCAGGCTGGTGCGCACCCGCTCGAGCACGAACGCGTCGGCGGGCGACGGCGGCACCATCCGCAGTTCCGTGATGCCCAGCATCTCGAGGCGCTGCGGCGATCGCAGGGCTTCGAGCTCCACCAGCAGGTGGCGGCGCTCCGATTCGGCCCGCGCCCGCTCGGCCTGCAGCTGCTCGATCTCGTACCCGAGGCGGATCTGCTCGTTGCGCAGCCAGATCGACCCGATCGTCACGCCCAGGAACAGCAGGATGAACCCGGTCACCCCCCACATCCGGCGCTGGCCCGCGTAGTCCACTTCGCGCCGCGGCTGGTTGCGGATGTTCTTGCGCACCGCGAACCCCAGCGCGCCGGGTGCCTGTGCCTGTGCCGTGCGTGCCATGGTCGGTTACCTCAGCCGCTCGATGACCCGCAGCTTCGCGCTGCGGGCCCGCGGGTTCAACCGCCGCTCGTCGTCCTGCGCGACGAGCGGCTTCCTGGTCACCAGCGCGAACCCCGGCTCCTGCTGAGCCACGTCCCGGAACGCGAGCTTGACCGGCCGATCCTCCAGCGAGTGAAACGTCACGACGGCCAGCCGCCCGCCTCCGCGCAGGCGCCGGCACGCCGCCTTCAGGAATCCGTCCAGCCCCTCCAACTCCCCGTTCACCCAGATCCGGATGGCCTGGAACGTCCGGGTGGCCGGGTCGATGCGCTGCCATCCCCCGCGACCGACCACGCGCCGCACGATCGACGCCAGACGGCCCGTGGTGGCGATCGGGGCTTCGCGGCGCGCGGCCACGATGGCTCGCGCCACGGCCCGTGACCGCCGTTCCTCGCCGAACCCGTAGATCACGTCCGCGAGTTCCGCCTCGCCGGCCTGCGCGATCAGGTCGGCCGCGGTCGGCCCGGCGGTCGTGTCCATCCGCATATCGAGCGGCTCGTCACGCTGGAAACTGAATCCCCGCCCCGGCGCGTCGAGCTGCATCGACGACACGCCGAGGTCGGCCACCATCCCGTCCACCTCGCCCACTCCGCGCGCGTCGAGCGCCGCGGCCAGCGTGCGGTAGTCGGCGTGGATCAACTCCACCCGATCCGCCCAGGGGGCCAGCGTCTCCGCGGCCCGCGCCAGGGCGGCTGTATCCCGGTCGAACCCGATCACGCGCGACGCGCCGCCCGCCAGCAGCGCCCGGGCGTGTCCGCCCAGCCCGACCGTGCAATCCACGAACAGCCCGCCGCGGCCCGGCTCCAGGGCCGCCACGATCTCCGCCGTCAGGACCGGCACGTGCGCGGACATGACTGCCACCCCGGACGGCTAGATGCCGAACTGCGCCAGCGCGCGGGCGTCGTCGTCGGTGAACGGGTCGCTCGCGAGCTTGGTCACGAACCGCTCGTGGTTCCAGATCTCCAGGTAGTCGTACTGCCCGAACACGTCGACCTCGCCCGTCATGCCTGCCGAGTCGCGCAGCCGCTGGTGAATCAGCACGCGCCCCTGGATGTCGAGCTCCGCCATCTGCCCGTAGAAGTTCACCCGGCTCAGGAACCGCAGCCGGGACGGGTGGGTCGACGGGATCTGGGCCAGCTTCTTTTCGATTTCGATCCAGACCGGGAGGGGGTAGAGTCGAACCGATTCGCCCGTCAGGCTCGTGACGAACAGATCACGGCCGTGGGCGGCGTCGATGATGCCGCGAAACGTGGTGGGAATCTTGAGCCGGCCTTTGTCGTCGATCTTGGCAGGCGCGTTCCCCCGCAGAACGGCGTTTTGCTCCACTCTACTCCACCTAGGACCACCGGAATCGTAGAGTGGCGGCAGACCTTTGTCAACGTCAAAATCATTGTCATCATTGAGTTTACAGGCACATCTCTACGCCTTTGTTTCGCCTCGAGAGCGAAAATCCGCGCTCGGGCTCCGGGAAGCCGCGAGCAACCGCGTGCTACCATGTGCAGTCCGATACACCTATGCTGCGCACCGCCCTGATTGGCTACCCGTCGGTTGGCAAGTCCACCCTCTTTCAATTGATGGCCGGCGGCCATGCTTCGGCCCGGCCAGGCCACGGCAAGGCTGACGCCACCCTGGGCGTCGCCCGCGTGCCCGACTCCCGCCTCGACATCCTGACGTCGATGTTCAACCCGAAGAAGCGGGTCCCGGCAACGGTCGAGTTCGCGGACATCCCCGGCCGTCCGTCGGGTTCGGGCACCGACGCCCTGCTCGACGTGGCGGCGTACCGCAACGCCGACGCCCTGGTACACGTGCTGCGGGCGTTCCGCGACCCCGCGGTGGCCCACGCCGCCGGCGCCATCGATCCCCGCCGCGATGCGCGGTCGATGGAGGACGAACTGATCCTGGCGGACCTGGCGGTGGTCGAGAAACGCCTGGAACGGCTGGCGAAGGACCTGAAGAAGGCGCGCACGCCCGATCTCGAACGTGAGCACGCCATCCTGGACCTGTGCAAGCCCCATCTCGAAGGGGGCCGGCCGATTCGCGATCTCGAACTGGGCGACGACGACCGGAAACGGCTGCGGGGGTTCCAGTTCCTGTCGGCGAAGCCGCTGCTGCTGGTCGTGAACCTCGACGAAGCCGATCTGGCGGGCGGGGCCGGCGCGCTGGAGCAGGCCGTGGCGGCCCTGGACCTCGCCTCGGTCGTCTCGGGGCCGGCGACGCGCACCGTCGGGGTGTGCGGGAAGATCGAGCTCGAGATCGCGCAGCTCGATCCCGCGGACGCCGCGGCGTTCCTGGCCGATCTGGGACTGCGGGAGTCGGGCCTCGATCGCGTCATCCGCGCCAGCTACGAACTGCTCGGCTACATTTCGTTTTTCACCGTCGGCGAGGACGAGTGCCGGGCCTGGTCGATCCCGCGCGGGACGGCGGCGCAACTGGCCGCGGGCGAGATCCACACGGACCTGCAGCGGGGGTTCATCCGCGCGGAAGTCGTGGCGTACGACCGCCTGATCGCCCGCGGGTCCCTGGCCGCCTGCCGGGACCATGGCGAACTGCGGCTCGAGGGCAAGGAGTACGTGGTCCTCGACGGCGATATCCTCAACGTGCGGTTCGCCACGTGATACCGTAAGGAACGCCGGGACGCGCCGGGTCGGTGCGCCGGCCTTCGCTGGCATGGGCATTCGGACGATTCTCGTGTGCGAGGCGCAGGTGCCGCTGGTCCGTGGCGGCGCCGAGACGCACGTGCGGCAGCTGGTCGAACGCCTGCGCGCGCACGGGTACGCGGTGGATCTCGTATCGGTGCCGTTCAAGTGGTACCCGAAGGACGAGATCCTGGCCCACGCGGCGGCGTGGCGCCTGCTGGATCTGAGCGAGAGCAACGGCACGCCGATCGACCTGGTGATCGCGACGAAGTTCCCCACGTACTTCGTGCGGCATCCGCGCAAGGTGGCGTGGCTCATTCACCAGTACCGGGCGGCCTACGAACTCTGCGGCACGCCGTACAGCGACTTCGCCCACGTGGATCTCGATGTCGGGCTGCGGGAGCGCCTGGTGGCCCTCGATACGGCCATGCTGGGCGAGTGCCGGCGCATCTTTGCGAACGCGGGCAACACCGCGAACCGGGTGCGGCGCTACAACGGCCTCGAGGCGACGGCGCTGTACCATCCGCCGCGGCTGGCCGAGCGGCTCGCGGGCGGGCCCGCCGAGGGGTACATCCTGTCGGTGGGGCGCCTCGAGACCGTCAAGCGGATCGACCTCGCGATCGAGGCGCTGGCCCTGGTGCCGCCGCCGCTGCGGCTCGTCGTGGCCGGCGACGGCACGCAGGCGGCGAACCTGCGCGCCCTGGCCGAACGGGTCGGCGTGGCCGATCGGGTGGCGTTTCTCGGCGCCGTGGACGACGACGCCCTCCTCCGCCTGTACGCCGGCGCGGACGCGGTGGTCTACGCGCCGTTTGACGAGGACTACGGCTACGTGACGCTGGAGGCCTTCCTGGCCCGCAAGCCCGTGATCACCGCGCGGGACTCGGGCGGCACGCTCGAGTTCGTGGTGAACGGCGAGAACGGCTTCGTGTGCGAACCGGAGGCCGGCGCCGTCGCGGAGGCCTTCGCGGCGGTGGCGGCCGATCCGGGACGGGCCGCCGCGCTCGGGGAGGCCGGCCGCGCGCGCGCGTGCCAGGTGACCTGGGACGGCGTGATCGACGCGCTGGTCGGCGCGTGATGGTGGTGGCGTGAGCAAACTGATTGTCCAGATTCCGTGCCTCAACGAGGCGGCGACCCTGCCGGCCACGCTGGCGGACATCCCGCGGTCGATCCCCGGCATCGACGTGGTCGAGGTCCTCATCGTCGACGACGGGTCGCGCGACGGCACGGCGGCCGTGGCCCGGGCGCACGGCGTCGAACACGTCATTCGTTTTCCGCACCGCCGGGGCCTGGCCGCGGCCTTCTCCGCCGGGCTCGACGCCTGCGTCCGCCTCGGCGCCGACTACATCGTCAACACCGACGGCGACAACCAGTACGCGGGCGCGGACATCCCGGCGCTGATCGCGCCGCTGCTGCGGGGCGATGCCGACATGGTGATCGGCGACCGCAAGATCCAGGACCACCACTCCATGTCGCCGATGAAGAAGCGGCTGCAGCGGCTGGGCAGCTGGGTGGTTCGCCAGGTGTCCGGCACCCAGGTGCCGGACACGACCAGCGGCTTCCGCGCCTACACGCGCGAGGCGGCCCTGCGCCTGTCGATCGTCTCGGACTTCTCGTACACGCTCGAGTCGATCATCCAGGCCGGCAAGAAGCGCATGACGATCGCCCACGTGCCGATCGCCACGAACCGGCAGACGCGCCCGTCACGGCTGTTCACCTCCACCTGGACGTACATCAAGGCGTCGGCGGCCACCATCGTCCGCATCTACGCGATGTACGAGCCGTTGAAGGTCTTCGGATCGATCGGGCTGCTGGTCTTCCTGGGCGGCTTCGCAGGCGCGGCGCGGTTCCTGTACTTCGTCCTCGCCGGCCAGGGCTGGGGGCACGTCCAGTCGCTGGTGCTGTCGGCCGTGCTGATGATCGTCGGCTTCCAGATCGCCCTCATCGGCCTGGTGGCCGACGTGATCTCCGGCAACCGCAAACTCGTCGAAGACCTGCTCTACCGCGTCCGGCGCATGGAACTGGCGGCCGGCGTGCCGGACGCCCGGATCGACACCCACCAGCCCACGGGGAAGTAAACGCGTGGCCGAACCCGCATCGACGTCCGTCGTCATCCCGGCCTTCAACGAGGAGCAGGCCGTGGGCCGCCTCGTGGCCGCCCTGCAAGCCGCCGCGCCGTGGCACGAGATCATTGTCGTGAACGACGGATCCGGCGACGCCACCGCCGCCCGGGCGGCGGAGGCGGGCGCGATCGTCGTGACCCACCCGTACAACAAGGGGAACGGCGCGGCCGTGAAGAGCGGCATCCGCCGCGCCACCGGCGAGCACGTGCTGATCGTCGACGGCGACGGCCAGCACAAGGCCGCGGACGCGGCGCGCCTGGTGTCGTACCTCG
Source organism: uncultured Vicinamibacterales bacterium (assembly GCA_964396055.1). Classification (GTDB taxonomy): domain Bacteria; phylum Acidobacteriota; class Vicinamibacteria; order Vicinamibacterales; family JAKQTR01; genus CAYJPV01. The sequence goes on along the minus strand of CAYNDV010000181.1, from coordinate 1,087 downwards.
GGGAGTATGATCTCGTGGTCGGGGCCCGCTCGTCGCGCACGCAGGCCACCCAGGCGCGCCTGCTCGGCAACACCGCGCTGAACCGCCTGGCGAGCCACCTGACGGGGCGGCAGATCCCCGATCTCACGTCGGGCTTCAGGGCCGCGCGCCGGGACTGCCTGCGCGAGTTCCTGCACCTGCTGCCCAACGGGTTCTCGACCCCGACGACCACGACGCTGGCCTTCATCAAGGCGGGCTACAACGTCCGCTTCGAGCCCATCGACGCCGAGGCGCGGGCGGGCAAGTCGAAGATCCGCCTGCTGCAGGACGGCACCAAGTTCCTCATCATCGTCCTGAAGATCGTGACGATCTTCAGCCCGATGCGGGTGTTCGCGCCCGTCAGCGGCCTGGCCTTCCTGCTGGGCTGCGGCTACGGCCTGTGGACCGTGGTGACGGACCACAAGATCGCGAACGGTGCCGTGCTGCTGCTCATGTTCGCGGTGATCGTGTTCCTGGTCGGCCTCGTGTCCGAGCAGATCGCGGCCCTGCGCTTCGAACGGGAGTGAGGGCGGTGGGGACGGCCCGCACGGCGTTTCCACGGCTGGTCTGGCTGGCGATCGCGGCCGGGCTGGCGGCGCGCCTGGCGTTCGCCCTCGGCTACTGGGTGGACCAGCCGCTCACGCACGACGAACGCGAATACCTGCTGCTGGGCCGGAGCCTGGCCGAAGGACGCGGCCTCACCTACACCGCGGTGGACGGCTCGCCGCTGCCGGGGGAACACTTCGGCCGCGCGCCCGTGTACCCCGTGATGCTCGGCGCCCTGATCCGGGCCGTGCCCGGCGCGGCGGCGGATCACGAGGGCGAACACGGTCCGCCGGTCACGACGCGGCTCCTCGTCGCCGCCCGTGTCGTGCAGTCCGTCCTGGGCGCCGCCGGCATCTGGCTCATCGCGCTCTGGGCCCGGGGCGCCGCCGGGCCACGGGCCGCCGTCGCCGCCGCGTGGCTGGCCGCCTGCTACCCGCCGCTGGTCTGGACGCCCGCCTACATGTTCAGCGAGACGCTGTTCACCGTGCTGGCGCTCACCACCGCGCGGCTGCTGGCGCCGCGC
>CAYNDV010000180.1:0-8389 GCA_964396055.1 uncultured Vicinamibacterales bacterium | reverse complement strand
GCGACGTGGACGTCATGTGGAACACGGTGGACAACTGGGCCCGCGAGGCGTCCATCCTGGCCGAGACGAACCAGCGCGCCCGCTCCATCCTCATGCAGGACTGGTCACGCGGCGGTGACGGCATCGTGTCGCTCAGCTCGATCAAGTCCATCGAGGACCTGAAGGGGCGGCGCGTGGCGTGCACGCAGTTCACGCCGTCGCACTTCCTGCTGCTCTACCTGCTGGCGCAGTCGGGCCTGGCGCCCGACGATCGCAACGCCCTCGAGAAGGGCATCATCTTCACGCAGGACGCGCCGGCCGCGGCGGCCATGTTCAAGGCCGCCCAGGTGGACGCGGCCGTGACGTGGGAGCCAGACCTGTCGGCGGCCGTCACGGCCCGCGGCGACGACGCGCACATCCTGGTGTCGACGACGGCGGCCAGCAACATCATCGCCGACACGCTGGTGGCGCGCCAGGACATCATCGACCAGGCACCCGAGAGCCTGCGCGACTTCGTGCACGGCTGGTTCGAGGGCATCGAGCAGATGAAGCAGGACCCAGCGGCGTCCTACGCCATCGTCGGCAAGGCGCTGAAGCTCGACAACGAGACGGTGTCCGGCATGCTGTCGGGGCTGAAGCTCACGCCGTACGCCGACAACGCCCAGTTCTACGGCCTGACCGGCGGCAAGGCGCACTACGAGACGCTGTTCGACACGGCGTTCGTCATCTGGCGCAAGAAGGGCCTCGTCACCCGGCCCGTCGAGGCCCGGGACTGGGCCGACGTGCGCTTCATCGGCGCCCTGTCGACGGCCTACGCCGGCCAGGTGGTCGAGGAGCCGAAGATGGCCGCCCGCGCCCCGTCGGCGAAGGACCGCGCCATCGTCAACAAGCAGATCCAGATTCACTTCACGCCGGGGTCGGATGAGATCATGCCCGGGTCGTTCTTCGTCCTCGACTCGCTCGGCGAGACGATGACGTCGTTCGGCAACACGTACCTGCGGGTCGAAGGCAACACGGACTCGACAGGGTCGGCGGCGGCCAACATGACGTTGTCGGATCGGCGCGCCCTGGCGGTGAAGAACTACATCCTGACGAACTTCCCGAACATCCAGGCCGTGCGCTTCCAGACGATCGGACGCGGGTCGGCCAACCCCGTGGCGGAGAACACAACCGAAGCCGGCCGCCAGCTGAACCGGCGGACGGACATCAAGGTCATCCTGGCCGCTCAATAACCGGGATGGCCAAACGCCTCTTCGCCCTGCGTGAACCCCTGCCCCGCTCCACCGGCGTGGCCATCGGCTTCGTCATGCCGGTGGTCGTGCTGGGGGCGTGGTGCGTCATCACCTACGGCGGCTTCGCGCCGCCGGACTTCCTGCCGTCGCCCACGGAGGTCATCCGCGGGACGCTGCAGCTGTTCATCGAGCACGACCTGGCGTCGGCCATCTGGATCTCGACGCGCCGCATCCTGATGGCCTTCTTCCTGGCGGCCGGCATCGCCCTGCCGCTCGGGGTGCTGATGGGCGCCTTCGAGCCGGTGAACAAGCTGTTCGAGCCCATCGTGGCGCCGCTGCGCTACATGCCGATCTCCGCGTTCATCCCGCTGCTGATCCTGTGGTTCGGCATCTACGAATCGCAGAAGGTAGCGTTCCTGTTCCTCGGCGTGTTCGTCTACCTGCTGCCCGTGGTGGTGTCGGCCATCCGCGCCGTGCCCGAGGAACTCGTGCAGACGGCGCTCACGCTGGGCGCCACGCGCGGCCAGGTGGTGCGCACGATCCTGCTGCCGGCCTCGCTGCCCGAGATCTTCGATTCGTTCCGCGTGATGAACGCCATCTCGTGGACCTACGTCATCCTGGCCGAGGCGGTGAACCCGGAGCACGGCCTGGGCTACATGGTGGAACTGGCCCGGACGCACCAGAAGGCGTCGTGGTCGTTTGCGGGGCTCCTGGTCATCGGCGGCATCGGGCTCGTCACCGACGTCCTGATCCGCATGATCTCGAGCGCGTTGTTCCGGTGGCGGGAGAAGGCGGCATGAGCGAGCGGCGCACGCACGACGTCAAGCCGGGCGAGCCCGGCACCGTGGCCGTGACGGTGGATCACGGGCAGCCCGCCGCCGGACCCACCTACCGGGCCGACCTGGCCGGGGCGCCGCCGAAACTGCGCGTCAAGGACCTGTCGGTGACCTACGTCGACCGCTTCGGGCAGGGCACCGAAGCCGTCCGCGACGTATCGTTCGACGTGGAGGACAAGCCGGGCGCCGGCGAGATCGTCGTGTTCCTCGGCCCCTCCGGCTGCGGCAAGTCCACGATCCTCAAGGCGGTGGCCGGCCTGGTCGACCCGACGAAGGGCGAGGTGCTGCTCGACGGCCACACCGTGGACGGGCCGAGCCGGGACCGCGGCATGGTGTTCCAGGCCTACACGTCGTTTGCCTGGCTGACCGTCCAGCAGAACGTCGAATACGGCATGCGGCTGCGGGGCGTGCCGGCGCGCGAACGCCGCGAGAAGGCCCGCAAGCTCATCGACGCCGTCGGCCTCGGCGACTTTGCCCATCGGTACCCGAAGGACCTGTCGGGCGGCATGAAGCAGCGCGTCGCCATCGCGCGCACGCTCATCAACGAGCCGCGACTCGTGCTGATGGACGAGCCGTTCGGCGCCCTCGATCCGCAGACGCGCTGGGGCATGCAGAGCCTGCTGCTGGACGTGTCGCGGACGGCCGACAATACGATCCTGTTCGTCACGCACGACGTCTCGGAAGCCGTCTACCTGGCGGACACGGTGTACGTGCTGTCGCCGCGGCCGGCCCGGATCCTGCACCGGGTGGACGTGCCGTTCTTCGCCACGCGCGACGCGTCGCTGAAGTCGTCGCCCGAGTTCCGGGCGGTCGAGAAGAAGCTGCTGGGGCTGCTGGCGCCGGGGGACTAGAATAGCCGCCATGGCATCTCCGCCCCGCCCCGGACAGCGGCCCACCGTCAGGACGGCCCCGCCGCCGCCGCCCCCGGTTCCGGGCCAGGGGCCGCGGCCGGCCTCGCCGGTGCTGGACACCCCTGCCCTGCCGCCGCCGCCCGAGCGGCCGTCGTACTTCAAGTACGCCTTCGCGAACCCGTACAACCTGTCGCTGTTCCTGGGCGCCCTGGGCGCGTCGCTCCTCACGATGAACCCGCTCATCGCCGTCGCCGCCATCGGCGCCGAGGCGATCTGGCTCCTCAACGCGCCCGGCTCGACCTTCCTGCGCCGCGTGCTGTGGGACCCGCAGTTCGAGCGGCAGCGCAAGGACTACGACTCCCGGATTCGCGCGAACCGCGTCATGCTGCTCAACGGGCGCGACCGCGGCCGGGTCGAGCGCCTGATCGTGCTGAAGCGCGACATCCAGCGCCTGGCCGCCCAGAACCCCTCATTCGCGGGCGAACTGCTGCGCGCCGAACTCCTCAAGACAGACCGCCTGGCCGACGCGTTCCTGGACATGGCCGTCACCAGCGCGCGCTACGAGCAGTACCTGGCCACGGTGGACCTGCCCGGCCTCGACGCCGAGCGCGACCGCTGGGCCCGCGCCATCGACGACGCGGGCCAGGACCGTGCGCAGGCCGACATCGCGAAGAAGAACCTCGCGGTGATCATGAAGCGGTTCGAAAAGGTGCAGGAGATCCGGCAGTACCTGGACCGCGCCCGCGGCGAGCTGGATCTGATCGAGAACTCGTTCAAGCTGCTGGCCGATCAGATCGTCACCATGCAGTCGCCAGCCGAGCTGGCCGGGCAGCTCGACGAGCTGCTGACCGGCGTCGAAGCCATCAAGGAAAGCGCCGCCGACACCGAGCGCCTGCTCAGCGGCGTCGGCGCCGCCACAACCGCGTGACCCCCTCGTGAGACGATCCATGGCCGACACCCGCCTGCTCCCGCACTGGGCAGAGGACCTGCGCCGCCGCTACCTGCGCGGCGAGGCCTCCCTGTTCGTGCTCCACGGCAACGTCTACGACGTCGTCGTCCACGGCGCTAAGACGTACAGCCTGGTCGAGTTCCTGACCGAGGTGCTGCTGAAGGAATCGCGCGAGTCGATCGCCGTCTACAACCTGGCCAGCGGCGTGCGGTTCACGAAACGCGCCGCCGCCGTGACCGACGTCGACGACCTGCTGCTCGCCACCGAGAAGGGCAAGGTGCTGCCCGCGCTCGAGCGCCTGCTGGTGGGCACGACGCGGACCGCCGTGGTCGTCGAGTACGCCGAAGCCGTGGCGCCGGCGGGCGACCCCACCTTCCAGGCGGACGCGGACCGCGCCGCCATCATCACCCTGCACCGGTGGTCGTCGCTGCCGGCCATCGAGAAGGGCGACAACGTCATCCTGCTGGTGGCCGAGAACATGACCGAACTGGCCGCCAAGCTCGTGTCCAACCCGAAGGTGGCCGTCGTCGACATCCCGATGCCGGACCGCGAGCAGCGCCAGGCCGTGGCGCGCCTCGCCGACCCGCGGCTCACCGAGAAGGACGCCGCCCGCTACGCCGAGGTCACCGCCGGCCTGAAGGCCGTGCAGATTGCCTCGATCCTGACGCCGCCGCCGGCAAGCGAGGAGGACACCGCGCAGCGCGAAGCGTTTATCGCCGGCATCCTCGGCACGGGCGCCGACGTGGCCGCCCGGGCGAAGAAGCTGGCCGCGCTCACCGCGGGCCTGGCCCAGGACGAGATCCGCAAGCTGCTGGCGCCGTCCGCCGCGGCCCCTGCGGCGCCCCCCGACGCCGCCGCCGCCGATCGGGCGCGGGCCGACGTGGACCGCCTCATCGCCCGGCGCAAGCGCGAGATCCTCGAGCGCGAGTGTTTCGGCCTCGTCGAGTTCGTCGAGCCCGGCCACGGGTTCGACGTGGTCGGCGGCATGGACGAAGTGAAGAAGGACCTGATGGTCCTGGCCGAGAACATCCGCGAGGGCCGCACCAGCCGCGTGCCGATGGGCATCCTGTTCACGGGCCCGATGGGCACGGGCAAGACGTTCGTGGCCGAGGCCTTCGCCAAGGAGTGCGGGCTCACCACGATCAAGCTCAAGAACTTCCGGTCGAAGTGGGTGGGCGCCACCGAGGGCAACCTCGAGCGCATCCTCACGGTCATCAAGGCCATCGGCCAGGTGGTGGTGATCATCGACGAAGGCGACCGCGCCTTCGGCAACACGGATGGCGAGGGCGACGGCGGCACCTCATCGCGCGTCATCGCCCGCATCAAGGAGTTCATGTCGGACACGTCGAACCGGGGCCGCATCCTGTTCCTGGTGATGACGAACCGGCCCGACAAGCTCGACGTGGACCTGAAACGCGCCGGCCGCCTCGACCGCAAGATCCCGTTCCTCTACTCGCAGACGCCCGACGAGGTCGAAAACGTGGCGCGCGCCGTGGCCCGCAAGAACCGCGTGCGCACGTCGGTGGACTTCGCGGCCATCCGCGACACGTTCTCCGCGAAGCTGGTCGGCTACAGCAACGCCGACGTCGAGGCCGTCATCCTGATGGCCAATGACGATGCGGCGCGGGCGGCGGGCGGGGACGCGGAGGTGCTGGCCGAGCACTTCGAGCGGGCGGCGGCGGACTACTTCCCGAGCCGCGACGTGGAGTTGCTGGAGTACATGGAGCTGCTGGCCGTCTTCGAGGCGTCGAGCCGCCGCCTGCTGCCGGCCAAGTATGCGGCCATGACGCCCGAAGAGCTGGACCTGCGGCTGCGCCAGCTGCGCCTGACCGTGGGCGGCCGCCGGTAGACAAATCAATCCCGGATTGATTATCGGGCGAGGGACGCACAGGTGACCATTCGTCGCACCATCGGACGGGCGGACAGACGCCGCGCGGGGGGCCTCCGAGCCTGGGCATGGCTGGCGCTCGGCGCCTGCGCCCTCGGCCACGGGGGCGCCAGGGCGGCCGCGCCTCCGTCGGTTCCCGCCGCGCACACGTCCGCCCACGACGCGGCCGAGCCGCCGCCGGCCCCGCCCACGGCCGATCTGGCTCCGCTGCGACCGTACCGGCACTTCACGCGCCAGCAGGGTCTCCCCCAGAACAGCATCTCCGCCATGATCGAGGACGCCGACGGCGTCCTCTGGCTGGGCACGCTCGACGGCCTCGCCTCGTTTGACGGCAGCCGGATCACCGACGCCGGGGCCCAATCGGGCACCCCTCCCCTCGGCGCGGTCCTCGCGCTCGGCGCCCGCAGCCTGGGCGGCATCTACGTCGGCACCAACGCCGGGCTCTATCTCCGGACCCCGGAAGCCGGCTGGCGGTACCTGGGCGACCAGCGATCCATCGCCTCGCTCGTCGAGGCCGAACCCGGCACCGTCTGGGCCGTCGACCAGCAAGGCCGCCTCTCGCAGGTCACCGACGACGGCGCGGCCATCTGGCAGGTGGTTCCCCTCGCCGCCGACCTGGGTCCCGCCCTGGCCGTCGGCCGGGGTTCGGACGGCCGGATCTGGGTGGCCACTCACCACGCCCTGCTTCAGGTCGACGCCGACGGGACGCCACAGCCGGTCGTCCGCGTCGCCCCGCCCGACGTCCTGACGACCCTGCTCGTCGATCGGGCCGGGCATCCCTGGATCGGCACGGCCGGCGGTCAGGTGGCACGCTTCGCCAGGGGACCCGGCCTGGAAGCCGCTCACCGCGCCTGCCCCGCCTCAGTGGCCGTCACGGCGCTGGCCGACGACTGGCGCGGCCGCGTCTGGGCCGGGTGCGCGGATGGCCACCTGTCGGTGGGCACCGCAACGGGCGACCGGTCCATGTGGGGAGCTGATGAAGGGCTGCGCCTGGGCGCGCGGATCAATGCCCTGGCCAGCGATCGCCACGGGCATGTGTGGATAGGCCGCAACGGCCTCGGCGCCATGCAGCTGGTTTCGGAACGTTGGCGGCACCGGACGCACTGGAGCGGCACCGAACGTCATGTGCCCGGCGAGGGCATCATGGGCGTCAGCCTGGTGCCAGGGGGGGGAGCCCTCGTCGGCGTCTTCTCCCGGGGCGTCTGGCGGTGGGACGGGACGAGGGTCACGGAATTGGGCGCGGCGGCCGGCCTCACCGAGAACACCCGCTCGGTCGCCGAGCCGCAGCCGGGCGTCATCTGGGTGGGCGGCCGCCTCGGCCTGTACGAGTCGGTGCGCGGCAGCCCGTTCCGCAAGTTGTTGTCGGTGCCGGTGGGGTTCGTCAACGCCATCGTGCGCGGGCCCGACGGGACGTGGTATGCCCTGACGCAGGTGGCCGGGCTCTTCTCCCGGCGCAACGACACGTGGGTGCCGGAACGGGCCATCAACGCGCAGTTGCCGCACCAGAACCTGCGCGGCGCAACCTGGCTGCGCAACGGTGACCTGTGGCTCGCCACCGCGGCCGGCATCGCGGTGGTCCGGAACGGCCAGGTGTCGGTGGCGGATGTCCGCATCAACGATCAGCCGTTTGTCGCCAACGCGATTCTCGAGTTGCCGAACGGGGAGGTGTGGGTGGGCGCCCTCGGCGGCCTGCTCATCCGCCGGGGCGACACGTGGCGACTGCTGGGACCTGACGCAGGGCTGCCGGGACGCTCCATCTACGCGCTGGCCCCTGGCTCGGACGGCAGCGTCTGGGTGGGCGGGTCTGCCGGCGTCGGACGCTACCAGAACGGCCAGTGGGAGGTCTTCGACCGGCACTCGGGCCTGGTGGAGGACGAATGCACCCTGGGCTCAATCGCGGTCCTGCCGGACGGGCGCGTACTGGCCGGGACGATGGGGTCGCTGGCGGTGTACGACCCCTCCGAACCGTCGCCACCGGCGGCGCCGCTGCGCGTGCGCTGGCTGTCCACGCCGGCGCGGGACACGGACGGCGTGGCGCGGCTGGCGAAAGGTGCACGCGATGCGCGCCTGGCATGGTCGGCGCCCTGGCTGTCGCCGGACCCGGTCGAGTACCGCGTGCGTACGGATCCGGGCGCCAGCGCGTTTTCGGAACCGTCGACCCGCACGGACCTTTATCTGGCCCGCCTGGATCCCGGCCGGTGGACCGTGCAGGTACAGGCCCGAATCGGCGGAGCACGCCCCGGCCCCTGGACCGATCCAATTGCCATCGTCCTCGACGTGCAGCCGTACTTCTATGAGACCTGGTGGGCGCGCCTGCTCGGCGTGCTGCTGGTGGGGGCGCTCGTCCCGCTGGGCATCAAGCTGCGCACGGCGCAACTGGAGCGCCGTGAGCGCGCCCTGGAACGCGCGGTGGAAGCCGCACTCTCCGACGTCAAGATGCTGACCGGCCTCATCCCCATCTGCGCGTCGTGCAAGCGGATTCGCGACGACCGCGGCGCGTGGAACCAGCTCGAGGCGTACCTCAACGCGCACTCCGACGCCACGCTGAGCCACGGCATCTGCCCGGACTGCATGACGCGGCTGTATCCGGATTACACGGACAGGGGCTAGAGGCTAGAGGCTAGAGGCTAGAGGCTAGAGGCTAGAGGCTAGAG
>CAYNDV010000179.1:0-8515 GCA_964396055.1 uncultured Vicinamibacterales bacterium | reverse complement strand
CGGACAATGGTGGTGTTCGATATCTAGAGGCTAGAGGCTAGAGGCTAGAGGCTAGAGGCTAGAGGCTAGAGGCTAGAGGCTAGCGGCCAGGAGCGAGGGGCTGGAGGCGAGGGAGACAGGATCATGGCTGGAGTCCCGCTGGAACGGATCGACGACTTCCGCTGGCGCATCCCGCGCCACGGCCAGATGCGCGTCGACGGTCTCGTGTACGCCGACGACCGCCTCATGGCCGACATCCGCACCGACAAGAGTCTCGAACAGGTCTGCCACGTGGCGCACCTGCCCGGCCTGGTCGGACCCGCGATGGCGATGCCCGACATCCACTGGGGTTACGGGTTTCCGATCGGCGGCGTGGCTGCCATGGACGCGGACGACGGCGTGATTTCGCCGGGCGGCGTCGGGTACGACATCAATTGAGGGGTCCGGCTGCTGCGCTCAGGTCTGAGCCGCACGGACGTGGTGCCCCGGATGCACGATCTCGTGGCGCAGCTCTTCCAGCGCGTGCCCACCGGTGTCGGCTCCGCCCGCCGCGATCTCGTGCTGTCCCCGCGGGAGATGACCGGGGTCCTTGAAGACGGCGCCGCGTGGGCCGTCCGCCGAGGGTATGGCGCCGACGCCGACCTGGCGCACATCGAGGCACACGGCTGCCTGCCGGGTGCCGCGCCGGATCTCGTGTCGGTGCGCGCCCGGGAGCGCGGCCGCGATCAGCTCGGCACGCTCGGATCGGGCAATCACTTCGCCGAGATCCAGTACGTGTCCGAGATCTTCGACGAGGACGCGGCCCGGGCGTACGGCCTGGCGACGGACCAGGTGACCGTCATGGTGCACAGCGGGTCGCGCGGCCTGGGTCACCAGGTGTGCGAGGACCATCTCCGCGTGATGCTGGACGCCTCGCGCCGCTACGGGATCACCCTGCCGGACCGCCAGCTCTGCTGCGCGCCGCTGGGGTCGCGCGAAGGGCAGGCCTACCTGGGCGCGATGGCCGCCGCCGCCAACTTCGCCTTCGCGAACCGCCAGGTCATGACGCACTGGGTCCGCGAGGGGTTCGCGGCGGCGTTCGGCAAGGGCGCAGGCCGGGCCGGGCTCGAGGTGGTCTACGACGTCTGCCACAACATCGCCAAGTTCGAGACCTTCGAGATCGGCGGCCGCCGGCGCCGGGTCTGCGTCCACCGCAAGGGCGCGACCCGCGCCTATCCGCCGGGGCATCCGGAGACCCCGGCGGCCTACCGCGGCGTCGGGCAGCCCGTGCTCATCCCTGGCGACATGGGGCGGTACTCCTACGTGCTCGCCGGCACCGCCCTCGCGTACGCGGAGAGCTTCGGGTCGGCGTGCCACGGTGCCGGCCGCCGCATGAGCCGCCACGAGGCCAAGCGTGCCGTGCGTGCCCAATCCGTGCTGGCGGAGCTCGAGGCGCGCGGCGTGGTGATCATGGCCGCCGGGATGGGGACCGTGGCCGAGGAGATGCCGGACGCGTACAAGGACGTGGCCGACGTCGTGGCGGTGGTCGAAGGCGCCGGCCTCGGCCGCCGGGTGGCGCGGTTGCGGCCCCTCGGGGTGATCAAGGGATGAGCCGTCCAACCCCCGCGCGCCGATCGGCGTCTAACCGGATCGGACGTAGAATGGAAGGCGCCTGCTTGAAGCCCCAGAATCCCGGACGCCGGGCCCCGGACCGGTGCCGCATAGGTTGAACCGTGTACAAGTCCGCAGCCGCATTCATCCTGACCGTCATCCTTGCGTCGACCCTCGGCTGGACCCTGGTGTCCGGACAGGCGCCGCCGCCGCCGCCGCCGGCGCTGGCGCGCCGCGACGCGCCGCCGCAGGTCCAGCCCGACCCGCAGATGCCGCCGATCACCTTCCGGTCGGAGGTCAACTACGTCGAGGTGGACGCGACCGTCCGCGATGCACAGGGCCGTTTCGTCCGCGACCTCCGGCAGGACGAGGTGCAGATCTTCGAGAACGGCAAGCCCCAGAAGGTGGTCACCTTCTCGCTGGTGGACATGCCGGTGGTGCGGCCCGAACGCCCCCTGTTCTCGCCCGTCGCGATCGAGCCCGACGTGCGGTCCAACGTGGGCGGGCCCGACGGCCGCATCTACGTCATCATGCTCGACGACCTGCACACGTCGGGGATGCGGTCCATCCAGGTCCGCCGGGCGGCGCGGCAGTTCATCGAGCGCAACATGGGCGCCAGCGACGTGGCGGCCGTCGTCCACATCGGCGGCCGCCAGGACGCGGGGCAGGAGTTCACCGGCAACCGGCGCCTCCTGACCGACGCCGTCGACAAGTTCATGGGGCGCAAGCTGCGGTCGGTCACGCTCGAGAAGCTGGATCAGTACCAGATGCAGCGGGGCACCCTGCGGGCGGACGACCCGCTGAAGGACCCGATGGAGTTCGAGCGGTCCTACAACGCGCGCACCACGCTCGAGACGCTCCGCAACGTCGCCCGCCTGATGACCGGCGTGTCGGGCCGGCGCAAAGCGGTGCTCTTCTTCAGCGAGGGTATCGACTACGACATCACGGACTTCATCAACAACAAGGACGCCAGCACGATTCTGGCCGACACGCAGGATGCCGTCGCCGCCGCCACCCGCGCCAACGTCCAGTTCTACACCGTGGATCCGCGGGGGTTGAGCACGCTGGCGGAAGAAGGCATGGAACTGCAGGCGCCGCCCGAAGATCCGTCACTGGGCCTCGACGTGCGGGGCCTGATGAACGAAGTGCGGCTGTCGCAGGACAGCCTGCGCGTGCTGGCCGAGGAGACAGGCGGATTTGCCGCCGTCAACTCCAACGACTTCACGACGGCCTTCGACCGCATCGTCGACGAGAACAGCACGTACTACGTCATGGGGTACTACCCCACCGACGAACGCCGCGACGGCAGTTTCCGGAAGATCGACGTGCGGGTGAGCCGCCCGGGGGTGAACGTCCGCGCCCGGCGGGGTTACGTCGCGCCGCGCGGCCGGGCGTCGGGCCCGGCCCGCGAGGCCAAGGAAGGGACGTCCCCGGTGCTCGTGGCGGCCCTCAACAGTCCGCTGCCGGTGGGCGGGCTGGCGCTGTCGGTGTTCGCCGCGCCCTACAAGGGCACCGCGCCGAACGCCGCGGTCGCGATCGTGGTGCAGACCGCCCCGCTGACCGGCGTGGCCTTCGCCCAGAAGGACGGCAAGTACAACGCCCGGCTCGAACTCTCGGTGATGGCCATCGACCCGCAGGGCAAGGTGCGGGGCGGCAAGCGGGAGACCGTCGACCTCTCACTGCGTCCCGAAACCTACCAGCGCGTGCAGCAGATCGGGTTCCGCATCCAGTCGTCCGTGGAGGTGCCGCCCGGGCGGTACCAGTTCCGCGTGGCCGTGGGCGAACCCGGCGGCCGGGTCGGGAGCGTCCATTACGACCTGGAGATCCCCGACTTCGTCAAGACGCCCCTCACCATGAGCGGCCTCTCGATCACGGCCGCCTCGGCCGGCATCGTGCCGACCGCCGGCCAGATTCCGGAGATCAAGGGGATGTTGCCGGCGCCGCCCACGGTGGCGCGCGTCTTCAGCGCCCGCGATCAGCTGGCGGTCCTCGCCGAGGTGTACGACAACCAGGTTCAGCAGAGCCACTCGGTGGACATCACCGCGCGCCTGCGCGCCGACGATGGACGGGTGGTGTTCTCGACCGAGGAGACCCGATCGAGCGCCGATCTGGGCGGCAAGCCTGGCGGGTACGGCTTCACGGCCACCGTGCCCTTGAAGGACCTGGCGCCGGGGTTGTATGTGTTGAAGGTGGAAGCCGTGTCGACGCTCGCGGGAGGCCGTGCCTCCCGCGAGGTCCAGATTCGAATCGTGCCCTGACGGGCCCGGTGCGGGCAGCCTAGAAGGTCTTCATCGTCTTCGTCTTCACCTTGCCGTTGGCGTGCGTGAAGACGTACTGGTTGCGGTGCATCTTCGGATCCTTGGGCGTTTCCAGCTTCAGCTCCGCCACCTCGCCGGGCAGCAGGGGCTTGGCCAGCCGCGCCTTCGACCCGGTCACCGGGTTGTTGGCCTTGTCGTACCAGTACTCTTCGACCTTCAGGCCCGCCACCGATCCCGTCGTCGAGAGGTTCTTCACCTTGATGGTCGTGATCACCATGTTGGTCTTGGTGTCGACCTTCGTCGCCGGGGGCATGACCCCGACTTCGACTTCACCGCGAACCGGAGGCACGAACTTGCTCTGCGCCACCGCGGTCCCTGCCACTGCCAGCACCACTGCCGCGATCACTGCCAGTTGAACCAAGCGCGTCATACACCCTCCAAGGGGCTCAATTAGGCCGTATCAAAAACGCCGTCGCCGGGATTATAGGACGCCAGCCCCGGACGACGCCAGTGTAACCGGAATACGGGGGAAAACCGGGGGATCGGGGAGCCGGGGCCGGGGGCCGCCTACACCTCGCCGGTCCACTCCTCCGGGTCGGGGAAGGCGGCCCGGTAGGCCTCGAGGTGCCACTTGCCGCCGCCCCAGGGCTCGATGACCTCCGTGACCACCACATCGACGAGGATTTCGGCGAACGTGCGCTGCTCGCTGTCGCCCTCGAGGTGGTAGGCCGGCTCGTCCCAGGCGAAGGCGGGCGAGAGCATCAGCGTGAGGAAGAGGTCGTAGCCGTCGTCGATGACGATCAACTGGCCGCAGGGGCGTTTCAGGGTCGAGTGGTAGATCAGGTATTTCTCGGCGCTGTGGGCGCGGATGTAGCGCTTGAGCGCGAACTCCTTGGCGACGATTTCCTCGACGGCGATCTTCTTGTCCCAGCAGTCGCGGCAGTACTTCTCGTCGCCCTTCGGTTCGGTGACGTCGCGGGCGCCGCACAGCGCGCAGCGGGCCTTGTCGGCGGTCTTGCGTGGCATGGGATGGCCTCAGTCCGTCAGCCGCGTCAGCCCGAGCGCCGGCGCGTACATCTCCTCGACGTACTGCTTCACCATCCGGCGGGCCGAGAAGTGCGGCATCACCGTGCGGATGGACTCCTTGACGATCTGCACCCAGCGCCGGGGAACGCCCTGGGCGTCGGTGTCGTAGAACGCCGGTACCACCTGCTCTTCCAGCAGCCGGTAGAGGGCGGCGGCGTCCGCGGCATCGATGGCGGCCGTATCGGCGCCCTGCACGCCTCCGTCGATCAACCAGCCGTTGGTGCCCTTGTACCCTTCAGCCCACCAGCCGTCGCCGATACTGAGGTTCGGCACGCCGTTGATGCCGGCCTTCATGCCGGACGTGCCGCTGGCCTCGAGGGGCTTGCGCGGGTTGTTCAGCCACACGTCGCAGCCGTGAACCAGGTAGTGGGCCACGTGCAGGTCGTAGTCGTCGACGAAGGCGATGCGGCCACCGAAGGCCGGATCGGCCGCCCGCTTGAAGACCTGCTGCAGGTGGGCCTTGCCGATGTCGTCGGCCGGGTGCGCCTTGCCGGCGAAGACGATCTGCACCGGCCGGCGGAGCACCGACAGGATAGCGGCCAGGCGGTCCGGGTCGTGGAAGATCAGCTCGGGCCGCTTGTAGCCCGTGAACCGCCGCGCGAAGCCCAGCGTCAGGGCCGTGGGGTCGAGCAGCGTGCCCGCGGCCACCACCTGCGCGGCGCTCACCTTGTCGTGCGTCCAGCGCGCGCGGGCGCGGTCCTGGATGAACGCCAGCAGGTCGGCCCGCAATTCCCGGCGCACCGCCCAGATCTCCTCGTCCGGGATGTCGAGGACCCGATCCCAGAACCCGGGTTCATCGATCCGGTCGCGCCAGTCGCGATCGAGGTGCTGGTCGAAGAGCCGCGCCAGCTGCGGCGCCAGCCAGGTGAACGCGTGCACGCCGTTGGTCACGGCCTTGATCGGCAGGGCGCTGCGCCCGGTGCCCGGCCAGATGCCGGCCCACATGTCGCGCGTCACCTCGCCGTGCAGGGCGCTGACGGCGTTGATGCCCGTGGCCGTGCGCAGGGCGAGCGCCGTCATGTTGAACAACGTGCCGCTGCCGTTGTCGTGGGCGCCGAGGGCGAGGAACTGCTCCCGGTGCGTGCCGAGGCTGCCCCAGGCGCCGGCCAGGTGCGTCTCGACCAGGTGGAAGGGGAACGCGTCGTGCCCGGCCGGCACGGGCGTGTGCGTGGTGAACACCGTGGTGCGGCGCACCTCGGCCAGCGCACTGTCGAAGTCGCGGCCCTGCTCGAGGTAGTTCCACAGCCGCTGGAGCGCCACGAACGCGGCATGGCCTTCGTTGAGATGCCAGACGCCCGGGTTGATGCCGAGAGCATGCAGCACGCGGACGCCGCCCAGGCCCAGCACGATCTCCTGCTGGATGCGCGTCTCCTGGTTGCCGCCGTAGAGCCGCGCCGACAGTTCGCGGTCCCACGGCGCGTTCTCGGCCACGTCCGTGTCGAGCAGGTAGAGACGGGCGCGGCCGGCGCGCACCAGCCACACGGCCACCTTCACCGTCCGATCGCCCAGCGGCACCTCCACCACGCAGCGCGTGCCGTCGGGCAGCAGCGCCGGTTCCACCGGGGCATCGTCCCAGTCGAGCTTCTCGTAGGTTTCCTCCTGCCAGCCCTCCGGAGAGACGTGCTGGTGGAAGTAGCCCTGGGGATACATGAACCCCACGCCGACAAACGGCAGGCCCAGGTCGCTGGCTTCCTTGCAGATGTCGCCGGCCAGCACGCCAAGACCGCCAGCGTAGATCGGCAGGGACTGGTGGAGCGCGAATTCGGCCGAGAAGTAGGCAATCGTCGGGTGCCCGTTTTCGCCGAAGGTCTTGGGCCACCAGGTCTCCCGGGCCAGCCGCGCCTGGCGCAGGGCCCGGACCGCGTCGTCGTAGGCGGCCAGGAACGTCCGGTCGGCGGCCACCTCCTCGAGGCGCTCACGCGGCAGCAGGCGCAGCATGCGCACCGGGTTGTGGGCCGTGAGCCGCCAGAGGGCGTAGTCGAGGCGCCGGAACAGGGCGCGGGGCCGGTTGTGCCAGCTCCACCACAGGTCCGAGGCCAGTTCACCGAGGTCCTTGATACGGTCGGGGAAAGGGGGGAACGATTCCGTCATAGGTCGGTCTTTGGTCCGTGTCTGGAAAACTTCATGCTATCGGCCGCCGGTCCGGGCGTCAAACACGAATCGTGGTTCACAGCCGGCGGGGCGGCGGATAGAATCGACCCACCTTCAGCCCCGAGGAGTCGGAGATGCCCAACAAAATCGATCGTCGCGAGTTCGTCATGACCGGCGCCGCGGCCGTCGTGGCCGCCACGGCCCCGGCCCGCGCGCAGGCGCCGGCGGCGGGCCCGACGGTGATGACGCCGAAGTCGGTCAAACCTGTCGTGGTGGCGTCGGCCAACGGCAATCGTTTCAAGAACGGCGGGGACGTGACCGGCGTCCAGAAGGCCTTCGGCCTGATCACGCAGGGCACCGACGTGCTCGAGGCCCTCATTGCCGGCGTCAACCTGTGCGAGCTCGACCCCGAGGACACCAGCGTGGGCTACGGCGGCCTGCCCAACGCCCACGGCGTGGTGCAGCTGGACTCGTCCGTGATGCACGGGCCGAAGAAACGCGCCGGCGGCGTGGCGTGCCTGGAAGGCGTGCGGACGCCGTCGCTGGTGGCCAGGGCCGTGATGGAGTACACGGACCATCACCTGCTGGTCGGCCAGGGCGCCCAGGACTTCGCCCGCAGCCTCGGGATGACGATCGAAGACGACCTGAACACGGAACGGTCGCGGCGCATGTGGCTCGAGTGGAAGCGGCGGGTGGATCCCCTGCACTACCTCGATCCCGCGAAGCGCCTCGAGGCCTACAACCGCGTGGGCCTCGACATGGTGGCCGAGGGCCTGATCGATCCGGACCACTACTACGGGACCATCAACTGCGATGGCATCAGCCCGAAGGGTGAGATCTGCGGCGTGACGACGACCAGCGGGCTGGCGTGGAAGATCCCCGGCCGGGTGGGCGATTCGCCGATCCTGGGCGCCGGGCTCTACGTGGACGGCGAGGTGGGCGCCGCCGGTTCCACGGGACGCGGCGAAGCCAACCTCTACAACCTGTGCTCGTTCCTGATCGTCGAGAACATGCGGCGGGGCATGCATCCCAAGGACGCCGGCATGGAGGCGCTCAAGCGCATCCGGGCCAACACGGTGGAGAAGCGGCTGCTCAACAAGAACGGCAACCCCAACTTCGGCATCAACTTCTACGTCCTGAACGCGAAGGGCGAGTATGCCGGCGTGTCGATGTACGCGGCGAAATACGCGGTGTGCACCGAGGCCGGGCCCCAGACGCTGGATTGCGAGGCGTTGATCCCGGGGCGGCCGGAGGCGGAGTAGGGAAGAAGACAGAAGACAGAAGACAGAAGACAGAAGCAAGAAGCAAGAAGGGATCACGCTTCGACGATGAGGGCGCGGTGACGACGTGCAGGGCTTCTTCAGCCCTGCCCGTCCCCGCGCCCGTCGTACGTCAGCGGCACACAGGCACGGCTCCAACCGTGAACCGCCTTCGGCCTAACGGCCCAACGGCCCAACGGCCTAACGGCCTAACGGCCTGTACTTCCCAATGATCTCCCGCACCCGGTCCAC